>NZ_JBWKYC010000025.1:0-47218 GCF_059423525.1 Arthrobacter sp. GW460-12-1-14-TSB2
CTGAGGCCTCCCGGCAGCGCGCGCAGCATCCGCGCCGGCAGGTTCACGTAACGGCTGAACGCGCCGTCGGTGTGCGGATAGCGGGCGGCGCTGCCCAGATACGTGCAGCCCGGGGACAGATTGGGCCGGTCCGCCGGATACCGCGCCGCACCGGGCCCGGGCGTGGCCGGATGAACGGCAACCGGGGTGCCGGCCACCGGTCCGGTGCCGTCTGCCGCGGCCTGAATCACGGTCCCGGAAATTTCGTGCCCGAGCACCAGGGGCGCGCGGAGGATGGATTCGCCGGCGGCGCCGTGCAGCCAGTAGTGCAGGTCCGAGCCGCAGATACCGCCGTAGCGGACTTCGACGACCGCCTCGTCGGCACCGGGCGCCGAAACGGGCACGTCTTCGATGCGGAGGTCGCCCGCGGCGTGCGCCACCACGGCCGGGCCGCTGGCAGGAAGTTGATGAAGGCCGCCCATCAGACCACCACCGTCATTCCGCCGTCAATGAAGATGGTCTGCCCGTTCACGAAGTCCGAGCCGTCCGAGGCCAGCCACACCGCGGGCCCGGCCAGATCCTGCACGGTCCCCCACCGGTGCGCCGGGGTCCGGCCCAGGATCCAGGAATTGAAGTCCTCGTCATCGACCAGGTTCTGCGTCATCTCGGTATGGATGTAGCCCGGGGCGATCCCGTTGATCTGCAGCCCGGACCCGGCCCACTCCGCGGTCATCGCCCGGGTCAGGTTCCGCAGCCCGCCCTTCGCCGCGATATACGGGGCGATGGTCGGGCGGGCGAGATCGGTCTGCACCGAACAGATATTGATGATCTTCCCCCGGCCGCGCGGGATCATGACCCGCGCCGCCTCACGCCCCACCAAAAACGCGCTGGTCAGGTCCGTGGAAATCACCCGCTCCCAGTCCGCCACGTCCAACTCCAGCATCGGCACCCGGTGCTGGATCCCCGCATTGTTCACCAGGACCTCCAGCGGCCCCACGTTCTCCTCCACCCACGCAACACCCCGCGCAGCCTCAGTATCGCTGGTGACATCGAACGCGCAACTGTGCACCCGCCCCGGCGGGTACCCGGCCGCCATCGCAGCCTCAGCAGCTTTCAGCCGTTCAGTATTGATGCCGTTCAGCACCACCGTCGCGCCGGCATCCGCCAGCGCCCGCGCCAGCGCATTGCCGATCCCCCGGCTCGAACCGGTCACCAGGGCAACACGCCCCGTCAGGTCAAAAAGTGCACTCATGCGAAGGGGCCTTTCTGCACCAGGTTGGCGGGAGCCTCTCCCGCCGCGAGGGCTTCGAGCTGCTTCCGCAGGAGCCTGCGGATCCTGGGCTGGAACGCCGACGCATTGCCGCCGATGTGAGGGGTGATCAGTGCGTTCGGAGTGGACCACAGCGGGTGGTCCTGAGGCAGCGGCTCGGGATCAACGACGTCGAGCGCGCACTGCAGGCGGCCAGACAGAACTTCCTTGGTCAGGGCAGCCGTGTCCACCACGGAGCCGCGGCCCACGTTCACCACCAGGGCACCGTCCGGGAGGGCGGCGAGGACCTCTTCGCCGATCAGCTGGTGGGTCTGCTGGTTTAGGGGCAGCACGGAAACGAGGATGTCGTGCGTGGCGGCGAGCGCGGGCAGGTCCGCGGACGCGTGAACCACGCCGTATTCGTCGGTGCGGGCAGCACTCCCCACCCGGGTGACCGTGACCTCGAAGGGCTCCAGGCGGCGGGCAATTTCATGCCCGATCCCGCCGACTCCCACGAGCAGCACCCGCCGGTCCGCCAGGGACTGGCGCCGCTCCGGCCGCCACAGCCCGTACTGCGAATCGCGGACGGCCTGGTCGATGCCCCGCAGTTTCGCCAGGATCAGCCCGACGGCAAGTTCCGCGGTCGCGGCGGCGTGGACGCCGGAGGCGCTGGCCACGCCGGCCGCCGGACCGGCGGCCTCGATCACGCCGTCGTATCCGGTGGACTGCGTCTGCACGTACTTCAGGTTCGGGACGCGCGCAAGGGAGCCCAGCACGGCGGAGGCGTCGATGTACGGGAGGATGACGCCATCGATCTCACTGAGCGTCCCGCCGTCGGGATCCGCCTTCAGGTCCCAGACCACTCCCCTCAGCCCTTCGGGAAGGGGTGAGAGATCGGCGAGCAGTTGCCGGTCGGGGAAACTGACGGTACGGACTGTTTGCATCGAAGAACCTATCAATCGTGGGGTCTGGTGGGTGGCGTGCGGCTAGCGGCGGTCGAAGGTGAGGCCGCCGGGGACCTGGAAGGTGGGCATGAGTTCGAGCATGCCCACGTTCACGTGGCGGGGTGTTTCGATCGCGTAGTCCATCGCGTTGACGATGTCGTCCGTGGTCAGCGATTCGTAGCCCTCGTAGTACGTCTTCCACGCCTCCTCCATGGCCTCGGGAGTGCCGCCCATGTTGCGGCCGAAGATCTCCGTTTCGACGCGTCCGGGGCAGATTTCGGTGACACGGATGCGCTTGCCCACCGTGTCGTTGCGCAGCTGCCGGGAGACCTGGTGCACTGCCGCCTTGGTCGCGTGGTAGACCGTGTGGCCGTAGAAGTTGTAGACCCCGGCGATGGAGCTGATGTTGATGACGTGTCCGCGGTCCCGCTCCACCATGCCCGGAAGCACCAGCCTGGTCAGCTGGAGCAGGCCGCGCAGGTTGACGTCCACGAGTTCGTCGATGTCGCTCTCGCTGGAGTCCAGGATGTTTCCAGGCCGGGACACCCCGGCGCAGTTCACCAGGACATCCACTTCAAGATCGCCGACGGCGGCAGCCAGCGCTGCGGTGTCGGTCAGGTCGACGACGTGGGGAACCGCGCCGGTCTTGTCTGCCAATTCGTTGAGGCGCTCCTCGTTGCGGGCGAGGGCGTGGACCGTGAGTCCCCGCTTGGCGAGGCGCCCGGCGATCGCGGCGCCCATGCCGGTGGACGCGCCCGTGACGAGGGCAGTTGAATAATCTGAAAAAGGCATGGAAGTCTCCTGAGGGTGCAGCGCAGTTGATGCCCCGCAATTGGTGCAGTGCACTGCCGGTGGGGGCAGTGCACTGCTGTTCGGATGGGTGGTGGTTTAGGCGTCGCGGAGGGGCAGGTGCGCCCGGTCCTTGACCGTGCTGACGGCGGCGAGGGTGCCCAGTGCCGTGATCACGGCGTAGAAAGCGGGCATGTAGATGTTGCCGGTGGAGGAAATGAGCCAGGTCATCAGCAGCGGGGCGGTGCCACCGAAGAGTGCCGAGGAGATGTTGTAGCCCAGGCCGTAGGCGGAGTACCGGACCCGGGTGGGGAACAGTTCAACGATCAGGATGTGGATCACGGCGGTGTGGCCTGCGAAGACCACTGCCATGATGCAGGCGCCCAGGATGGCCAGGCCCATCTCACCGGTGGCGATCAGGGCGTAGGCGGGGATGCCGACGATTGCCATGGCGATCGCGGAGCCGGCGATGACCTTCTTGCGTCCCACACGGTCAGACAGCGCGCCCATGAAGGGGATGGCGATGCAGATGACCACGAGGCTGCAGGCGGTGACGATGAGCGCCTCGCCGATGGTGAAGTTGAGCTGCTTGCCCTTCAGGAAGGTGGGCATGTAGGAGAAGAGGACGTAGTAGCCGGAGCCGTTCATGAGCGGGATGAACAGGGCCAGGAGCATGGCGCGGCGGTGTTCGGCGGACTTGAAGGCTTCCTTGAGCGGGTTCTTGGACAGGCCGCCCTCTTCCTTCAGCTTCACGAAGTTCGGGGTGTCGCTGATCGCCTTGCGGATGTACCAGCCGATGACGCCCATGGGGATGGCAACCAGGAACGGGATGCGCCACGCGAACGAACCGAAGCCGCCGCCGTCGATCGCTGCCTGGGTGAGCCAGGGCGACATGGAGAACGCGACGAGCGTGCCGGTGAGCAGTGCGGCGAAGGAGGCGATCTGGGCGTAGGAGGTGATGATGCCGCGCTTGCCTTCAGGGGCGTGCTCGGCGAGGAAGGTCATGGCGCCGGCCGCTTCGCCGCCAACGGAGAAGCCCTGCAGCATGCGGAGCAGCACCAGGAGGATCGGGGCGGCGATGCCGATGGCCGAGTAGGCCGGCAGCAGGCCGATGCCCGCCGTGGCCACGCTGATCAGCAGGATGACAAAGACCAGCAGCTTTTGCCGTCCGATGCGGTCCCCCAGGTATCCGCAGACCACGGCGCCGAGGGGGCGAACGAAGAAGGACACGGCATAGCCGGCGAAGACGAACAACAGGGCGTTGTCCGGGTTGCCGGGTGCCAGGAAGACGAGGGCAAGCGTTCCGGCCATAAAGGCGAAGATGCCGTTGTCGTAGAGCTCCACGAAAATGCCGACGCAGCCGGCAGTCACTACTTTGCGGGTCTGCTTGCTGCTGAGCCGCTCTTGCGGCTGGGCCGCGTGCGTAGAAGTTGTCATGGCTTTCCTTACTAAGGGGATGGTAACAAGGCTCTGGATCTGATGCGAGGGTGTTAGCTTCCGGACGCCGGGGCGAACTGTTGCCAGCCCGGCCGGCTGCCGATGCCGAGGAGGGCAAAGACTGTGCTGACGGTGGAACGGAGGTTTTCCAGCTCCCGCAAGGCCGCCCTGTGTTTCGCCGTGGCGTCGGGGACGGTGGTCCTGCGGAAAGTTATGGTGTGGCCCGGCCTTGCCTGGGCCAGCACATCCAGCGAGCGGGTGGTGACCACTGCGAGGACCGGATAGCCGGCGGTGACGCCCCGGCCCCGGTGCAGCACCAGGAGTTCATCCC
The DNA here is from genome assembly GCF_059423525.1 of Arthrobacter sp. GW460-12-1-14-TSB2. Classification (NCBI taxonomy): domain Bacteria; kingdom Bacillati; phylum Actinomycetota; class Actinomycetes; order Micrococcales; family Micrococcaceae; genus Arthrobacter; species Arthrobacter sp. GW460-12-1-14-TSB2. Next base: position 4,730 of record NZ_JBWKYC010000025.1, read on the forward strand.
GGGACGGCACCTCGATCGCTCCGACCGGAACGCCGCGGGACAGCACTTCGGCGCTCGACTGGCGTTCGGGGAGGTCCCCGCCGAGGCGCAGTCCGATGTGGTTGCTCCGGGCGCTGACGGTGTATTCGGTGGTGTAGAGGAGGTCCGCGGTGTCCCCGAATTCGTCCACGTCGGGGCCGTCCGTGACTTCGACGACGGCGTGGCTGCTGAATTCGGGACGGGTCAGGCCCAGCCGGAACAGCGGCAGGTCGAAGTACGGCTGCCGGATGGGTGCGACGCTTCGCGAGGTCTTCAGTTCGGTGCCTTCGGTCAGGCGCAGGCCGAATCCGACGACGGTGTCCGGGGCGCAGCTTCCGAGCAGGACGGGTGCCTCCACCGAGCCGTGGACGGCGAGGTAGGCGCGCAGCCCGCCGGTGATCTGGCGCAAGGCGACTGTTTCGCCGGCCCGGACGGATACCGGTTCCCACTGCTGGCATTCGCGTCCGCCCACCGTGAGGCGCAGCGGCGCTCCGGTGACGGCGATGAGGATGTCCGTGGTGGCCCGCATGCGGAAGTCCAGTGCGGTGATTTCCAGCAGGGGTGCGCTGTCCTCATTACCGGTGAGGATGTTGGCCGCGCGTGCGGAGAACTGGTCCAGCGCGCCGTTCACGGGCAGTCCGAACCGGGGTCCGCGGAAGCGGCCAAGGTCGGTGACCACGGAGTTGCCGGACTGCTGGATGACCAGGGAGCCGCTCATCGTGCCGCCTCCAGTTTCCGGCCGGCGTAGCTCGCGAAATCTTCGGCCCGGATCTGGTGGAACCTCAGCAGGTCGCCGGGAACGTAGGGAACCAGCGGTTCGCTGGTGACGTCCAGGACCGCCAGCGGCGTCTGGCCGATGACGCACCATCCGCCGGGGGCCATAGCCGGGGCGATGACTGCCTGCCGGCCGGCGACGGCCACGGCACCTGCCGGGACGGACAGGCGGGGGTCCTTCAGCCGCGGTACAGGGAGCGGGAAATCGGGGCCGTCCATCATGGGTGAGCCGGCAGGGGCGCCGAGGCATCGGATCACGTAGGACTTGGCCGTGTGCAGGGCGATGATCTCCTCGACCGGCAGCTGCTCGTGCTCTGCAACGCGTTCCAGGTCCGGGCCGTATTCGCCGCCGTAGACCACGGGGACGCTGAACTCGCGCGGAGCCCGGGCAGGGGCGCCAATGAAGTCGAGCTGGCGCATTCCCAGAAGGACAAAGGCACGGACCTGGCGAGCGGAGGTGACCCCGGGATCGAATTCCACGAGCAGGGAGTCGTAGGTGGGCACGGCGCCGTGGACGCCGTCGGCCCCCGCTGCCTCCAGCCAGCCGGCGAGGGCATGCACGGTGCTCCAGTTAGCCTCGCGGTCCGGTGAAGAGGCGACGACGCGCAGTGCGGCGTCCCCGGATTCGAAGACTTCCACGGGGGTTGGCGTTGTGGCGGCGGGCATGTCAGGCAGCCTTCACTTTGGCGGCCAGGACCTGGGCGACGGGTGCGATGGTCACGCCGGCGCGTTCCAGTTCGGCGCGGACCTGGCGGGCCAACTGGACGGCGCCGGGAGTGTCACCGTGCAGGAGGACGGTGTCGGCGACGATCTGCAGGTCGGTCCCGGCGACCGTTTCGATGAGCCCTTCGCAAACCATCCGGATGGTGCGGTCCACGATGGCTGACGGATCATGGATGACGGCGCCGGGGCGGCCGCGCGGCACCAGCGAGCCGTCGGCCTCGTAGGCGCGGTCGGCGATGCCGACGATGGCGACCGGAAGCTGTCGCAGCGCAGCGGCGTCGGCAAGTTCGCCGTCCTGGGCCAGGACGATGAGGTCCGGGTTGATGCGGGCGGCGGCGTCGGCCACGGCCTCCGCGTAATCGGCGCGGGTGGCCACGAGGTTGCCAAGGCGTCCGTGCGGTGCGATGTGGGCGACGCCGGAGCCGTGGTACGAGGCGAAGGCGCTCAGCGCACCGATCTGGTACAGGATGTCGTTGCGGACCTCGTCCGCAGTGAGGTCCATGGCTCGGCGGCCGAAGCCCCGGAGGTCGGGGAAGCTCGGGTGCGCCCCGATGCTGACGCCGCGCCGCACGCACTCGGCGACGGTGGCGTTCATGATGTCGGGGTCTCCGGCGTGGAATCCGCAGGCGATGTTGGCGCTCGAAACCACCTCGAGCAAGGCAGCGTCGTCACCCATCGAGTAGGCGCCGAAGCCTTCTCCGAGATCTGCCACGAGATCAACTGTGGGTCCCATGTGAGCCCTCCTGGGATGTTGGCTGGACAGCTGCGCAGCGAGGCGCGGAGTTCAGCTTCCGGTAGTGAAATGAATGCCGGGAACCTGCCCGGTGCGGGGCCTGCGGTCCGGCGGCCCGGACTGCCGGGCCTCTGCCCAAAAGTCTGGCATTGCGAATTGGCTCACACAAAGACGTAATCCATGTCACGGGATAGGCCCTCGTTATGACGGGTGAGCCGTACAGTGCTGCCATCATTCGTGCCACCTCGTTCCGATCATCAGGTTCCGTCTTATCAGCGCGTTATCGCGAATACATTCAAGGTAGGGACCGTATATTTCAGAAATGTAAAAGGGAACGTCTTTCCCGGTTAATCCCATTAGCATGCGAAATGCATCTGACGTCATCGCAAAATTGCATATCAACCATGCGGGTAGAATGTACGATTAATGAATTGGCATCCGGTTGTGACCTTCCCGGGGTCTGGACGCCGCGAAGAGAGAAGGCGCCATGGATACGCGGAAGCTTGCGTACTTTGTCCAGATTGTGGATTCGGGCAGCATCACCAAGGCCGCAGCGGCGCTGCATGTGGCGCAGCCTGCCCTGAGCCAGCAGGTCTCGGCGCTGGAAACCGACCTCAAGCAGCGGCTCCTGATCCGCAGCAAGCAGGGCGTCAAGCCCACCGCCGCGGGCCACACTTTGTACCGGCATGCCCAGTCGATCCTGCGACTGGTGGAGCAGGCACGCCAGGACGTTGCCGCGTCCGGGGCCGCACCGTCCGGCCGGGTCTCCATCGCGATCGCGCCGTACAGCATGGCCTCCAGCCTGACGCCGCGGATCATCAGCGAAGTGGGCCGACGGTACCCGGAAATCGTCCTGCACGTCACGGAAATCTACGGCGGCGTCCTCAGTGAAGCCATCAAAAACGGCCGGCTGGACATGGCGCTCATTTACGAGCCGGGCCCCATCCGCGGCGTTCAGTTCACCACGCTGATAGTCGAGGACCTGCACTTTGTGGTTAATGCCAACAGATCCGATGTGGCAGCCGGAAACGGTGAAATTTCGCTGGAGGATGTTGCGCGGTTCGGGCTTTTCCTTCCCGAGAAGATCCACACACTCCGCCAGGTTGTCGAAACCGGCTTCGCCAGCAAAGGGCTCGCGCTCAAGCTGGTGGGCGAGGTGGAGTCGGTGCCGTCCCTGGCCCGGCTCCTCCGCGCCGACCTGGGTGCCACCATCATGCCCAAGTCGGCCGCGGACGCCCTGTTCCACGAGGAGGACTTCCACGTCCTGCGCATTGTGGATCCGGCGCTGCAGTGCAAAATCGCACTGTGCACCCCTGATCACGACCCCCTCTCGGAAGCCGCTTCGGCAGTCCTGCTGGTGCTGAAGGAAATGCTCCAGGAAATGCTGAGCAACAAATACGCGCGATAAACGGTCCATAGCATCCGCTTATTAGGCCACGCATCATTAGTCTTAGTATCACGGCGCTCCGGAATCTAGAATTAGAGCGAAGCCGAGGAAATGCGGCAGTTTATATTGTAATGAATTTATTGGGAGGCCGCCGTGAAAAAGTTAAGCACTATTCGAAGATTTTCCGACACAGGCCGGGGGCTCACGGCCAGAACAGGTTTCCACTGCCCGTCAAATGGCTTTTGGCGCCCTGAGGACCGCTCAATGGATGCTGTCTTCGTCTTCGAAGGGAGCATCATGCCGGCAGGCAGTGCCGGATCAACGGTCTGGTATCTGGAGGGTTCCGTCCCTGGCCCGCCCCGCCACCCGGCCCGGTAGGGTACTGCCGCCACGGGAACAGATCGAACTGGCAGCTAATGCCCCCAAATCACGGATTTGGGGGCATTAGCTGCCAGTTGGCGCAGTAGTCCCGCACGCCAATGCCGCCGCACGGGTGCTTTCCCGTGCGACGGCGGTGCTGCCGCGGCTGGAGGGAGCGGTTAGGCCTCTTCGACGAGCAGTCCCTTGGACTTCAGGACGTCGGTGAGGTTGCACAACTCGATGGTGGTTCCGCCGGCCTGGTAGAGGCCGATGAGTTCGCGCTCGGCGTCGTCGCGCTCCTGCGAGAGGCGGATGACTTCCTCGATCTCGTCCTTCCGGACCACCACAACGCCGTCCGCGTCACCGCGGAGCACGTCGCCGGGGTAGATGATCTCGTCGCCGAAGACCACGGGGTGGTTGATGGGGCCGATGGTTTCCTTGACGGTGCCCTTGATGGAGATGCTGCCGGAGAACACGGGCAGCCCCAGTTCGATGAGGTCCTGGGTGTCGCGGACGCCCGAGTCGGTGACCAGGCCTGCGAGGCCCTTCGCCTTCATGGCGTTGCCGAGGACGTCGCCGAAGGTTCCGGCTTCCTCGTACTCCCCTGCCGCGGCCAGGATGACGTCCCCGGCTTCGGCGTAGTGGATGGCCACCTGCAGCATGAGGTTGTCGCGGGGGGCGCAGCGCACGGTGACGGCGGGGCCGCAGAAGGACATGGAGCGGTCGATCGGCTTGATCCTGGAGCTGAGGGCGCCCTTGCGGCCCTGTGCCTCGTGGATGGTGGCGGACGAAAACTTCGCGAGGCGGCTGACTGCGTCGGCTTCGGGTCGTTCGATGGTGGTTTTGACGTGGATCACGGCGTTTTCCTTCGGTGGGTGTGGATCAGTTGAGGGCCCGGACGGCCTTGTCGATGGCCGCGATGGACTCGTCGATGACGTCGAGGCTGGTGGCGTAGGAGATGCGGAAGTAGGGGCCAAGTCCATAGGCCGACCCCTGGATCACGGCCACGGAAGCCGCTTCAAGGAGGTACAGGGTGAAGTCCTCGTCGTTTGCGATGACCTGCCCCTCGGTGGTCGTCTTTCCGATCACCCCCGCACAGTTGACGTAGGCGTAAAAGGCGCCTTCCGGCGTCGTGCATGACAGCCCGTCGACGGCGTTCAGCGCGGTGACTGCCGCATCGCGCCGGGCGCGGTAGATTTCGCGGCTTTCCTGCACGAAGCGCTGGCTGCCCGTGAGGGCGGCAGCGCCGGCGGCCTGGCTGACGGAGGACGGGCAGGAGGAGATCTGCGACTGGAGTTTGTTGATCGCGGCGATCAACGGGGCAGGTCCCGCCGCGTACCCCAGACGCCAGCCGGTCATGGCGTAGGCCTTGGAAACGCCGTTGACCGCCAGGATGCGGTCCTTCAGTTCCGGGGCCACCTCCACCAGGCTTGCGAGCTTGCCCGTGCCGAAGTAGATCTGGTCGTAGATCTCGTCAGTCAGGATGTGGACGTGCGGGAAGCCGGCCAGGACATCCGCGAGCGCGCGCAGCTCCGCGGGGGAATAGACGGCGCCCGTGGGGTTCGAGGGCGTGTTCAGGATGACCCATTTGGTCCGCCCGTTGAGGGCTCCGGCCAGAGCCTCGGGGGTGAGCTTGAATCCCGTCTCCTCGCCGCAGGCAACCACCACGGGGGTGCCTTCGTTCGCGAGCACCATGTCCGGGTAGGAGACCCAGTACGGCGCGGGCACCACCACTTCGTCGCCGGCGTCCAAGGTGGCCATGAAGGCGGTGAAGATCACCTGCTTGGCGCCGCCGCCAATGGTGATCTCGGCCGGGGTGTAGTGGATGCCGGTGCGCAGTTCCAGGGTCTGGAGGATGGCCTGCTGCAGGGCGGGGGTTCCGGTGACGGAGGTGTACTTGGTTTCCCCGCGGGTGATCGCTTCAATGGCGGCCGCTTTGATGTGTTCCGGGGTGTCGAAGTCCGGCTCCCCGACCGTCAGGTCCAGAATCCGGCGCCCTTCCGCCTTCAGCTCACGCACGCGGGCCGCGGCGGCCACGCTTGCGGATGACTTGATGCGGGACACCCGTGATGCAGGTTCAAATTTAGGCATGGTCTCTTCCTACGGATTCAGGAGGGAGCGGTACTCGCTTCCTTCGACCCTAGGGAATCCTGGCGCGTCTGGATAAGACCTAAAGTGCGTGGACGGATAAGCGTCGCTTATGGCCCGTGCCCACACTTTTTGGTTATGGCTCCACGCAGGATTGGTATTTCCGCGGGCGGATTCTGGTGTCTAGCGTTTTACGTACGCCGGCCCGCCAGCGGCAATTCCGACCTGAGGAGTGCCTTTTGGCCGTTCTGCACCCCGTTGATTCACCCGCGGCCGACGGCGGCTTCTACCGTTACCGGGGGCGGCGGAAGGCTGACAGGGCTGCTGTCCAGGTGGAACGGCTCCGCCAGCTCCTCCGCGAGGACCGGCAGCGGATTTCGTTCAACGCCAGCAGCATGCGGGCCCTCACGGCCCGGCTGAACCAGAACGTCGCCCAGGCGCTGTGTGACGGGTTGAAGGTCACCGGCCTCGCCCAGGCGGCAGGGCTGACCCGCTGGACGGTGCGAACCATCGGCCTGTCTTTTGATGACCTGGCGCCGTCAGGGTTGCCGGCCGCGCAGCAGCTGGCGGCGATTGGCGCGTTGAAGTCCGAGCTGGCCACGCTCGAGGCCTCGAAGGCGGACCTGGAGGGGCGCCGGCTGAAGCTCCTGGCCGCGGCCCGCCGGCTGGGCGTCATGGACGACTACGAGCTCGCAGCGCTCAGCGGCCTGCAGTGCGAAGCGATCCGGAAGATGACCTGGGGACTCCAGCGGGTGCGGGCCACCTGAACCACTGGTATGACTCCCGGGAGCCATGCGCCCAACACGGCCAGCGCACTAATCCAGGTTGTTCTCCGCCGTTTCCGGCCCGCACCGTTTTAATACTACGAAGTGCTGGAAGCCACCGCGGGCCGGCCCCTTCCCGCAAACCGGAAATATGCAAAGATTGAAGGTAATAGGGAAAGGCCGACGGCGGCCGCCCGTTTCGGATGTACCAGCAGCAGGAGGGACCCGGGAATGCAGGGCACGGCACTTTCCACGCGTTCACTGGATCTTCTGTTGCTGCTGCGGGGCAGTGAACCCGAGGGGCTGGGCCGGGCCGACCAGGTCTCCTACCAGATTGAAACAGCGATCCTGATGGGCATCCTGACGGAGGGCGACCGGCTCCCCACGGAGTCCGTCCTTGCTGCAGAACTTGGCATCTCCCCGATAACCCTTCGCCAGTCCCTTGCCGCCCTCCGGACCAAGGGGCTCATCGAAACCAGCCGCGGCCGCAGCGGCGGAAGCGTCATCCGCCGCCAGATCGAACTGACGGACACCCAGTTGCAGCATAAGCTCCGGGACACCAGCACAGAAGCCCTCAGGGACCTCGGGGACCTGGCTGCCGCCATCTCGTCCATGTCCGCCCGGCTGGCCGCCGGCCGGGCAGACCCTCAAAACGTTGAGCATCTGGAGGACCTGGTGAAGCGCCACGGGGACACCGTTGACGGACGTGCGCGGCGCCGGATGGACGCCCGGTTCCACGTAGCCGTCAGCATTGCCTCCCAGTCCAGCAGGCTGACCTCCGCAGCGCTTCAACTTGAGGCGGAGTTGATGACCTTATGGTGGGGCGACCCTGGCCTGCCCGGCGGAGAGGCTGAACTGGTGGAACAGCATGCGGCGATCGTGGATGCGATCCGGATGCGGGACGCCGATGGCGCCGCCACAGCGGCAGAGCATCACAGCCGGACCGAGACGGAACATTTGATCGAACAGCATCTCAGGCTGACGATGCAGGCTGAAGGAAGTGCGTGACGTGGAAACCGTAGGCGAAGCCCTCCAGCGCACTGCTGACGTGCTCTCCTCCAGCATCAACGCGGTCTTCGCGGATCTGGAAGAAGTTGCCGCCGCGGTTACCGCAGCGGCAGAAGCTGCGTCCGGGGTCCCCCGCCGCAGCGACTACCTGTTCCTGCGGCAGGACCTGGCGAACTTCATCAAGCTGCACTCGGAGCTCATTATCGGCGCCGGCATCGCCTACGCCCCCGGCAGCCTCCCGGAGGCGCCGCATTGGCTGGAATGGTGGCGGGCACAGCCCAAGGGCGAACCCCGCTTCGTCACCCACGACCTCAACCCGGACTCGCTGAACTACTACGACTACACAGGCCGGGAATGGTTCACGCTCCCCTCGTCCACCGGACAGCCGGTGGCAGTGGGCCCGTACGTCGACTTCGGCGGTATCAACGTCAGTATCATCACCCTCTGTGTTCCCGCGGCCACCGCGCAAGGCGTCCACGTTCTGGGTTGCGATCTCCCGCTGGCGAACCTTGAGGGCATCTTCCTCCGGGCGCTTCAGCTGCGCGATCCCGCGGTGGTCCTGCTTGGACCGAACGGCCGGGTCATTGCATCCAACAACGCACGCATCGCAACGGGCACGCTGCTCCTGGAGGAAGATCTCAGCCGCACCGAGACCTCACTCGATGTCTGCCCCGAGAGCCCCGGCCGCCTGCCGTGGAAGCTCATCACCCTCAAATAGAGGGCCCCGAACGACATCCAAGACCGCGCCATCCCGGCGCGGTCTTTTTTGCTTTCAAAAAAGCTATTGCATTAATCATACAATGATGTATCTTTTAAGTGTGACCAGGAGCACAACCCCCTCCTGCAGAGCATTTTTCTCAGATCGCTAACCCTCAAACCCGACCTCCGCTGCCGTTGGAGCCAGCGTTCGGCCAGGGATCCTTCAGCAAAGGAAAAATCGATGTCCCATGTAGTTGATGACGCCCCACTGTCGTCATTCCATAAGAAATTGGCGCTGTACTCCTCCGGCGGTCCGTTCGTCGACGGGTACATCCTGAGCATTATCGGCGTGGCGATGATCCAGATCACCACAAAATTCAACCTCTCGCCTTCGGAACAGGGGCTGATCGGTGCAGCAGCCCTGGCCGGCATCTTCTTCGGCGCCTTCCTGGGCGGCTGGCTGACCGACAAGTTCGGGCGGCACCTTCTTTTTACGGTTGACCTCATCGCTTTGGTCGCTTGCTCCGTCGCCCAGGCTTTCGTCAACGACGCGTTCTGGCTGATCATCCTGCGACTGCTCATCGGCTTCGCCGTGGGCGCCGACTACCCCATCGCCACGTCCCTGCTGGCGGAATTCACGCCCAAGAAGTGGCGCGGGCCGCTGCTCGGTGCCTTCGTCACCATGTGGTTTGTGGGTGCCGCCGTCGCCTACATCGTGGGCCAGTTCCTGCTCACCTTTGAAGACGGATGGCGCTGGATGCTCGCCAGCTCGGCCGTCCCCGCCCTCATCATCGTCCTGCTGCGGATGGGCACACCCGAGTCGCCGCGCTGGCTGGTGAAGGTCGGCCGGCTCGAGGAAGCCAACAAGGTACTCAAGCGCGTTTACGGCCCCAACGTCACCCTCGCCGACCTGCCTGAAGAGGCCGGCGAAAAGGTCAGCGTCGGCCAGCTCCTGAAGTCCGGCTACGGCAAGCGGATGGCCTTCATCACCATCTTCTGGACCTGCTCCATCGTTCCGCTGTTCGCTGTCTACGCCTTCGGCCCGGCCATCCTTGAAGCCCTCAAGCTCGGGGAGGACCTGGCCCACGTGGGCTCCGCGGCCATCACCGTGATGTTCCTCGTCGGCTGCCTGGTCGCCGTGTTCCTGGTCAACCGGATGGGCCGGCGCCCCCTGATCATCCACAGCTTCCTCTGGAGCGGCCTGGCCCTCCTTGCCATGGGCCTCTTCCCCGACGCTGACACCTGGATCATCATGGCGCTCTTTGCGGCCTACGCGCTGCTCATCGGCGGCACGCAGATCATGCAGTGGGTCTACCCCAACGAGTTGTTCCCCACCGAAGTCCGCGGATCCGCCGTCGGCCTGGCCTCATCCCTGAGCCGCATCGGTGCTGCCGTCGGCACATACCTCGTCCCGCTGGCCCTGACGACGCTCGGCATCGGAACCACCATGATCATCGCCGGAATCGTCACCCTGCTCGGCATGGCTGTCTCCATGGCCTGGGCGCCGGAAACCCGGGGAATGACCCTGGGCGAGGCCGCCGCACTGCCGGGAAATGCACCCGGCCGAGCCACGGCTAATGCCACCCTCGGCCACAGCGCAGTCAACTAGAAGCTTCAAACCAGCCTCACAAGAAAGTCCAGATCATGAAAGACGTAGTAATTGTCGGTGGCGGTCTCGCCGGACTGTCGGCAGCCTGGCGGCTCCGGCACTGGGATACCGTGGTGCTGGAATCAGCCGGGCGTGTTGGCGGGCGGATCCGTTCGGAGCGCCGGGGTGCCTACTGGTTGAACTGGGGCGGGCACGTCTTCGCCGGAGCCGGCTCCTCCACGGACGCACTGCTCAATGAAGTCGGCGTGACGGCCGTCCAGATCCCCGGATCCCTGCAGGCCCTGTCCATGAACGGCCAGTTCATCCGCGAGGGGCACATCGCCACGTACCCGTTCCGCATCCCGATGTCCCTTGCATCCCGGATCGACACCCTGCGGGCCGGCCTGAAGGTCGTGAGCGGCGTCGCCAAGTACACCGGTGTGGTGCGGAAGCGTTCGGGGGAATCCGGTGCCATGCGGCAGCAGCGCATCTATGACTTCGAGAACGACAGCTCGTTCCAGGACTTCATCGGAAACCTGTCCGAGGACGCGGCCGCACTGTTCAAGACCACCGTCACACGCTCCGCCGGTGACATGGACCAGATCTCTGCCGGCGCCGGCATCGGGTACTTCAGCCTGGTCCTGGGGATCGGCCAGGGCCTGAGCCAGGGCATCGTCGGCGGCCCGTCCACCCTGACCGAGTCCATCGCGGCCGCCCTCGGCGACCGTGTCCAGCTCGGAGCCACCGTGCAGGAAGTGATCCACAAGACGAACTCCGTACTCGTCCGATACAACCAGGGCGGTGTGGACCGTCAAGTGGAGGCCCGCGCCGTCGTCCTGGCGACCACCGCTGATGTGTCGCACAAAATCGGTGTGGACCTTCCGGAGGACCTGCGCGGTGCACTGAGCCAGATCAAGTACGGCCCGCACGTCAGCACGGCCTTCCTGACCAACGAAACGTCGGCACGGCCATGGGACGACATCTACGCCATCGCAGCACCGAAGCGCTCGTTCGCGATCGCCCTGAACCAGGCAAGCATCGTCCGTGGTTCCGAGACGGTGCGGAAGCCCGGCGGCAGCTTCATGACGTTCTCTCCGGCGAGCCTGGGCCGCGCCCTGCTGGATAAGAGCGACGAGGAAGTCATCCAGACCCACCTTGCCGATCTGGACCAGGTCCTCGGCCACGGCTTCGCCGACAGCGTCGTAGAGGCCAAGACGGACCGGTGGAAGGTCGCGTCCCCGTACTGCTTCCCGGGCCGGGCAAAGCTCCAGTCCACGCTCATGCGGGGCACGGACCGCGTGTTCCTGGCCGGAGACTTCCTCGGAACCCTCTACACCGAAAGCTCCATCACCACCGGCTTCTCGGCAGCCCAGGAAGCCGCCAGCCTGCTCGCCACCGACAAGCAGCGGGCCGCGGCCCCCACCCTGCGCCTGGCCGCAGGAACCTGATCCGGCGCCTGCGCCCGCCCTCGAACCAACACCACCAAGGAGAACAACCACCATGACAACGCAACTCAAAGGCGTCCTGACCGCACTGTCCACCCCCTTCGACCAGGACGGAAACATCGACGTCGACACCCTGCGGCGCATCGTCGACCGCTCCATCGACGCCGGCGTGGACGGTGTCGTCGCAGCAGGATCGACCGGCGAGGTGGGCGCCCTGTCTTCGGAGGAGCGCCTGCTCCTGATCAACACGGTCATCGAGCAGGCGAACGGCCGCGTCCCGGTCATCGCCAACACCGGCGCCACCTCCACCGCCGAAGCCATCCGCCTCTCACAGGCCGCCGAAAAGGCCGGCGCGGACGTGCTGATGCTGATCACGCCGTACTACGAGCCGCTCTCACTGGAAGAAACGGTCACCTACATCAAGGATGTGGCCCGGTCCGTCAGCATTCCGGTGATGCTCTACAACATCCCGGCCGTCACCGGCGTCAACCTGGACCCGGCCACCGTCCGCTCGCTGGCTGAGGACGTGGAGAACATCCGGTACATCAAGGACTCCAGCGCGAACTGGGAACAGGCACTGCAGCTGATTCACCACCACAGCGACGTCATCGGCACCTTCATCGGCTGGGACGCCTACCTCTACAGCGCCCTGGCCGAAGGTGCGGCCGGCGTGATGGCAGGCACGGCCAACGTCGTCCCCAACGAGATCGTCGCCGTCAGCCGCCGCATCGCCGAAGGCGACCTCACCGGCGGCCTGAAACTGTGGAAGCAGCTCTACCCCGTCATCGACGCACTCCTCTCCGTCCCGTTCATCCCGTCGGTCAAGGCCGGCCTGACCCTGCAGGGCCTCCCGGCCGGCTCGCCCCGCCGCCCCACGGCCGACCTCAACGCCGAGGACCTCGCCCGGGTCAAGCACGCCCTGGCCGCCCTCAACCAGAAGTAACGACAGGACTCGAGGAAAACCATGACCGCGACAGACACAGCATTGTTCACCGTCCGCAGGGCGGCGCAGACGCCCGCACCATCCTTGCCGCCGTTCGGCCAGTTCATCGGCGGGGCTTTCATCCCCTCCACCTCGGCCGCAACGGTCGAGGTGGTGAACCCGGCCACTGAAGAGATCCTGATGCAGGTCCCGGGCGGGTCCGTGGAGGACGTCGACGCCGCCGTCGCGGCTGCCGTCGCGGCCAAAGCGGGCTGGGCGGCGAAGACTCCCCAGGACCGCTCCGCAGTGCTGCTGCGCATCGCCGACATCATCGAGACCAACCGCGAGCTGTTCGAAACCCTCGAAGCGGCGAACACCGGCAAACCCGCCGCCGTGGCCGAAGACGATATCTCCAGCGCAATCGACACCTTCAGGTTTTCCGCCGGCGCTGCCCGCGCCTTCACCACCCCCGGCGCGGGCGACTACGCCGCGAACCACACCTCGGTGATCCTCCGCGAACCCGTCGGAGTGGTGGGCGTGATCACTCCCTGGAACTACCCGCTGCTGATGGCCGCCTGGAAGATCGCCCCGATCCTGGGCGCCGGCAACACCCTGGTGCTCAAACCTTCCGAGCAGACACCCCTGACCACGCTCAAACTCGCCGAACTCATCGCCGCCGAAGTCCCGGCCGGTGTTCTGAACATCGTCACCGGTTCCGGCCGCGTGACGGGAAACCGGATTTCCGAGCATCCCGGGGTGGACCTCGTCGCCATCACCGGAAGCGTCGGCAGCGGCCAGAAGGTCGCCGCCAGCGCAGCCAACACCGTCAAACGCGTACACCTGGAACTGGGCGGCAAAGCACCCGTCGTCGTCTTCGAGGACGCCGACCTGGCAGCCGCCGCCCAGGGCGTCCGCTCCGCCGGGTTCTGGAACGGCGGCCAGGAATGCGGCTCGGCATGCCGGGTCCTCGTCCACGAATCAGTCGCAGAAAAGTTCACTGAGCTGCTGGTCCGGGAGGTCAGCGGGATCACGGTCGGCACTCCCGGCTCGGGCGCCGACGTCGAAATCGGCTCCATGATCTCCAAAGCCCACTACGAGCGGGTCCTCGCCGCACTCGAGGACGTCCGCAAGGACGGCCTGACCATCGCCGTCGGCGGCAACGCCATCGACGGGCCCGGCTACTTCATCGAACCCACAGTCGTGACCAACGTGCCGGCCGGCGCCGCGATCACCAGCACGGAGATCTTCGGCCCGGTGGTATCGGTGGAAACCTTCAGCACCGACGAAGAAGCCGTCACCCGGGCCAACGAAACCGTCTACGGACTGGCCGCCTCGGTCTGGTCCACGAACGCCGCCCGAGTGCTCTCCGTTCCCCGCCGGTTCGACTTCGGCACCGTCTGGGTCAACTCGCACCTGGTCATCGCCAACGAAATGCCCTGGGGCGGCTTCAAGGGGTCCGGCTACGGCCGGGACCTCTCCGTCTACGCCCTCGAGGATTTTTCCCGCACCAAACACATCATGTACAACCACGGCTAAGGACCGGGAACGGACGACGGCGGGACCTCCCGCCGTCGTCCGTTTGCGTTAACCGTTGTCACGCAGGCAGGTAGTGGGTAATCTACGGCCAACCGGACTTTCGGCCGCATCAGGCGGCGCCCGGAACGGCGCTGCCGTCAGGGGCTTCGCCCCGTACCTAGAAGACGCCCCATCACCGCACTGGCTGACAATGCGGAACGCAGGACGCCACGCCTCCATTCAAGGGAGAAACCTGATGTTAGGCACCAGAAGCTGCTTCGCCGCCGTTCTTGCCGCCGCCCTCGTGGCGATAGCCACCCCCGCGCACGCAGCCCCCGCCACGCTCGTAAGCGCGGGGCCGGGAGTCCTCGTCGCCGACGGCGCGGCGGTGGATGTTCCCGTCACTTTCGTGTGCGATACCGACCCGGCCCTGGTCATGGCAATACCCGTGGTCCAGATCACCCAAAGAGTCAGCGACGGACGCATCGCCGGCGGCGGCGGGAACGATCAGCTCAGCTGCACCAAGCAGACCCAGACAGTCACCATACGGGTAGTTCCAACCATGATGGCGTTCAATGAGGGTGCCGCCGCAGCTTCGGTCTACCTGCAAAGCTGCAGCGCCCAATTCCAGTGCTCGGCGGTCATCATCCACACCCAAATAACACTCGCCAATCCAGCCGACGCCGAGTAAGGACTGAGTAGTTCAGTCCAGAGCCGGGCCCTGTCGGTGGGCATGATCCACAGCTCGCCGATGGAAGCATGCCGGGGCTTGGTGCGAACGAACACTTAAGGCCCTACCCGTCGAGGAACCGCAGCATCAACGGGACTGTCGCCTGCATGGTCCGCAGGTCCCCGCCGCTGGCGGCCTGCTCGCCGAGGTAATCGCCGTGGCCGCCGGGGACGATCAGCAGCCGGGCACCCGGGATCATGCCGGCCATCCGCGCGGCGTACTCGGCGGTGACGATGTCCCGGTCGCCGCTCACCACCAGCGCGGGCGCGGTGATGGTGCCCAGTTCGTGGTCCGACCATCCGGGGAAGTCCAGGATGCGCCGACGGTCCAGCTCGAAGAGCCGTTCCACGTGGCCGGGTTCCGGGTTGAGGAGCCGGTCAGCGTCCTTGTAGGTGTCCGGCATGTCGTCCAAGGTGGCCTTCGCCATGCCGTCCCAGAACTCGGCCGGGACGGCATCGCGGCTTACGAAGGTGGAGGCGACGATCAGGCGCCGGACAACGGCGGGACGCGCGAGCGCCAAGGCGACGGCGGTGTGCCCGCCAGCGCTGAATCCCAGCACGTCCGCGGTTTCAACGGAGAGCTGATCCAGAACGGCGAGGATGTCGCCGGCGGAGTTTTCGGCAGTGAGCGGGCGGTCGGTGGGCCGGGTGCGGCCGTGGCCCTCCTCCTCGACGGCAATCACCTGGCGCTGTTCGGCCAGCATCGGGATGAGCTCGCCGAAGTTGGTGCCGATGGTGGAGCCGCCGCCCGGGACGAGGAGCAGCGGCGGCTGGCCGGGCACCGCGCTGCCGTGAACCTCGTAGTACATGCGAAGGCCGTTGTTGTCCGCGTAGCCGTGGGTGATCACACGGCATCCTAACTCTGTGCGTTTCCGGCGGAAAGGGGTCCCGTCCGAAGGGTCAGATCAATCAAACAGGGTTGATCGATCTATCCAAATTGATACAATTTACATGTGAGCTACACCACGCCCCTTGGTGCTCAGGCTGCGGCCCCGGCATTCCTGCGTCTGACCGGCCACCCCGTGCGGTGGCAGCTGCTGGGCGAACTGGCGCGCAGCGACCGGCAGGTCCGCGAGCTCACGGCGCTGGTAGGCGAGCGGCAGAGCCTGACGTCCTACCACCTCGGCCAGTTGCGCGCGGGCGGCCTGGTGACCATGCGGCGCAGCTCGGCTGACGGACGTGACACCTACTGCAGCCTCAACCTGGCGGCGTATCGCGAACGGCTTGCCGAATCCGGCGCGGCACTTCACCCCGGCCTGCGGCTGGTCCCGGCCGAGCTGGCACCGCCGTCGGACGGTCCTGGCGGTCCGCAGGCCCAGGCGCCTGTCCGCGTGTTGTTCCTGTGCACGGGCAACAGCGCCCGGTCCCAGATGGCCGAGGCGATTCTCGCGCGCCTTGGCGGTCCCCGGGTCGAGGCCGCCAGCGCCGGCAGCCACCCCAAGGACCTGGACCCCAGCGCCGTCCGCGTGATGGGCGAGCGCGGCATGGACATCAGCGGCGCCCGCCCCAAGCATCTGAGTGAGTTCGCCAACCGGCGGTTCGACTATGTGATCAGCCTCTGCGACCGCGTACGGGAGGTGTGCCCCGACTTCCCCGGGCCTCCCGCCATGGTGCATTGGAGCATCCCCGATCCGGCGGCCGAAGCAGCAGCCAATCAGGACAGTTACCCGGCGTTCGTCCGCACGGCGGACGAACTGAACACCCGGATCCAGTTCCTGCTTTACGCAATCGAGTATTCCCAAAGGAGTTCGGAAAGGAGCTAGAAAATGCCCAACGACCTTACGGACCTGGTCAGCGTCCGCTACATGGTGGACGACGTCGACGCGGCGGTCGACTTCTACACAAAGCACCTCGGATTCACCCTCCGGATGAGCGCCGCACCGGCGTTCGCCGACGTCGCCCGCGGCCGGCTGCGGCTTCTGCTGAGCGGGCCGACCAGCTCGGCGGGCCGGCCGATGCCGGACGGCACGGTGCCGGCACCGGGAGGGTGGAACCGCATCCATCTCATCGTGGGTGACATCGCGGCCGAAGTGGAACGGCTGCGAGCCGCAGGCCTCACGTTCCGCAACGACATTGTCACCGGCCCGGGCGGTCAGCAAATCCTGCTGGAAGATCCGGCCGGCAACGTCGTCGAGCTGTTCCAACCCGCCGGCGCATGAGCGCGATGCGTTCGAGTACGGGCCACCTCCCGCCGTCGTACGCCTGGCGGGAACAAGTCCACCGGCCGGGCCGTTGGGATACCTACGACGTGCCGCCCGCTGACGCCGGCGGCGCCCTACAGAACGGAACCACATGGTCAGGGCTATCTGGAACGGAAAAGTCATCGCCGAATCCGCGGACACGGTGGTGGTGGAAGGCAACCACTACTTCCCCCGCGATGCAGTCAATGCGGGCTACCTGAAGGACAGTGACCTGTACTCCGTCTGCCCGTGGAAGGGGAAGGCCAGCTACCACACGCTGGAGGTGGACGGGAAGCTGAACGTGGACGCCGCTTGGTTCTATGCGGAGCCCAAGCCACGCGCGAAGCAGATCGAGGACCGGATCGCGTTCTGGCGCGGCGTGACCATCGAAGACTAGCCGGCTCCCGTGCCGGGACGTTCGACCCTACGGCTGCATCCCCGGCGTTGACAGACTGGTGTGAGTAGGCCCGTGGATCATTCAGGCGATGCTCTCTTCGCGCGCGGGCCGGCAGCACAAGGAGGCCAATGATGGCCAATATTTACCTTCCCTACGGGACCACCGAGGGTCAGACGGCCAAGATCTCCGAGTACATCTCGGAAGTGGTTCGAGCACACGGTCATGACGCACAGACTGCGGACATCAAGCAGACCGGGGACACTATTCCGGACGGGTTCGACGCCGTGATCGTCGGCGCGTCAGTCCATATGGGCAAGCACGAAGACTATGTGCGGGACTTCGTGCGGAAGAATGGTGATGCCCTGAAACGCCTCCCGTCTGCCCTCTTCTCTGTCAGCCTGGCTGCCCACGGGGACGCCGAGAACGCGGAGAGTTACGTCGAGAAATTCGAGCATGAAACGGGCTGGCGGCCGGCTCAAGTGGGACTCTTCGGAGGGGCGCTGCTCTACACGCAGTACGGGTTCCTCAAGCGCCACATGATGAAGAAGATCGCTGGTGACAAGGGCACCTTGGATACGGACACGTCGCAGGATTACGTGTACACCGAGTGGGATGGTGTCAAAAGGTTTGCGGAGGACTTTCTGGACAAGTTGTGAGTTGACGCCAAGGGCACCGGTTCACTCCGGGTGCCTGGCACGAACAGGGTCGGTCAACATTGCGGCTTCTTCCTCCGCCAGCCTGATCATGCGCAGTTCGTCCACCACAGCACGGGAAGGCCAGTAGTCCCTCGCCAGCTCTCTTGCCCGGGTCAGATCGGCTGCCGGGAAGAGCTTGCCGAGCAGCCCGGCCGCCTGAAGCAGGGCGATCAGTGCAGTGGTCCGCGCATCGGACGGCTTGCCCTCGAGTGCGGCTTTGATCTTGTGCCGGATCGCCGCCTCCGGGGCATGGTCTTTTTCCGGATACCGCACGGACTTGAACAGGCCGAGGTGCTTCTCGCCGACATGATCCACAATGCCAAGCGACGCCATGCCCTCGTAGACACGCTGCACTTCGGCCCGGCCCTCCAGCATTGAGACCCACCGCTTGGGAGTGTGGGGCCGTGACTTGTGACGGATGAGCTCCAGCTGGTGCTGGAAGTCCGTTTGCGGGGCCGGACCCGTGGCCCTGACGCGCTTCCCCTGCAGCCCGACTGCACCGAGCACGTCCAGCTCGGCCAGTATTGCCCCTGCCACAGTGGTCCTGAGTATGTAGGCCGGCAACTCCGGTTCGCCGTCCTTGTCGTCCGTTGCCAGGAGCAGGAAAGCCTGGGGAAGGTTCAGCTGCCCGGCCTTCGGTTCCTCGACCTCGGGTTCATCGGTATTCGGTGTTTCAGCATCCATACGATCATGGTGGCGCAGTTGGGCAGCCACCACAACGGCAACCGTAAGGGCCGGACGACGGCGGGACCTCCCGCCGTCGTCCTTTTTGCGTTTTGGAGCCGTTTCCCTGTCTGGAGACTAAGCGAGAATGGTCCGGTAGATCCCTGTATGGTCCATGTCGCCGTCGCCGGTCGCGGTCATTTCTTCGAAGGCACTTTGGAGGCACGCGGCTAACGGAAGTTTTATCCCGCGTGCCGCGGCAATCTCGGCTATGAAGTTGAGGTCTTTGAGCTGGTTCTTCGCAGACCCGCCACCCTCGAAGTCCTGGTCGATCCAGCGCCGTCCCTTTTGCCGCAGGACTTCTGAGTTGGCAAGGCCGCCGGCCAGGACGGTTTGCACTTTCTCAAGGTCGAGTCCGGCGGTGCTTGCGAGGGCCATCGCTTCGGCCAGGGCCGTAACCGTGGCGGCGACGACGATCTGGTTGCATGCCTTCACCGTTGACCCCGCGCCGGTTTGGCCAAAATGAACGGCTGTCGAGCTGTACAGCCCGAAGAGCGGGGTCAGTCGCTCCACGACTTCGGGCGGTCCGCCAACCATGATGCTCAGCCGACCCTCTTCGGCACCGATGGTTCCGCCGCTAAGGGGTGCGTCCACGACCGTCACCCCCCAGTTGCGCAGGCAATCGTCGGCGAACTCTGCGACCGCCACCGGTGACACCGTCCCGTGAACGACAAGGATGGGGTGTTCGATGCCCGCGGTTTTCCATCCCTTCAGGAGGCCGTCCTCGCCAGGAAGTAGAGCCGCAACCTGGGGCAGGTCGGGCAATACAGTCAGCACGACTTCACTCGCGGCGGCGGCCGGGGAGGCAACGACGGTGCCTCCCCCAATCGCACGGGCTTTTTCTGGTGTGCGGTTCCAAAGAGTCAGCGGAACCTGGGCAGCGAGGATGTTCCGGGCGATCGGGGCACCCATGGGCCCTGTGCCAATGAGGGCCACAGATCCAGAGAAGCCGGGAATTTCTTTATCAATAGTTGTCGGTGTTGTCATGTGCTTAGAACGGGATGAGTCCGGCGAGGGCGGGAAGGAATGTGCTGAACCACGGGACTGCGGCAAGCACGAGGAGCCCGAGGAACACGGCGATCAGATAGGGCCAGAAGTGCTTCAGGCTCTTCTCCACGGTTTCATGTGCGGTGGCGCAGGCGACGTAGAAGCCGACGCCAGCCGGCGGTGCGAACGAGCCGATACCCATGGAAATGATCAGCACCATGGCGTATTGCACGGGGTTGACGCCGAAGTCGACGGCGATCGGCAGGAGCAGGGGGGCGAAGATCAGTACCGCCGGAAGGCCTTCCAGTAGCTGGCCCATGATGATCAGCAGCACGACAGTGAACAGCATAAAGAGCAGCGGTGAGTCACCCAGCCCGGACATGAGGTCGTGGATCTGCTGGGAGACACCGGCAAGGGCGAGGGTCTGGGCCAGCGGAGACGCCGCCGCGATGATGAACAGCACCATTCCCGCCGTCGTCGTCGTTTCCCGCAGCGTGTCACCAAGCAGCCGCCTGCTGCCGCGTCGGTAGGCGGCGGCGAGGATGAAGGCGTAAGCGACGGCCACGGACGACACTTCGGTGGGTGTGGCGAAGCCGCTGAGGATGCCCACCACCATGCCCACAGGAAGCAGAAGAGTCGGAATCGCGAAGAAGGTTGCCGACCCTCGTTCACGCCAGCTGGACTTGGGGCTGGCGACGCCGCCCTGTTTGCGGGCGCGGAAGAAGACGAGTGCCATGACACAGAGGGCAAGGAATGCGGCAGGAACGAATCCGGCCAGGAACAGCGTGGTGGTGGAGATGGTGGTGATGGAGCCGAGGATCAGGAGCACGATGCTCGGCGGGATGGTTTCGCCCATGATGGCCGAGGCCGACAGGACAGCGACAACTTCGCCGCGGGGGTACTTGCGTTCCTCGAGCATGCCGCGCATTGTGGTGCCCACTGCTGCGACGTCGGCCACCTTGGAGCCGGAGATGCCGGAGAAGATGTACATGGTCACGACGACCACTTGGAGAAGGCCGCCGCGCAGGTGCCCGATCAGCGCGTCGACGAGCTTGGCCAGCGGGAGGGTCAAGCCGGCGGAGTTCATGACCGTCCCGGCAAGGATAAAGAACGGGATTGCCAGAAGGACGAAGCCCTTAGCCCCGGAAGCCATTCCGATGGGGATGGCGCTGACTTCGGAAATGCCGCCCAAATAAAGGTAGATCCCGGATGCCAGTGCAAGAACGAATGCGATGGGCAGGCCCAGGAACAGCAGCATGAACAACAGCAGAAGGACGACGCCGAGCAGGACGTTGGGGGTGGCATAGTAGAAAAGCGGCTGCGCCAAAAGGACGAGAACAATCAGTCCGGCCGCGATTCCCGCTGCAGTGAGCGCAGGGCGACGCTCCTGGCGCCACAGCTTCAGGAGGGCGAACCAGGCGATAAGCACCATGCCGACCGAGAAGGGCAGTGAGACCCAGAAAACGGGGAGCTGCAGGATCGGGGTCTTTTCCTCGATCTGCTGGACGAGGGTCGGAACGAACAACGCGAATGCCCCGGCGCTCATAACGAAGACCAGCCAGTCGACCAGCGCAGCCAAGTAAGGCTTCCATGCAGCCGGGAGGCGCATGATGAGGGCCTGGACGGACATGTGCGCGCCCTTGGGGTAGGCGATGGCGCCGCCGATGAAAGCGATGGTCAGCAGCGCGATTTCGGAGACTTCCTGGGTCCAGAGCACCGAGTCGCCGGTGATGACCCTGACCATGATGTTCAGCAGGATGACGACGAGCTCCGCGAGGATGGCCGCGCCCACAATCCATTCGAGTGTCTTGTCGAGCCAAACGGCACCGCTCCAGCGCGGGGGGACGTGGCCGTGGTGAAGGATCTCTTCCGCGTCCGAGGGGAGGACCTCCTCGAGTTCCTCCGGAGTAGTGATGTGTTTCATGGGCTTCCAGACTGTCGACATTGAGAGCGGGGACGTTTCCTTGCGGGCGGCCCGGAGAGCAGTGAGCTCCCCGGGCCGGCGGGGCTACTTGGTGGTGGTGAAAGCGATGGCCTGGTCGAAGAAGTCCTTGCCGATCAGCTGGGAGAAGGTCGGGTAGAGGCTCTTGGAGGCCGCTTTGAATTCCTCCAGGCCGGAGGCGCTGAGCTCGTTGGATTTCATGCCCTTGGCAGTGAGTTCCTCGAGCTGCTTCTTGGACTGCTCGGCGTCGTAACCGGTCTTGAAGGTGGCGGTTTCCTCAGAGGCGTCCGTGAGGGCCTTCTTTTGGTCATCGGTGAGGGTGTCCCACTTTTTCGAGGAGAGGGCGAGCACCCAGGCGTCGTTGATGTGGTTGGTCATCGAAATGTACTTCTGGACTTCGGAGAACTTGTTGGTCCATGGCACCTCAATAGGGTTTTCCTGGCCGTTGATCGTTCCGGTCTGCAGGCCGGTGAACACCTCGGAGAATGCCATGGTGGTGGGGCTTGCGCCGAGCTTGCTGAAGTAATCGGTCCACAACGGGTTACCGGGGACGCGGATCTTCAGTCCCTTGAGATCCGAGGGCTGTTCGATCGGGCGTACTGAGTTCGTAATCTCCCGGCCGGTCCGGGTGAGGAAGGAAAGCGCCACAGTGTCTTTGGCGGCGAGCTTTTCCTTCAGCGCCTGGCCCGGCTTCCCTGCCAGGAACGCCGCTTCCTCCGTGGTGTCTTTGAAGAGGTACGGGATGCTGATGGCGTTCATTTCCGGTACGACGGCGGCGTAGACGGACGTCGACAGGATGAGTGCATCGAGGGAACCGCCCTGCAGGCGTGTCACAGCCGCGTTCTGGTCTCCGCTAAAGCTCGTTCCGTTGGGGACCACGGTGACGGTCACGGATCCGTTGGACGTCTTCTTGACCTGGTCGGCGAAGTGCTGGGCCGAGACGCCGACGGAGGACGTGAGCGGGTCAGGGATCGAGAGCTGGATCTTGGCTGGCGGTGCTCCAGCCCCGCCGGAGGCCCCGGAGGCGCATCCGGCGAGGACTGAGGCTGCGAGGGTGCATGCCAGCACTCCGGTGAGGGCGCGGGTCTTGGATTTCATGTGGTGCCTTTCTTCATTGGAAGGAGTCTTGTTCCGGAGGCGTGAACGACGTCGGCTGAAGTTCATGGCCGCGCCCGGTTTGGTGCGGGGAGGGTCAGGCGTTGATTGCGGATTCCGCGACGAGCGCTTCGGTTTCCCGGCGAACTTCCAGGGCCTGGGACAGGGAGTCGTCCATGATGACGTCGTCCCAGCCGACGATCCCGCCCTTGGCTACGTCGTTCCGCAGTTCCACGTGGTGGGCCAAAGCAACGGGGAGGGCGCCGGTTGCGACGGAGTGCTTGGCCGACACCAGCTGGCCCCAGACCGTGTATCCGCCTTCGCCGTCGAGGAATTCACCGGCTTTGAGGTCCTTCTTTGCTGTCGCGACAACGTCGCCGAAGAACCCGATCGGCGAACCTGTGGAGATCCCGCGGAGAGCCGCGTTGGCGATGGACATGTTCAGTTCCAGGCCCACGTAGTGGTAGGGGCGGTACAGCGCTGCGTACTGGCCGGTGGGGTCCGGGTGCCACGGGTACTCAGTAAAGCAGCCGGAAACGTAGGCGTTCGTGGCCTTCACCACGACGAACACGCCCTCCTGGGTGTTGTGCGGGATCCACGTGCCGTCGCGCTTGACGCTGGACATGACGTCGACGGTGCCTTCGTGGGCGAGGACTCCCCCGACGTCGGCGGGGCGGCAGATTGTGGCGATCTCTTCGACGTCTCCCGGCGTAAACGTCAGCCCGGTGTCGGAAGGTACCAGTCCGGCGCCGTTGGCAACGGCGGCCATCTCAATAGAGGCCTTTGTGCCGTCACGGAAGGAAGTGTGCATGTTCGGGTTCAGCTGCCCGGAATCGGTGAGTTCCTTGGAGAACTCCCAGTTCTCCCAGACGTTGTCCGGGTTCATCTCGTGATAGTGCTCAAGGAACTTTGCGCCCTTGCCGGCACAGACAACGTCGAAGCCGCTGGTGCGCGCCCAGTCGACAAGTTCCATGATGAGGGCCGGCTGGTCACCGTAAGCCATCGAATAGACCACACCGGCGGCTTCCGCGCGCCTGGCCAGGGCAGGACCGGCCAGTGCGTCTGCCTCAACGGTGACCATGATGATGTGCTTCTTCGTCTCAATGGCACGCAGTGCATGCTTCACCCCGACGATCGGGTTGCCCGTCGCTTCAACAATGACGTCGATGTCTACATCAAACAGCTCGTCGGCGTTGGCCACGATGGTCGTGGAACGGTCCCTGAGGGCGGTAGCGATGTTCGGCGCGATCTGGCTCTTCGGCCATCCGACCAGTTCGAATGCACCCTCGGCGCGCTTGACGTTGATGTCGGCGATAGCGACCACGTGGATGCCAGGAATGTTATTCGCCTGGGCCAGGTACATGGTGCCGTAACGGCCAGCTCCGATGAGTCCGACTCGAATCGGGCGGCCTTCCTGCTC
Organism: Arthrobacter sp. GW460-12-1-14-TSB2; assembly: GCF_059423525.1. NCBI lineage: Bacteria > Bacillati > Actinomycetota > Actinomycetes > Micrococcales > Micrococcaceae > Arthrobacter > Arthrobacter sp. GW460-12-1-14-TSB2. Next base: position 28,922 of record NZ_JBWKYC010000025.1, read on the forward strand.
GCGGTCGCTAAGAAGCTTGTGGAGGTTCATGGGGATCTCTCTGATTGACGTTCCGCGTCGAGAAGGACCCTCCACCTGACTGGCGGAGCAACTTCTTCGTCGCAAACTGGAATTCTAGGACCGGAGTGGAACCGGTTCCACTTTTGTACCAGTCAGTGATAGGCTGTGTCAACAGTCACACCGGAACGCAAACGAAGGTTACTCAGGCACGCATCCCAGGGCAGACAGACAGCCCGTGATCGCCTGCCCGTCAGGACCCTCACCGAGGAGGAGAAGTGAAGAAGGCGCCAACAATTCGCGATGTCGCGTCGGCGGCCGGAGTTTCAGTCTCGGTTGTGTCCCGGGTCCTGAACCCTGACTCAGGCCCGGTCGCGCCGGCCAAGCGCGAAACGGTGTTGCGGGTCATTGATGAACTCGGGTACCGGCCCCGCGCCGCCGCCCGTGAACTCAGCGTCGGCCATACCCCCACTATTGGCCTGGTAGTAGCAGACCTGGCCAACCCCTTTTTTGCGCAGCTAGCCGACCGCGTCGTCTGGGAGGCCCGCAGCCACGGCGTGCAGGTGATGGTGATGACCACCCAGGAAGACCCCCACCTCGAAGCCGACAGCCTGGACACACTCCTTGACCGCTCCGTAGGAGGCGTCATTGCCACGCCCACCGGAGCAAACATTGAAAAGTGGGCCCGCCTCCAGTCCCTGGGTGTGAATGTAGTCTTCGTCGACCGCACCATTCCGGAACTCGCAGACGTCGACCTTGTGAGCATCGAAAACGTAGATTCGGCCCGACGCGCCACCGAACACATGCTCGGCCTCGGACACAGGCGTATTGGCCTCATTACCGGGCCCGTCAGCACCTCAACGGGGCGGTCCAGGATCGAGGGCTACCAGACCGCGCACAACAACTTCTCGATCAGCGTGGACCCCCAGCTCATCCGGGATGTACCGTTCCGGGGAGACGGCGGGGGCGATGCAGTCGGGTCTCTTCTCGCTCTGCCAGACCGCCCCACCGCGCTCATTGTGGCCAACACCGCCCAGGTCCAGAGCTCCGTTCGACGCCTCGTCCAGATCGGCGTGCGGATCCCTGACGATCTGTCGGTCATCGTCTTTGACGACAATCCCTGGACGGAACTGACCAGCCCGCCATTGAGCGTGATCCGCCAGCCGATCGACATGCTAGCGGTGCACTCCCTGGAACTGGTCCTGGGAAGGATGCAGGGCCGGCTCCCTCCGGCCCCCCGCACGATCGAAGTCAAGGCCGACTTCGTCCCACGCAGCAGCTGCTCACCCCTCACGCTCTCTCCCATCAGCTAAGGAAGTCCCATGACCGTCATTGTTACCGCCGTATTCACACCCAAAGAAGGGGCATTCAGCGACGTAGCTGCCGCCCTTTCCCCCGCCATCGCCGAAGTGCACCAGGAACCCGGATGCCTGCTGTATGCCATCCACGAAGCGCCCAACGGCCAGATCGTCATGATTGAAAAGTGGGAAAGCGCAGAACTGCTCGACGCCCACGGTGCGGGAGAAGCCGTCAACCGCCTCAATGCCTCGCTCGAGGGCCTCCTTCAGAAACCTGTCGAAGTTACGCGTCTCTCACCCATTCCCGCAGGGACCGAGCATCAAGGGACGCTGTAATGAAGCCCGTCGTCGTGATGGGAGTGTCCGGGGCAGGAAAATCCACGGTTGGGGCAGCACTGGCCCAACGCACGGGCGCCGCTTTCGTCGATTCCGATTCCCTGCACCCGCAGGCAAATGTGCAGAAAATGGCCGCCGGCAGCCCCCTGGATGACCAGGACCGCTGGCCCTGGCTCGGGCTTGTAGGCGCCGAGCTGGCGTCCGTCCACCCGGAGGGGATCATCGTGGCGTGTTCGGCACTGAAGCGCGCCTACCGGGACGCAATCAGAGTCAAAGCACCCGGGACGGTGTTCATCCAACTCAGCGTCGAGCTACCGGTTCTGCAGGACCGCGTAGCCCAACGCCCCGGACACTTCATGCCTCCCTCGCTCCTCCACTCACAGCTGGAAACGCTGGAACCCCTGCAAGCAGACGAGGCGGGATTCACCGTGCCGACGCACGACGGCGTCGAGGCAACGGTTAGCCGAATCCTCGCTGAGCTTGCTGTAACCGCGGCTACTTCAGCAGAGCGGACGGCGTCCCACCCGGGTGCAAGGAGGAAGTACATGGCCCGGAGCCCCAGGAGGGCGGACGTGCTGGTTCCCGCGGCGACGGTCCGCTGACGGTCCGGTGTTCTCAGCCCGGGGGACGTGGTTGGACGTGGAGTGTTTCCAGATAGTCCTCGTCGTACTTGTCGTCCCGGACATCATCATTCGGGAAACCACCGGGAAGTGTGCCCTGACTCAGGCCGGCCAGAAGGACGTGCTCAAGCCCCGGCTCGGTGTTCATGGTCGCTGTCTGGACGATTCCGGTGGGCCGCCCCCGGTATCTTGGCGTTGGCCATCTCATCGATTCCGGCCACGCTGGCTGCGAGCAGGAAAAACGCCGCGACGGCGGCCAGCCCGTGAACTGTTCTCCGTCTCCGTACGCTCATACCCTGATCTTGAGCTCCCCGCATGGGAACAAGGCACCGTTTGCCTATGGGCAGGCTGTGAAAGCCCGCCCGGCCCCGGCACCCATCCGCTGCGCTGGCAGCGCCGCCAGCTTCGCCAGTGAAGGATTCCTGTAACGCCTCCAGCCAGTGGGCCCACGACGGCGGGCGGTCCCGTGTGCCTACAGCGCCGTCGTCCGCTTGCGTTTGGTGCCGCTCCCCTGCGGCGGAGTCTCACGCTAGGACCGCACGGCAGGCCGTCGCGAGGGCGTCCTGGTGCTCGTCCAGCCAGGCGAGCCGGTGGTCTTCCAAACGTATTTTGGCGTGGTCGTTCTCGGACAGGGTTTCGCCGCCCAGGACACGGCTGCGCCGGCCCAGCCCACGCTTCAGCCGCTTGGCCTCCAGCAGCAGCGGCAGCGCCTCGACCTCGGCCGCCGTTGGCCGCGCATCCCTGCCGTAGGCCGCGAGCAGTTCGGTGACCCGGCTCAGGTCGAGGGCCACCTTGTGGTCGGCCTCCCCGAGACGGGTGTACACCTTGCCGACGTCGTGAACGGCCACCGCGAGATCGAGGACCCGCACGTCCGGGTGGGCGCTGTCGAAGTCCAGGACTCCCGCCACCTGGTCGCCGGCGAACACCAGGCTGCCGCGCCTGGCCCCGCCGTGCACCACCACCCGGGGAAGCTCCGGCAGCAGGCCTGTCAGTTTGTTGAGTACCTGCACGGTCCGGGCACGCAGTGCCGGCTCCACATCCTGTTCACCGGCCCGGCTCCGCAGCTCGCTGAGCACAGCCGGCTCGGCAGCCACCGCTGGCAGGTCGGCGACGACGGCGTGGTACCGGGCGAGCGTCCGGCCCAGCGCCCGCACGTGCTCGGGTGAGTCGTCGTCGAAGGGTGTCCCCTCGACGCCGCGGGTGGCGATCCACAACCGGCCGAAGAGCTCGATGGAGTCGGCGCCGGTGCGGGCGGGAACCACCTCCGGGGCAGGGAACCCCCTGTCCCGGAGCAGCCGCATCAGGCGCAACTGGCCGGTGAGCTCATCACGCGTCTTGGCCCGGTAGGAGCGGCGCAGGTAGTGGACACCGTCCGCAGCGGCGACGCGCAGGTGTTCATTCTTGCCCCCCGGAAGAGGGCTGACCGAGATCCACCCACCCAGGGGCCACAATCCCTCCAGCTCGGCCACAGGCAGCGCCTGCCCGGCACGGTCCAGCACGCTGCCCTCCGTCGGCGTCATGCTCCCGCCCGTCCCTCTGCCACCCGTTCGAACTCATTCACGTAGAGGCGGTACTGGGTGTCGTCGCGGTCGCGCCAGTCCGCATCCCCGGTCTTGATCTCGCGGTTGAGGCTGTGGAAGATGTAGCGCGCCCAGTGGAAGCGCAGGTTGACCAGCCGGTCGCCGTGCGTGGCCTCCCGGTAGGCAGCGAGGAACGCAGCGCATGGCTCGTCGGCCCGGCTGATGTCACCGGTGGCCGAGTACACGCCCTGGCGCATCCTGTGCAGGAACTCCGCCACGTCCCGCGCGGGGTCGGCCGGCGCGCTGCGGTCCAGGTCGATGACCGTGACGACGTCTTCGGTCAGGAAGACGTGGATCGGCCGGAACTGTCCGTGGCTCTGGGCCTGGATGCCGTCCACGGTGTCCCGGGCCAGGCCGTCCAGCTGTTCGAGCATGCCCAGGGCCGCGTCGACATAACCGGGGCTGGCGACCGCCACTTTGGCCAGGCGCTTGGCCAGGCTCGTCAGTTCTCCTGTCACCAGAAGGGAATGCGGGGTCCCGATCCGGAGGTCCAGGCTGTGCAGGCGGGCCAACCACGACGCTGCACGGGCGGCGGCCGCTGCGAGGTCGGCGCTGTCCGCGGCGAACAGCGTGGACATCGGCTCACCCGGCGCTCCCCTGCACAGCAGGATCTTCTCGTCTCCGTACCAGGCCAGGGGTTCGACGGATTGGTAAGCGGAACCGTGCCCCAGCCCGGCGGTACGCAGGGCCTGCAACTTCGCGTGCACGGCGGGACCGTCGTCGAAGGGGAAAAGCTTGGCGAACACGGGGGCGCCGTCGTCGAGTTCTATCTGCACCGTGGCAGCCCCGGTGCCGTCCAGCTGGATCACGTTCGTTGCCCACGACCCGCCGCCGGCCGCGGAGCCCAGGTGCGGGCGGACATACCGGTCCAGGAATTCCGGGGTGCGGACCCGTTCGGCACGCAGGACCTGCTGCTCCTTCACCTGATGGCTTTGGGCATGGATCTGGGTCCGGGTCTGGGTGGGGTTCATGCTTCCTCCGTAATGGTGAAAGGGTTGTCCATGAGCAGGCGGATGCAGGATGCCTCGCGGTCCATGATTCGCGCGAACTTGACGGCGTCCTGGGGTTGCCGGGGAATCAGCGCCTGCTTGGTCAGCAGGTTCTCGCACTTCTTGACCACCACCATCAGCCGCTGGGCCTGGAAGATGTCCGGCATGGCCGACAGGTCCGCCTCTGCGAGCGGGGCATGGCTGCGGTAGTGGTGGAGGAAGGTCCGGCATCGGTCCGGGTCCAGGCCGAACCCGGCGCGGCGGATCGGGCCGTCGAAGCAGAACGACCTCAGGGCATACGCCAGATCCAGGCCCAGCAGCTCCTGCGCGGACCGGTCGAAGTCCAGCACCGCGCTGAGCCGGCCCTCGTCCATGAGAACGGCGGACTGGCCATAGGAACCGTGGATCACGATGGATGTCAGGTCCTGCTGGCGTCCCCCGAGCCCCACGTTCAGCTGCTCCATCCGGTCAGCCAGATAGCGGGCGTCCTCACGAAGTGCCGCACCGGCGTCGGCGTCCAGCAGCGACGCCATGACGTCGACGGCGGCGTATAGCTTCTCCTGCCCCACCTGCCCGAGGGTGGCCAGGCCGGAGGAACGCTCCCTGTATCCCGGCATCGACAGCTCTGACACGATGGCGTGATAGCGCCCGAGTCCCCGGGCCACTTCCGCCAGCTGGGCGGCGTCGCCGGGATCGTACGCGCGGCCGTGCATCAGCCGCGTGACCATGTGCAGGACGCCGTCCACCTGCACCGAGACGGCGCCGTCTCGTGTCCGCTCCACGGGCGGAGCCGGGTAGCCGCGTCCGCGCAGGTGGTCGATGAGGGCGCATTCGAACTCCGCCCCCGCCACGGTCTTCAGGTTGTGCGAGCGGCGGAGCACCACCTCGCCCGCATCCGTGCGGACGAACCAGCTCATGTTCGAGCTGCCGTGGTCGGTGCGGCGCCACGCGCGCCACCGGCCGAGGCCGTAAGCGTCCTCCAGGACCGGGATTAGCGCCGACTCGTCGACCGCAGTCACGGGCAGCCGGCCGCCCTGGCGGGGCACTGAACTGCGCAGCACCAGCAGCCGGTCCGCCGGGTCGGCAGCCGGGGCAGCGCCGTCGGCCATGGCGGCCAGGACGCCGTCGGTGGATCCGGTGGTGATGAATGCGAGGTCGCTCGCTGGCGCCCGGACACTGGGCTCGGTCATGGGAGGGCTCCCTTCAGATCGGTGGCGGGTTGGTTGCCGTCTACGTCGAAAGACGAGGCGGCGTGGCGCCCGTAATCGGCGGCGTCGCCGTGCAGGGCGGCCCGGGGGCCGGTGCTGCCCTGGAGGGTGATCCCCTGTAGGAGGCACATCTCCGTGTAGAGGCCGCCCGCGGCGATGAGCCGGCTGTGGGTACCGCGTTCCACCACGCGCCCCTCCTCGATGACCACAATCTCGTCCGCCGCCATGGCCGCTGCCATCCGGTGCGTGATGATCACGGTGGTCCGGCCGGAGCTGACGTGCCGGAGTGCGCGGAGCACGGCGTGCTCGGAATGCGCGTCCAGGCCCGTCGTCGGCTCGTCGAGTACAAGGACCGGGCAGCCCTGCAGGACCGCGCGCGCCAGCGCCAGCCGCTGTCGCTGCCCGCCGGACAGCGTCGCCCCTCGCTCGGCCAGCACCGTGTTGTAGCCGTTTGGCAGTGCCTGCACGAAGTCGTGGGCCTGGGCGGTCCGGGCGGCGTGCTCCACCTCCTCCGCGGAGGCGTCGGGACGGGCATATGCGATGTTCTCCCGCACGGAGGCGCGGAACAGCAGGGCCTCCTGCGTGACCAGTCCGATCTGGGTGTGCAGGCTCTCGCCGGTCAGGTCGCGCAGGTCCTCGTCGTCCAGCAGGACCCGGCCGCTCGTGGGATCCTGCAGCCGGCACAGCAACGCGGCAATCGTCGACTTCCCCGCGCCGGTGGGCCCGACGATCGCGAGGGTGGTGCCCACCGGAACGCTCAGGTCGACGTCCCGCAGGACGGGGCAGTCGGTGCTGTAGGAGAATCCGACGGCGTCAAGGCTCAGTCGCCGCCGTGGCGGGCCGGCCGTGCGGGCATCGGGCTTGTCCTGCACTTCCGGGCGGCGGCCAAGGGTGTCGGCAATGCGTGCCGCGCGGACACCGGCCCGGGTCAGCTGCGCCGGCAGCTTGGACAGCGCCCGGGTGGGGCCGAAGAAGTCGCGAAGGTACGCCGTGAAGATCACCAGGTCGCCCGGTGTGAGGGCACCCGAGAGCACGCGCTGGGCACCCAGCCAGACCAGGCCCGTCGTGGCAATGGCCACCACCGCGTCCACCGCGGCACCGAAAGCGGCACTGGTGCGCGCGGAGCGGAGCACGGCCGCGACCGAGGCGTCGGAACGGCTCCGAAAGCGGCGGGACTCGTGTTCCTCCCGGCCGGTTGCCTTCACCAGCTTGACCGCCACCAGTGATTCCTGCGCCATCGCCGCCAGGTCCCCCTCGATCTCCCGCGAGTTCTCCTCCACGGCCCGGATGCGGGCGCGGAAACTGGAAACGGTGAGCAGGAGCATGGGCAGCACCAGCAGCAGCGCCAGGCTGAGTTGCCAGTCCAGAATCAGCATCACTCCGGCCATGCCGGCGAGTGTGAGCACGTTCGTGGCGGCGTCCACGAACGTGACGGTGAGCAGCGCGCGCACCTTGTCAACGTCGCCGGTGAGGCGTGTGGTGAGTTCACCGGTGGGGGTCCGCTCGTGGTAGCTCAGGGGCAGCCGCTGCAGATGGTCGTAGAGCTTCGTGCGGATAGCGGCGGAGACGCGCTCACCGACGGCGGTCAGTGTGTAGCTGCGTGCGGCGCTGATCAGTGAGTCCAGGAGAGTGATGACGGCGAGCGCACCGACGATGAGGACCAGGACGCGCTGCACGTCCTGTCCCCCCGGGCCGCCCGCCGGCAGCAGCACTTCGTCGAAAAGGTACTTCAGCGGCCACGGCTTGAGCAGGGCGACGCCGGCACTGGCTGCGGCCAGCAACCCTGCCAGTACGCAACCCGGCCACTGGGGCCGCAGGAAAGGACCAAAGGTCCGCAGGATCACCCCGGCGCGCATCACCGGCACCGATCCGCCGCGCTGGCGCCGCCGGCGCTCGGCGCGGTCGGGATATGTGGCCCCGGTACCTGATACCCTCACCGGTAGCCTCCCGCTGCCGCGGCTTCCACGGCCGCTTCCCAGGCGTCGAGCCAGTCCGGCACGAACGAGGTGTCCGCCACCGGGCGGACCACCAGGCGGTAGTAGAGCACTTCGGCGAAGGTGCGGGCCACGTAGGCCGGGGTGGAACGGACGGCACCGGAGTCGCCACTGCTGTCCGAGTAGGCGTCCAGGAACGCCCCCACCCAGGGCAGGGCGGCTGCCAGGTCTCCGTGCCGGGCGGCACCCATGGTCAGGGTCTGCCCGATGAAGTGTCCGAGGTCCCGTGCGGCAGGGGCCCAGGCGGCCCGGTCAAAGTCGATGACGACGAAGCGGTCCGCGTCCAGGTGGATGTTCTTGGGCTGGAAGTCCCCGTGGGTCACCACCCGGGAGCCGACGGCGCCGGCCAAGCCCTCCAGGGTCCCGGCCGTGAGCTCATCCAGGCGGGCGGCCGACTGCGGCAGCAGCCCGGCCAGCGCCGTGCCGTACTCCGCGAGCTTGAGCCGCTCGAAGTCCTCCGCCAGGTCTGGCACCTGCACGTCCCGGATGCCATGCAGGCGGGCGAGCCAGCGCCCGGCCCGCCCGGCCTCGGGCGAGGCTGGCCCCGGGTCGCCGTCCAGGAACGAGTGCAGGGTAGTGGCAGGCGCCTCCTCCTGCGCGAGGAGCTGACGGGCGGGGTCGAAGCCGTACGGCGCGGGAACCCCGAGCTCGGCGCCGTCGAAACCGGCATGGTGCAGGCTGGTCAGCAACCGCCACGCCTGCTCTCCGCCGCCCGCGCGGTAGCTCTTGCCGATCACCGCCAGCGGAGACGAAGGACCGGTCCCGGAGTCGACGGTGACTGTCCATCGGACCACCGGCCGGCTCCGGGACGCATGAACCACCGACCGCGTGAGTACCTGGACCTTGCCCGGCGGCAGGGCATCCAGCGGTGGCGGCGAGACGAGCAGCGATTCGGCCACGGCGAGCCGTTCAGCCCGGCGGGCATCGGAGGCCGTGGCCGCATCGGAGGTCGTGGCCGCGACGGAGGCCGCACGGGTGATCACCTCAGGCCTCCCGCTGTTTTGTGGGCGGCCAGGTGGTGGAGCCGTTCCCGCCCCGCCTCCATCGCCAGCTGCGCCGTGTCGTCGTCGGCCTCTCCCACTCCGATGAGGAGGTGGAAGGACCGCGTCTCGGCGCGCACGCGGACGAGTACGCCGTGTCCGGGTTCCGGCCCGGAGGGATCCCGCCAGGCGGTGTCCTCGTCGCCGGCCAGGGCGACCCAGACGTCCGCGCCGCGGTTGCGGGCGCCCCGCCAGCTGCGTCCTCCGCAACGCTGCAGCTCTGCCACCCCGTGGCGGAGCAGCCGGTAGTAGTCCGGCGACAGGCAGGTCTCCACCGTGATACCGGGCGCTGCCGCGGGGAGATCGTAGGCAACCAGCAGTGACGGGTTCACGTCATCGAGGAGGATCCGCTTGCGGAGCCCGTGCAGCGGGCTGTCCTCCTGCACGTTGGTCAGTTCAACCTGGACCGCTCCGTCGCCGGCATGGATGGTTGCCTCATGGCGGTCGTGGACACCCCCGACGTCGGCGAGCGCACCGGGGTGGTTGGCCGGGACGTCCATGTAGCTGTTCAGCTCCTGTTGCTTGTTCCAGTCGTCGGTAGGGTTCCCGATCACCAGCATGCCGCCGTCCGGGCCGCGGCATGCCAGGTAGACCAGGCGGCCGCCGCACTCCGGGGACAGCACTGCGAACAGGTGCTCGCTCCTGAGGACAAGTTCCTCCGCGCCGTCTTCGTCGAGGTCCACCAGTTCCGCCCCGAGCGCGCGGGCGGGGTTGCCGAACCACCGGGCTGCGGCAGCCAGCACGCCGGCGGCGCGCCCGTGGCTTGCCACGGCCTTGGCCCAGGCGGCCGGCTGCCGCTCCGGGTGGTCCGTGTCGTGCCATGCCGTCTCGTACCCCGAGGCCAGCAGGTGTTTCCAGGCCAGCGCGGTCAGCCTCGGTTCGGCACCCGCGCTCTCAGCGCCGGCCACGGCGCGGCGGGCACGGGCGAGGTGCTGCTGATAGGGGGCCCAGGCCGTGTCCTGGTCCCAGCCCCGGTAGTCTTCTCCCGCGTGCCAGTCCTGGGCCAGCTCCACGAAGGTGCCGCGCTCCACGACGCGGACGCCGGGGGTCCGCCGGCGCTGGCGGAGCCATGACGGCAGGTCCACTGGTATCAGGTGGGGCTGGGTGGCCAGCCAGCGCAGGAATTCCTCATAACGCCCCAGGGCGCTGGGGTGCCACGGGCCCACGCCGGCGCTCTTCTCCATGTCGTCCGCGTACACCAGGATGGTGTCGTCGCCCGGAGCCGTGGGGAGTTCGGCCGTGCGGGACAGGCTGCGCCAGTGGCTCCGGTCGTCGGGTGGAAGCCAGTACCGCAGCCGGGTGGACATCGGCACCACCTGAAGGCCGCTTCCGCCGTCGATGCAGTAGGGGCGCAGCGCGTCGGCCGGCGGAGGGCTGTCCTGATCGGCGCCGTCGAAGTCGGCCCTGTCGCTGCTCCCGTGGGATCCGTCGGTGGGATATAGCAGCCGGTCGTCGAGCAGCACGTACCGGTACCCTCCGTTGGGCAGGGTGGGATCGGTCAGCAGTCCGGCCAGGCGGCTGGTGTCCCATACCCGTTCGGGGATCCAGCAGATCTCAAGGTCCTCCGGGGCACACTTCAAGTGCTGCCGGTAGAGCCAGAACAGCTCCTTGAGCTGCCGCCGGTTGTACTCCGGGTCGAAGGCGGTGAGGATGTTTTCGGAGTACGTTCCGCCCACCAGCGAGAGCAGTCCGAGGTCGCGCAGCCGGCGGACCTCAGCCAGGAACCAGGGGTGGTGCCAGGCGGCTGCTTCCACCATGGTCCCTGACAGGTGGAGCGTGACCGGGGTGCGGTATTTTTCGTGCAGCCGCAGCAGCGCCGCGTAGCCGTTCACCAGTGAGGTCAGGCCTTCCCGGTCCTGGTAGCCGTCCGTGACCAGGAACTGGTTGGCGTGGTGGACGATCGCCAGGGGCAGCGGAGCCGGGCGCGGCCGCTGCCGGGGCATCGGGATGCCGGGCGATGCGGTGCCCGGAACGGAGATGCCCCGAGCGGAGGTGCCCGGAACGACGGCGGAGTTCCGGATGTCGACGGCGTTCCGGACGACGGCGGCGCCGCGACGCGAGCGCACGGCCTCGTCGTACAGGGCGACGTATTCACGTGCGGGTGCCTGCCAGGAGAAATCCGCCCCCATCGCCCGCGTCTGCAGCCGGCGCCACTCAGGCTTGCGACGGTAGACCGCTATGGCGTTGTCGACGGCGGACAGCATCGACGCGACGCGGCGCTGGACGAAGGTGAAGCCCAGCCCTGTGGCAGGGTCCTCGGTGTAATCCTTCACCGTGTCCGCCAGGCCACCGGTCCGGCGGACCACCGGGATAGTGCCGTAACGCAGGGCGATCAGCGGTGTCAGCCCGCAGGGCTCAAAGACGGACGGCGCCAGGAAGAGGTCCGAGCCCGCATAGACCTGCCGGGCCAGGGATTCCTGCGAGGTCGGGTGGAACGCCATGTTGCCGGAGAGCCGGCGCGCCGCGGCCTGGAGCTCCCGTTGATATCGGGGCGCCCCCTCGCCCATCACCACCACCTGGGCTCCGCGGGCCACGAACTGGTCCAGGGCCGACGACAGCAGGCCCACCCCCTTCTGCGACACCAGCCGGGCCACCATGCCGAAGAGCGGCCGGTCCGGCGCGAACTCCAGTTGGCTGATGCGCTGCAGGACTTCCTTGTTCGCACGCTTGCCGAGGACGAACGAACCGTTGTAGCGGGTGTCGATCCACGGATCACGTTCCGGGCTGAACTCCTCGTAGTCGACGCCGTTGAGGATGCCCCGTGCGGTGTCCCCGCGGGTGCGCAGCAGCTGGTCCATGCCGGCGCCCTGCGCCGGGGTCAGGATCTCCTGCATGTAGCGGGGGCTGACGGTGTTGACCTGGTCTGCGAAGGTGACACCCCGCTCGAGCAGGCTTCCTGCCGGCGGTAGTCCGATCAGTTGGTCGGTGGCGGCCCCCACCGGCCCCTGGTAGGCGATGTTGTGGATCGTAAAGACGACGCCGGTGCGGTCCAGCGCGAGCCGGTGGGGTCCTAGCCGGGCTTCCTGGGCCACTAGCCCGCAGTGCCAGTCGTTGCAGTGGATGATGTCGGGGCGCCATGCGTCCTGCGCCGCGAGCGTCGCTATTGCCTTGGAGAACAGCACGAACGGCATGACGTCGTCGTCCTGGTAGCTGTAGGGGACCTCGCGGTCGAACCACCCCGGAAGGCCGATGGTGAAGACCTCCACTCCCCGGAGCGGCGGCAGCCGCCGGACCACCACACGCTCGGCCACCGGCCCTAGGGGGACGTCGAACGTCAGCACAGGGGTCCCGCCGATCCCCCGATAGGCCGGGATCACTAGGCGTACGTCGAAGCCCAGTTCCGCCAGCCTCTTCGGCAGCGCAATACTGACGTCAGCCAGCCCGCCCACCTTGACGAACGGGTAAGCCTCGGCACTGGCGAAAAGGATCCGCGGCGGCCGTTGCGCCGGGATGCTGGAGAGGTCCTCGGCCGGTTCGGCGTGGAATGCCGGTTCGCCGTGGAATACGGGTTCGGCGTGGAGCGGAGAACCGCCGATCCTCCCCAGGGTGGACACCGTCGGGGCAGGGTTCAATGGCGCCCGGCGGACCTGCCAGGGACGGTCCGCGGACGGGCTTTGTCCTTCCATGCCCACCCCCTGTGTTCCCACTTAGGCTTTTCCGGCGCCAGCCGCTTCGTTTCTTCAGCTTGGCCGAGAACCATGAGGCTCACATGAAGGGATCATGAAGGAATTTTCATGAACGCGCTGTCTGTCCAGTTCGGGCGGGATTGCGGGCTAGCAGGCCACTGGGCACTCATGCACACCGGACGACGGCGGGACCTCCCGCCGTCGTCCGTTCCGGTCTGGCGCTGCTCGCTTACAGTGCCGACCGGCCCGCGACGGACGCGCCGGTGGCTCGTTGACGTTGGCGATCCTTCAGCGCCCTAACAAGGACCGGCGCGCTAGCAACACAAAAGGAGTAAATCAGGACTAGGGGCAGCTAGATTCTGCTAATTCATCAAATTGTCATGGTGCTGCGCTACCGTTGCACCACCATCATTTCTTAGGGGGACAATTGGAGTTCGCAGAAAAGCTTTCAGCATTGGCAGCAAAGGTGCGCCAGCAGCGGGGTGTGATCCAAACGGAAGAAGCAACAAAGAATGCCTTTGTAATGCCCTTCATTTCCACAATTCTTGGCTACGACGTCTTCAATCCCATGGAAGTCGTTCCGGAGTTCATCGCAGATGTCGGACTCAAGAAGGGCGAGAAGATCGACTACGCGATCGTCAAAGACGGCGACGTGCAGATCCTGATCGAGTGCAAGAAATCCACGGAGCCGGTCAAGATCGAGCACGCATCGCAGCTGTTCCGGTACTTTGCCGTCACCAACGCCAGGATCGCAATCCTCACCAACGGCGAGGTGTACCAATTCTTCACTGACCTCGATGCGCCGAACCGCATGGACGCCAAGCCGTTCCTTGTGCTCGATTTGAACGATATCGACGAGTCGCTCATTCCGGAACTGCAGAAACTGTCCAAAGACATCTTTGACCTCGATTCGATCATCAGCGCCGCTGGCGAACTGAAATACATCGGCGAACTCAAAAGGACACTCGCAGCACAGTTCAAGGAACCGGAAGACGAATGGGTCAAGTTCCTCACCGGTCGCGTATATCCGGGCCCTTATACGCAGAAAGTGCGCGAGCAGTTCACCGCCTTGGTAGCTAAAGCGTCCAAGCAGTTCCTGAACGACCAGGTAAATGAGCGTCTTAAGAAAGCCCTCGGCGCCCCGGGCTTCCCCCAGAATGACGACCCTGCTGCCGCCGCCAGTGTCACCAGCGCACCTGTGGCCGAAGCCGACCTGGCCGAGGCGGACGGGCTGGAAACGACGCTCGAGGAAATCGAGGGGTACCAGATTGTCCGGGCCATCGTCTGCAGCGAAGTGAAGCCAGCTCGCGTAGTGCAGAGGGACGCCAAGTCCTATTTTGCGGTGCTTCTGGACGACAACAACCGCAAACCGATCGCGCGCTTGCACTTCAACCGCACCCAGAAGTACATCGGAATTTTCGACGACAACAAGGAAGAGACCCGGGTGCCCATCGGCTCGCTGGAAGAGATCTATGAGCACACCGAGGCCCTGCGTGCGAGCGTCAAGAGCTACCTGTGAGCGCGGCTGCTTCTGACCTCGATCGGCTTCTTGTCGCCATCGCGGCCATGCCGACGCCTGTCCACGCCATTTGGAGCCATGCGAGCACAACGCGGCTGAAGGGCATGCTAAAAATACCCTGAACCCCAGAGCAGGAAGCGGCGGCCGACGGCGGGACTTCCCGCCGTCGACCGTTTCAGTTTGGTGCCGCTCCCCCACAGCGTCGATCGCGCGGAATGGTTCGACTAAGTCGATGCAGCAGCCGGCACCGGTTAGGCCGGGATGTTGCGCATGGGTATGATCCCGGAGCATGAGCGCTACGCCGAGCACCGCTGGAACTGTCCGGGCTGTCTTCCTTGACGTGGACGGCACCTACGCGGACTACGGCGTCGTCCCCGAGGGCCATATGCGCGCGGTCCAGGCCGCGCGGAAGGCAGGACACCGGATCTTCCTGTGTACGGGCCGCCCGGTCTCAATGTTGCCCAAAAGCATCCTGGCCGCGGGTTTCGACGGCCTCGTGGCCAGTGCCGGCGCCTACGCCGAGGTGGCCGGGACGGTGCTGATGGACCGGCGCTTCCCGGCGGACCTTGCGGCCAGGACGGTCCGGGCGCTCGACGCGCACGACGCCGTATACATCCTGGAAGCGCAGGAGGCACTGCACGTACCACCCGCTGCACTCGAGCGGTTGCAGGTAATTCTTGACGCCCATTTCGAGCAGGCACCCGGAGGCCCGGTGGGTTCGTCCGATATCCTCCGCGCGGTGCGCTCCACCTCCAATGGTGCCGACGTGCCGTTTTCCAAGGTCTCCGTGTTTGACTCCCCCGTTGCCATGGAGCGACTGGTCGAGGAAATCGGCGGGGCCATTGCAGTGGTCGCGAATTCGGTGGCCGACGAGGGCCGGCACGCTGGGGAACTGTTCCAGCGCGGGATCAGCAAGGCTGATGGCGTCGCGGCCGTCATAGCCCATCTGGGCATCGCGCGCGAAGACACGATAGCGGCGGGCGACGGCGCCAACGACCTGGAGATGATCGCCTTCGCGGGAGTCGGCATCGCCATCGAAGGGTCGCTCCCCGAGCTTGTGGCGCTCGCCGACCTAACGGCCGCTCCTCCCCGGCAGGAAGGGCTCGTTGCCGCCTTCGCGGAGCTCGGCCTCATCTGACCCGGCGCGTATCCGGCTCAACGGCACGAAGAAGCTATGGGGCAAGCGTCACAGGGTTGCAGCCTCTTCCTCTGCCAACCTAATCAGACGAAGTTCGTCCTCCACCGCGCGGGACGGCCAATAGCTCCTCGCCAGCTCACTCGCCCGGCTTCGGTTCGCCTCCGGGAAGAGCTTGCCGAACAGCCCGGCCGCCTGAAGCAGGGCGATCAGCGCTGTGGACCTGGCATCGGGCGCCTGGGCACCAGGCTTCGCGGGAGCCCGCGTCGCGGCATCAGGCGTCTTGGCGTCAGCCGCCTCCGCAGCAATCGTCCCCGCATCAACCGCCTCGGCCTCGGCCTCGGTCACTCGGGATGCAGACGCCTCGGGATCGGACAACGCACTGCTGAGTGTCGCCTGGATCTTTTTCAGGAGCGCCTCCTCCGAAGCATGATCCTTCTCCGGGTACCGCATGGCCCGGAAGCGGCCCAGGTGCTTTTCTCCGACATGTTCCACGATGCCCTGTGCCGCCATCCCCTCATAGACACGCCGCACTTCGGCTCGGCCCTCCAGTATGGCGACCCACGCCTTGGGAGTGTGGGGCCGGGACTTGCCGCGGATGAGTTCCAGTTCGTGCAGGAAGTCGGTCTTGGGAGCGGCGTCGGTAGCCCTGATGTGCTTCCCCTGCAGTTCGATCGCCCCGAGCAGGGCCAGCTCGGCCAGTATTGCCCCTGCCGTAGTGGTTCTGAGGGCGAACACCGGCACTTCAGGTTTGCCGTCTTTGTCGTTTGTGGCCAGAAGCAGGAAGGCCTGGGGAAGGCTCAGTTCCACCGCTTTAGGTGTTTCAGCATCCATAGGATCATGGTGGCCCTGTTGGGCATCCACCACAATGAGGAATTGCTACCGCTTCATTCGACGCCGTGGTACGTTCACGGTGATCAGGATGTCCCATGCGGCCCCTATCCAGCCCGGCTCCTGGCGCAACCCCGGAAAGCGGAGGCAACGATGCCAACTCTAATGGTCTTCCACGAGGTCGACGATGTTGAGCACTGGCTCAGCTCACCAAAGAGAGAAGAAGTATTCGGGCCGCTGGGCATCACCGTTCGAACGTTCATCGACCCGGCCAAGAGCCAGCGTGTAGGCCTGATCGTCCAGGTCCCCGACATGGAAGCATTCCAGCGAATCATGGAGTCCGAAACGGCCGCCGAAGCAATGAAATTCGACGGCGTCCGTCCGGAAACAATCCTGATTCTCGTCGAGCCTTAGGCGGACCGCCCCTGATCAGGATGTCGCCTCCACCGGGCAGCGGGCACTGGCCAACGGGCAGCGGGCAACCGGGAAGGACAGTGACGAGTCGATCCTAGGCCGCGATGAATTGTGCCCAGTCAGGAAAGGGATCCACCGGTAATGGCGGGCCGGTCTCTCCGGGACCGGCGGTATCGGCACGTTCGTCCGCGCCGGCAAGTTCGTCCGGCCAGTCGGGCGGTTCCCACTCAGTGTCGTCGCCCGCGAGGCGGTCCCCGTCCGCGCCGGTAGGCAGCTCCGGCCAGTGTGGTGGTTCCCAGTCCTGGTATTCGCTGGGATAGGAGCGTCCCGCCGGGGAGATCCAGCCGGGTGGCTGGTCCCGGGTGGCGTTAACCGGCCTCCATGCTGTGCTGTGTTTGAGTCGGTGGTGCTTCCGGCAGGGCTGGCCCAGGTTGGTGACCCCGGTGCCGCCACCCTCGGACCAGGCCAGCAGGTGGTCCGCTTCATTGTCCAGGGAATGGTTGCTGCAGCCGGGAAACGGGCAGCGGCCATCCCGGAGCCGCAACCATTGGCGCATCGCCTTCGGCACCGGGTAGCTGGTGCGTCCGATCTCCAGCGGCGCCCCGCTGCGCGGATCGGTCAGCACCCGCAGGAACGATCCGGCGCCGTCCCCGACCAGCCGGCGGGCCACGGACGGCGAAATAGGACCGTACCCGTCCAGCATGGCCGGCTCCTCCCCGGTGCCCAGGAGCGAGAGCACCGGAACGGTCACCAACACCTGCGCCCTCGGTGACGGGGTTCCTTCCGCCACCCCCGCGATCAGCCAGTCAGCGGCGACGTCCGCCCGGAGCTGGGTCAGGGTCCGGGATTCGGCGGGCCCCTGGAGCGCGCGGGCCGCTGCCGTGGCACGGGACCAGGCAGCCGTTGCCACCTCCGCAGCCACGTAGGCCGAAAGCCAGGCCATGCCGTCCCGGTCCGGGACAAATTCCAGCCGGCGGTCCGTCACACCCTTGCGGTGGCGCCCTTCGATGCTGACCGGATGATGCCGCTCACGCCAGCTGCGCGCTTTGGCCCGGAACCTGCCCGGCACGAGCTCCCCCGCCAGGCAGCCACGGGCAGCAAAGGGAGCCCCGGGGTCCAGGAAATGAGCCTCCAGGGCAGCAGCCGCGGCCGGGTCCAGACCGGACGTTTCATCACACATCACCCGGGCGTGCTGCCACGACACGGTCCCTGACCGGAGCGCAGCGAGCGTCAGCGGCAACCCTGCCGTCAGGGCGGCCGACTCCGCCAGCAGCGCCGCCGCCGATCGTTCACTCACCGTCAGCACGCACGCCACCTCCGCCGTCACCGCCATGTCCCGGGCAGTGCGCCCCTGCGGAGACAGGGCCGGGGCCGCCACCGCCGCAGCCGCGGCCGCGTATCCGGCGGCGAAGAGCACTTTCAGCGCAGCGATCCTGGCGTCCAACCCGGCCACCACGGCCAGGCCGTCCAGGCACGCGTCCGCTTCGTCCCGAAGAAGATCAGCACCAGCCGGGGCCCCATTCCCGGCCGCACGACCGGCACATCCGGCCAACGCAGCAAGGGACGCCGCCATGGCCTCCAACGTCTCCACAACCGCTTTGCCGTCCATACCCACAGCATCTCAACAGGCACCGACAGTAATGATGGAATTGGCTGTGTTGCGGTGTGACTCCGGCTCTGACTGACGCCCGGTGAAGGGTTTGTCTTCTA
>NZ_JBWKYC010000026.1:0-43840 GCF_059423525.1 Arthrobacter sp. GW460-12-1-14-TSB2
GGACGGGGGTTTCAGCGGCGGAGGGTGGTGGTGTGGAATGTCCTGGTGCCAGCGCCTGGAGGACGGCGGACACCAGGCCGGACGCTGTTGGCTCCTCGGCGACGGCGGCCACCGGCAGCCCCAGCGATGCGGCCTCAGCTGCCGTCGAACGCCCGATCGCCACGAACCGGCAGTCACCCAGGGGCGACAGCCCCGCATGGATGCGGCGGGCGGCGCTGGGTGAAGCGGCGACGACGGCATGCAGCCGCCCGGCGGCAAGCTCGGCTTTCGCTTCGGCCGGAGTAAGCACCTCAGTTCCGGGCTGCGCGACGGCGGCGGATGCCTCCGTGGTGAAGCTACGGGCCGGATCCGCCGGGTAATCCACCGTGTGGTAGGCAGTCACTGCCTGGACGCTGGCACCGAGTGCTTCCAACCCGTCGGCCAGCCTGCCGTCCGCGATGTCCGCCTGCGGAAGGAACACGCTGCCCTGGCCGTGCGGCCAGATGTCCAGGAGCCCGACGCCGGACTGAAGCCGGGCAGGCGCAAGGTCGACCGTGACCCCGCGTGATTCAAGTTCACGCCGCGTGGCGGGCCCGATGGTGGCCACCTGGACGGAGCCCGGCAGCCATCGGCTCAGCGTGCTGCCCCGTTCCCGGGCGAGTTCCTCGAGCGCCTGGACGGTGGTCACACTGCTGATCACCAGCCAGCTGTAGGCGCCTGCACCCAGCGCGTCGAAGGCGACTTCCAGGGAATGCAGGTCCCTGGCCCGTTCAAAATCGATCAGCGGGAGCAGTAGCGGCTCGGCGCCGGTTTCCCGCAGGGCGGCGAGGAGGGCCGCTGCCCGGTCCGGGCTGCGGGTGACCAGGACGCGGGCACCCTCCAGCACCCGCGGCCCTGGCTCGCCCTCAGCGCGGCGGGCACTGCGTCGTCCCATCATGTGGCGGGCTCCGCCGGTTCAGGAAGCGGCAAGGTCCGCGATGTCGGCTGCGCCGGCCGCCAGCAGCACCTCGGCAAGTTCGATGCCGAGAAGCGTGGCGCCCACCTCGGTGAGCCCGTCTGTTGCCCGCTTGTCGCGGACGGAGGCTTTCCCGTCGACAGCGCAGACCGCGGCCTCCAGGTACAGCATGCTTCCCTTGCGGAACGCGTAGGCACCCACCGGAGCCGCGCAGCCTGCCTCCAGCCGGGCCAGGAGTGCCCGCTCGGCCGTGACCGCCAGCCGCGTGTCCGTGTCATCGAGCGCTGCCAGCGCCTGCGCCAGCGGTCCCTGGGAGCCCTCGGTGGACCCGGTTTTCCGCGGCGCATCAGCGGTGCGGCATTCGATGGCCAGTGAGCCCTGGCCGGCGGCCGGAAGCATCACGTCCGTTTCGAGGTATTCGCTGATGGTGTCCAGCCGGCCGATGCGCTCAAGGCCGGCAGCCGCAAGCACGACGGCGTCGAGGTCGCAGGATTTCCCGTCCACCACGGCGTCGGTCGCGTTGCCCGGCAGGCCGGGGACACGGCCCAGCCGCGTATCCACGTTGCCGCGGATGTCCACGACGTCCAGGTCTGGACGGGCGGCGCGGAGCTGCGCTGCCCGGCGCGGGGAACCGGTACCCACCCGGGCGCCCTGCGGCAGGTCGGCCAGTTTGAAACCGTCGCGGGCACAGAGCACGTCGCGGACGTCCACGCGCTTTGGCGTTGCAGCGAGGGTCAGCCCGGGAGCGGCTCCGGTGGGCAGGTCCTTGAGCGAGTGCACGGCAACGTCGCACTGGTCCCGCAGCAGCGCATCGCGCAAGGCAGCAACGAACACACCTGTGCCGCCCATCTGCGAGAGCGAGCCGGTCAGGACGTCCCCGTCGGTCCTGATGTGCACGAGTTCCACGGGGAAACCGCCTATTGCGGCAAGCTGGTCCGCCGTCTGCTGGGTCTGGGTGAGCGCCAGCTTGCTGGCGCGCGTCCCGATGCGGACTGTCACAGCGATTCCTGTCCCGCCGCCTGTGGAGCCGGGGCGGCAGCAGGGTCCGAGGGGTAGGGGTCGTGGCCCGTTCCGACGGTGGTGTCCGCTCCTGCGATGGTGGGCTTCTCGCCCCGGAAGTTGGCGCAGCAGCCCGGGCGGCAGACGTCGTACCAGGGGCCGAGGTCGGTCAGGTGGGGCCTGTCGGCAATGTTGTTCGCGGCAGTGCGCTCACAGATCAGGTCCACGATGCCGCCCACGAACTTGCGGTGCGTGCCGGGGGTGGGCACCCGGGTTGCGGCGAGGCCGTGGCTCCGGCAGGTCTCCAGCGCTTCGGTGTCCAGGTCCCAGACAACCTCCATGTGGTCGCTGACGAAGCCAAGGGGCACGATCACGATTCCTTTGACGCCCTGGCCGGCGAGTTCCTCGATGGCGTCGTTGATGTCCGGTTCGAGCCACGGAACGTGCGGGGCGCCGGAGCGGGACTGGTAAACGAGCGACCACGGGGCGGTGTCACCGGTTTCCTCCTCGACCCGGCGGATCACCTCGGCGCCGGATGCCAGGTGCTGGGCAACATAGGCCGAGCCCTCAGCGAACTGGCGCGGCTCGTCCTCGGAACGACCGGCGGCTTCGGCGTCACGCGTGGGAATGGAGTGGGTGGCGAACAGGATGTGAACGGGTGCGTCCGGGGTGCCGGCGGCGGCCAGCTGGGCGCGGACGTCGGCCAGGCCGGCGGCGGTGCCTTCGATGAACGGTTCCACGAAGCCGGGGTGGTCGAAGTACTGGCGGACCTTGTCCACTTCCAGCTTTCCGTCCAGGCCGGTGGAGGTCAGCGCAAGGCCGATATCTTCGCGGTACTGGCGGCAGCTGGAGTAGCACGAGTAGGCGCTCGTGGTGACCATCAGGACCTTGCGGTGGCCGGCGTCGTACACGTCCTGCAGGGTCTGCGGGATGTAAGGATCCCAGTTCCGGTTACCCCAGAAGACGGGCAAGTCGATGCCGCGGGCGGAAAGTTCGGCTTCGATACCGGCCTTGAGGGCACGGTTCTGCTGGTTGATCGGGCTGATGCCGCCATTGGCCCTGTAGTGGTGCGAGACCTCTTCGAGCCGTTCGTCCGGGATGCCGCGGCCACGGGTGACGTTGCGCAGGAACGGGATGACGTCGTCCTGGCCTTCGGGGCCGCCGAACGAGGCGAGGAGGACGGCGTCGTACTCCTTTGGCGCCATCCGGCCGGCTTCGGTGACCGGGTTGACGGCGGTGCTGGCGGCTGCCGAGCCAGGCGCTTCCTGGGATTCGAGCGGGCTCATGCGAGGACCTCGGCGATCTCCCCGGCGGTGACCCGCCGGCCGGTGTAGAACGGGATTTCTTCACGGACGTGGTGCCGGGCCTCGGTGGCGCGCAGGTGGCGCATCAGGTCAACGAGGTCCACCAGCTCGGGGGCCTCGAGGCCGAGGATCCATTCCCAGTCGCCCAGGGCGAAGGACGAAACGGTGTTGGAGATGACCTGCGGGAAGTCGCGGCCCAGCATTCCGTGGTCGCGCAGCATGGCGCCGCGCTCAGCGTCGGGCAGGAGGTACCACTCGTAGGAGCGGACGAACGGGTAAACGCAGAGCCACTCGGCGGGTTCCACGCCGCGGGAGAACGCGGGCGTGTGGTTCTTGGCGAATTCGGCCTCGCGGTGCACGCCCATGGCGGACCAGGCGATCTCAGTGCCGGCAAAGAGGCTGCTGCGGCGGATGTCGCGGACGGCTTGCTGCAGCGCCTCGGGCTTGGGGCCGTGGAGCCACACCATGATGTCCGCATCTGCACGCATGCCCGAAACGTCGTAGCTGCCGCGGTGGACTACCCCGGCATCCGCAAGGCGGCCCAGCAGTGCTTCGAATTCGATGGCAGCATCGCCGCTGCGCTGGACGTTCGAGGAGCGCTTGAAAACCGTCCAGAGGGTGAAGAACTGCTCTGTTTCTTCGGCTGCTGATTTTCCGGCTACTGATTCGGTTTTACTGACAGATTCGGCAGAAGTGTGGCTCATAGTTACCAGTCTGCCCCTCGGTGCCGCCTAAGTCGAAACCGAACTGTTCTACAACGTGTAGAAGTGCTTAATTTCACAGGTCATACTGCCCGCAACTGACTCAGATCCGGCGCATCCGCACGTAGGCCACCCCGGCGGCGCAGGCCAGCGCGACCAGCCCGGCACCCCACCAGACCTGGGGCGACAAGTCGCCCATCGGCGAGACGCTCACGGCAGACCGCATCACCGGTGCGCTCGAGACACCGTAGCCGGGCCCGGACAGCGGCATGACCCCTGCCGACGTCAATATGGCCATGTTGGCAGGACCGTACCTGTTCGTGGTTGTCCATGCCGACGCCGGCGCAGTGGTTGCGGACCCTGCGGCCCGGCTGCCGGTCGCCGGCACCGTTACGCCAGTGGCCGGCACTTTCGCGGACGTGCCGGGAGTGGTTAGTGCCGTTCCCGGAGCGGCCGGTGCGGCACTTCCGGGCAGCGACGGGCTTGGCGCCCCGGGCGTACCGGCAGGAGCCGCTCCGGGGGCGGGAGCAGGCGCGGCCGGCGCCTGTGCCGGACCGGTGGACGGGCCTGCAGCCCCGCCCGCGGGAGGTGCTGGAGTGCCCGACGGCGCGCTGCTTTCGGAGGGAGACGGTGACGGCGTCTCCGGGTCCGGTGACGGCGACGGCGTCTCCGGGTCGGGCGACGGCGAAGGCGTCACCGGGTCGGTCGTCGGAGATGGCGACGGCGTGGGCTGCGACCGTTGTCCGGGCGGCGTCTGCTTGCCGGTGCCGGGTGCGGGCGGGCGGGCTGGATCGCCTTTGGGTCCCAGGACCACGGATGCCCAGATATCCAGCGGGAGAGCACCCGTTTCCACGGAAGCCGTCGTGGCGGCGTCAGCGCCGTCTGTGGTGTCCGGAGCCGGGACGAGGGATACAGCGTTGGATGCAGGAACACCTGCGGAAAGGACTAGTACCGCTCCGAGCGCCGCTGCTGCCGTGCCGCGCCGAAGACCCCCATGGAAACCAGTCAGCGTTCGAGTTTCTTCGGACTTCTGATTGACCATAGTCATCGACCCTAGCCAGAAATTCGTGCCATTTGAAACTTGCAAAGAAGCCCTGCACGCGGTACTCGCGGGCTAGTGGAGGCTGTCCGCGATTTGTTTTTTGGTGTCGGCCACAACCGCTGCCAGGCCGTTGCCCGCCAGCCACCCGCCCACCATCACGAGGCTTCCGTCAGCAGCGCAGACCCTGCGGACTTCCGCCACCCGCTGCCGATGGCCCACGGCTGCGAAAGGCAAAACACCGCCCCAGCTGACGACGTCCCAATCAAGAACGTCATCGGCCGTGACAGGCATTGTCAGCAGTGCCGACGCATCCCGTAAGGCCGCATCAAGCAGGGCACGGTCACCCTCGCGGGAGCCGGCTCCGACAGGTGCGATGGCACCCTCTGAGGGGAGGCGCTCACCCCGGCCGTATGACAGCCGGACGACGTGGGTCCCCGGCCCCGCCGCGGCCGCCAGCCAGTCCCATTTGGCGGTGGCGTGGGTCAAGGCCTTGGCCTCGATGCCGGGTGTCTGCGGTGCCACCAGGATGCCCGTTCCGCGCGGCCGGCGGTCCAGTTCCGGAAGGTCAACAACAAGTGTCACAAGCTTTACGTCCGGACCGGCAGCCGGACGGTGCCCGGCCAGGTCAGGCACGGCATCCTGCAGCAGCCCGACGGCGGACGGGCCATCAAGGGCAACTACCAGCAGACCGGCGTCGTACGTTTGTTCCCCCGCCGAAACCCGCCAACCGTCAGCTGTCCTGGCCACAGCCTCTGCCAGGGTTCCGGGCAGGAGCGTCACGCCGCGCCGGCGCAGCTCCGCCACGAGGGCGCTGATCATGGTGTGCATGCCGCCGTGGAGGCCGGCGACGGCGGATCCCGCCTTGGTGCCCTGCGCCGGGGTCCCCCGGCGCTGGGCCGCGACAGCGGCGGCCAGGGAGCCGTGGGCCTTGATTCCGTCGCGGAGCCCGGGCGCCACCATGTCCACGTCGAGGAGCGCGGGATCTGCGGAGTGCACGCCGCCCACCACCGGCTCGACGAGGCGTTCCAGAACGCGGCGGCCCATCCGCTGCCTGACCAGGGCCGAGACACTGGTGATGCCCGCGCGGGTCCCCGCGGAAGCCGGCAGGAGCCTGTCCAGGGACGCCCGGAGGGAACCGGCCAGTCCCAGCGTCCGCCGCACTTCGGGGTCCCACGGGTTGGCCGGAATGCCCAGCACGCCGGTTTTGGGGAGCTCGCGGGCGCCTTCGGGGAGCTGAACCCAGGCACCGCCGGGATGGGGCGCCACGATGTTGCCGGCGATGCCGAGTTCTGCCGCGAGGTCCGCAACGGCGTTTGTACGGGTGGCGAAGGACTCCGCTCCGCTGTCCAGCGTCAGGCCGCCCACCACATGGCTGCCCACGCAGCCACCCCAGGCTTCGCTGGCTTCCAGGACGGTGACGTGCCTGCCGGCTTTGGCAAGCTCAAGGGCGGCGAGCAGGCCGGAAACGCCGCCTCCCACCACCACGGCCGTAGTAACGGACGCTTCCGGCGTGGCTGCGCTCACCATTTACTCCGGGGAAATCGAGTGAATGAGTTCGACGACGCGCGTCAGGACGTCGGGGTCGGTCTCCGGCGGTACGCCGTGGCCCAGGTTCAGGACGTGGCCGGGGGCGGAGGATCCGGCCCGGATGACCTCCCGCACGTGCGCTTCGAGGACTGCCCACGGAGCTGACAGCAGGGCGGGGTCGATGTTGCCCTGCAGCGGGACGGTGCCGCCCAGCCGGCGGTTGGCTTCGTCCAGCGGCAGCCGGTAGTCAACGCCCACAACGTCGACGCCGACGTCGCGCATGGCCACCAGGAGTTCGGAGGTTCCGGTGCCGAAGTGGATCAGCGGTGCACCGAGGTGCCGGACGTGGTCCAGCGCACGGGCAGAGGCCGGGGCCACGAAGCGCTCGTAGTCGGCCAGCCCCAGCGAGCCCGCCCAGGAGTCGAACAGCTGGCCTGCGGAAGCACCGGCTTCCAGCTGGGCGCGAAGGAACATGCCCGAGGCGTCGGCAGCCCAGTTGGCCAGGGCAGTCCAGGTTTCGGGGTCGGCGTGCATCATGGTGCGCGGGCCGAGGTGGTCGCGGGAGGGCTTGCCCTCAACCATGTACGCGGCGAGGGTAAAGGGCGCACCCGCGAAACCGATCAGCGGCGTTTTGCCCAGCTGCGCAACGGTAAGGCGGACGGCTTCCCGGATCGGCTCCAGCGCTTCCCAGGTCAGCTGCGGGAGTGCCGCGACGTCCTCGGCGGTGCGGACCGGCTTGTCCAGGACCGGACCAACGCCCGGAACGATGTCCACGCCCACCCCGGCCAGTTTCAACGGAATCACGATGTCCGAGAAGAAAATGGCGGCGTCGACGTCGTGCCGGCGCACGGGCTGCAGCGTGATCTCGGAGGCCAGCTCGGGACGCAGGCAGGAATCCAGCATGGCCACGCCTTCGCGCACCTTCAGGTACTCCGGCAGGGAACGGCCGGCCTGCCGCATGAACCAGACGGGTCGACGGGACGGCTTACCGCCGCGGTAGGCGGTGATGAGCGGCGAATCAGCCGTGCGGCCGTCCATCAGCGGGTGTCCTGCATCCAGGGTGGCATCGGTGAACGGGGCGTCGGAAACCGTACCGTTGGACGTTGCAGCGCTTGAAGTCATGACTCCGATTGTCCCTAAAGTCGCGCCGAAAAGATAACGACAGGCTGTCATCCGGGGCTAGCCACGGCCCTCCGTGGCAGGAATCACAGGCCGCCGTGGGGTTCACCACGGTGCTTTGTTGTTCTACGCCGCGACGTAAAAGCTATGATTGTGATGCTGTGGTTCTTTTTTCATTGGTGGCTACACACGCCGACATCGACCTCGAGACCGTTGCTCAACTGAGCACCGGTGCTTCCGAGCTTGCTACATCCGCACTCTCCGGGTCGCCGGCAGTGACGGGTGCGGTGGTGCTTGCCACCTGCAACCGCTTCGAAATTTATGGTGAAGCGCCCCATCCGGATGACGTGGAAGCCGCACGGGCCGCCCTCGTTGCCCAGATCAGTGAACGCACCGGACTCAACGAGCAACTGGTGTCCCGCTCATTCAATACGCGCACCGGCGGCGAAGTCAGCCAACACCTTTTCGCCGTGAGCTCCGGCTTGGACTCGGCTGTGGTGGGCGAACGCGAAATCGCGGGGCAGGTTCGCCGGGCACTCATCACCGCCCAGCATGAAGGAACTGCCAGCTCAGGGCTCGTCCGCCTCTTCCAGGCAGCATCCAAGACCGCCAAGGATGTCGGTGCGCAGACGGCCCTGGGATCGCGCGGACTGTCCATTGTCTCGGTGGCGCTGGATCTCGCCACTGACCTTTCGGAAAACCCCGACTGGTCCACCAAGAAGGCCGTGGTCTTCGGGACCGGCGCCTACGCCGGCGCCACCATGTCATTGCTCCGCGAACGCGGATGCACCGATATTTCCGTCTTTTCCTCCTCCGGACGCGCCGAAGCCTTCGTCGCTACGCGCGGCGGCAAGGCCCTCGACGCCGATTCGCTTCCCTCCGCGGTGGCCGCAGCGGACGTCATGATCGGGTGCAGCGGCTCCGATACCCGCGTCGAAGCGGATGAACTCGCCCGCGTTCGCGCCGGCTCACCCCAGACTCTGATCGCCATCGACCTGGCGCTCACCCATGATTTCGATCCCGCCGTGGGAGAGCTCGACGGCGTGGAGCTGCTGACGCTCGAGTCCGTGCGGCTCGCTGCCCCCCAGGAGCAGGCCGAATCGCTGGCACAGGCCAGCGGCATCGTTACCGGCGCGGCTGCAGCGTTTGAGCAGGAGCGCGAGGCCAGGTCCGTGGACTCGGCGATTGTCGCGCTGCGCCGCCACACCATGAACGTCCTCGACGCCGAAATGGAGAAGGTCCGGGCACGCCACGGCTGCACGGCCGCCGCTGAGGAAGTCGAGTTCGCCCTGCGCCGGATGGTCAAGCAGCTGTTGCACGTTCCCACGGTCCGCGCGCGGGAGCTGGCCTCCAACGGCCAGCAGGAACAGTACATTGCGGCCCTTGACGCGCTGTACGGCATCACCGTTGAGCAGCCCGCCGCTGCCCCGGCTGCCGAATGCCCGGTGGACCACGGCCAGGCCGGCCCGGCGTCCGCCGACCTCCGGCGGGAAACCGCCTAGCCTCAGGCTTCCGGCCCGCCCCGGCGCACGCGCCCGACGCGGAGCCAAACGCGGAGCCAACCGGGCGGCAAGATGTCAGCCGAAGGCGTTTATCCCGGTCATCTCCGCCGAGAGCGTCCACAAGCGCGCAGCATCCGACGGATCCACCGCGTGCGCATCCACTCCCCTGATCCGGGCTTCAGGACTCCCCGTCCGGGTGGGTTCGGCGATGTCGCAGTCCTCGCAGTAGACCCCGCCCATGCCCTGCAACGCCGGGGACGTGGCGGCCCACACTGTGGTTGCGGCGCCCTGTGCCGGGGTCTTGAACCTGGCATCGACGTTGCCGTCCTGGTCCATCCAGCCGGCCGCCACCATTTCCTCGCGCGGCAGGTGGCGCTGCAGTTCCGTCATGATGCCGCCGGGATGCACGGCGAATGCCCGAACGCCGGTGTCCCTTCCGAGGAAGTCCAGGTGCACGGCGAAGAGGGAGTTGGCCGTCTTGGCCTGGCCGTAGGCTTTCCATTTGTCGTAGCCGGTGTCGAAGTTGATGTCGTCGAAACGGATGGGCGACAGCTTATGCCCGGTGGACGACAGCGAGACCACGCGCGCGCCGTGGCCGGCCGCCAGCGCGGGCCACAGCAGGTTGGTCAGGGCAAAGTGTCCCAGATGGTTGGTGGCGAACTGCGACTCCCAGCCGCGACCGACGCGCTCCTCGGGGCTGGCCATGATGGCTGCGTTGTTGATGAGGATGTCCAGCCCTGCGGCTGGGTCCCCGGACGCCGCGGACAGGAACCCGTCTGCAAAGCTTTTCACGCTGGCCAGATCCGCCAGGTCCAGCGCCCCGACACTAACGGCTCCGCCTTCTGCTCCGGCAGGCAGTCCGAAGGGTATTCCGACCGCTTCCAGCATTTCCCGCGCATGGCCGGGCCTCCGTGCGCCCACCAGCACCTCGGCGCCGGCGGACACTAGTGCCCGGACCGTCTCCAGTCCGAGTCCGGAGTATCCGCCCGTGACGATGGCAGTCCTGCCGGTCAGGTCGATGCCGGCAACGACCTCAGCGGCGGTCGACTCCTTGCCGAAGCCGGAACCGGTTTTACGTTGCGGCGTCCTGCTGGTGTCCTGGTTCATTGCTCAGTAAACCGGCTTGGCCGGCTCCACTTCCCGTACCCAGGCAAGGATGCCGCCGTCGAGGTGGCTGACCCGCTGGTAGCCTGCCTTGCGCGCCGCCGCCAGGACGGCCGCTGAGCGCGTCCCGGCCTTGCAGTGGAACACAATGTCCTTGTCCTGGGGCAGCTCGGCCCACGCCTCCCCCGCCAGGATCCTGCCCTGCGGGATCAGGACGGAGCCGTCAATGCTGACGATGTCATGCTCGCCGGGCTCGCGGACGTCCACGAGTTCGAAGTCCTTCAGGCCGGCTTTGCGCGAGGCCAGCATGGTGGCCAGCTGAGTGGCCGTCACGGTGTTTTCCTTGGCCGTTTCAGCCTCCGGAGCTATTCCGCAGAATGCCTCATAGTCCGTGAGTTCCGTGATGCGTTCAGCCGCCGGGTCCCGTGCCACCTTGATCTCGCGCCAGCTGCCGCCGAGGGCGTCGAACAGCGCCACACGTCCCAGCATGGAGCGCCCGACGCCGGTGATCAGCTTCACTGCCTCGGTCACCATGAGCGAGCCGACGGCCGCGCACAGCATCCCGAACACGCCGCCTTCGCCGCAGGAGGGCACCGAACCGGCCGGCGGCGCCTCCGGGTAGAGGTCGCGGTAGGTGGGGCCGTGCTTCTCCCAGAACACGCTGACCTGGCCGTCGAAACGGAAAATGGAGCCCCATACGTAGGGCTTGCCGAGGATGGCGGCGGCATCGTTGACCAGGTAGCGTGTGGCGAAGTTGTCGGCGCCGTCCAGGATGAGGTCATAGCCTGCGAACAGCTCCAGTGCGTTCGAGGCGTCCAGCCTGACATTGTGGAGCCGAACGTCCACCAAGGGGTTCAGCGCGGCAATGGAGTCACGGGCTGACTCGATCTTGGGCCTGCCCACGTCCGCAACCCCGTGGATGACCTGACGCTGCAGGTTGCTCAGGTCAACGGCGTCGTCGTCGATGATTCCCAGGGTTCCCACGCCTGCGGCGGCAAGGTAAAGGAGCGCCGGCGAGCCCAGGCCGCCGGCTCCGATGACCAGGACCTTGGCGTTCTTGAGCCTGCGTTGGCCCAGCGTGCCGATTTCGGGAATGATGAGGTGGCGGGAGTAGCGCTCCACCTCTTCGGCGGTCAGGGCATCCGCCGGTTCCACGAGCGGATCCAGGGTTGCAGGGACAGCAGTTGCGGTGAACGTGGAAGCCATACTTCAATGTATGCCCGAAGATACCGCCAGGTCATATTACCCGCGCGTAAAGTGTAGGTAACTGCAATCGAAAGAAGGCCAACAGTGGTTCATCATGCACCGGTTGATCGGACACAGGCCGGGAAGGCAGCCGCGGGACAGACGCGGACCGGCGGTGCGCGTTCAGCGCGGCTCCCGCGTGACGAACGACGCGCCCAGCTACTGGCGGCCGCCCAGGAAGTATTTGTGGCCAACGGCTACCACGGTGCGGCCATGGACGAGATCGCGGAAACGGCACACGTCAGCAAGCCGGTGCT
Source organism: Arthrobacter sp. GW460-12-1-14-TSB2 (assembly GCF_059423525.1). Lineage (NCBI taxonomy): Bacteria > Bacillati > Actinomycetota > Actinomycetes > Micrococcales > Micrococcaceae > Arthrobacter > Arthrobacter sp. GW460-12-1-14-TSB2. The sequence continues at coordinate 11,735 of NZ_JBWKYC010000026.1, forward strand.
GTACCAGCACTTTCCCTCCAAGCGCGAGCTTTACCTTGCCCTGTTGGACAGCCACCTCAGTTCCCTGACCGAGCTGATGATGGGCGCCCTGAATTCCACCGATGACAATGACGAGCGCGTCCAGGCGGTCATGCGGGCGTATTACCGCTTTATTGCCAGCGACGACCAGGCGCACCGCCTGGTCTTTGAATCGGACCTGATTAATGACAGCGACGTCAGTTCCAGGCTCGAAACTTTCAACAAGGCTTTTGCCGATGCCATTGCGCGGGTCATCGCCGAGGACACGAAGCTCCCAATGCTGGAGGCCCAGCTGCTGGGGCGCGGACTCGCCGGAATGGCGCAGGTCAGCGCGCGCTATTGGCTCGAAACTGACGGAAACCTGGACCTCGATGTGGCCAGTGACCTGATCTATCGTTTAGCTTGGCGCGGAATCTCCCGCTTTCCCAAGGAAACCTAGACTACAAATAGAGAACACCTTTAGAACTTTGATTGGCTGGGAGGCCTCGCTGTGGAAGTAAAGATCGGCATTCAGAACATCGGCCGCGAAATTGTGCTGGAATCGGCTCAGGATGCTGACGCTGTTGCCAAGCTCGTCGAGGAAGCCATCGCCAAGGGTTCCGAGCTTCGCCTGGCTGACGACAAGGGCCGCGTGGTCATCGTTCCCGCCAACGTCCTGGGTTACGTTGAAATCGGGGCAGAGGAAGCCCGCCGCGTCGGGTTCGGCCAGCTCTAGGCACCCCACGTAGACCAATCCGCTCTGCAGCAAGGAGTTCGCCGAAAATGCTTTCCCTGGTAATCGTGGCCCTGGTCACCGCTGCCACAGGCCTTGTTGTCTGGGCCAACGACCGGCGCCATGCGAAGTACGGCATCGCCATGCCGCCGGGCGTTTCCCTTGCCGTGGGGATGCTGAGCTGGATCATCTTCATGGCAGCGGGGCTTGGTTACCAGCCCGGCCTGACGTGGATTCCCTGGGTGCTGCCCATGGTGCTGGGCACCGGGGCGGCACTCGCTGCCGCGGTGTACCTGGGCCGGAAGCGTACCCTGCATGACACAAAGCAGCTGACGGCAGCCCTGAGACTCTAGCCAGGGCTACAGATCCGGTTCGTGCCCTTCCTCGGTGCAGAGGCACAGCCGGTTTCCCTGCGCATCCGTGACCACCACCCAGTTGGGTGCGTGGTCACGGTTCATTAAGGCCCCGGTGGCTGCGGTTTTCTCCAGTGCCGGGCCGGATTCCGCTTTGCTCCGGTGGATGTCCAGGTGGAAGCGGTTCTCGTTCGGGGTGGGCGTTTCCTGGAACCAGACCCCCGGGCCGCGGCCGTAGGGGTCGACCAGGTCGCCGTACCTGCCTTTCCGGTAGCCAAGGGCGGTCCGCCACACCTCGGAAATCTCGTCCGGGTTCGCAGTGTCTATGGCGATCTCCACTGTCCGGTACAGGCCGGGCTCAGCGGCCGCCGACGCAGCAGCGGCTGCCAGGCTCACGGCCGCTGCAGCGGTGACGTCACGCTCCGTCACCTCCGAGCCGGCGTCGTGCGAGGTGAAGCGGATGAACACCCTGTTGTAGCGCCAGTCCAGGTCCGGGTGGTGGTTTTGCTCCTCGGCGAGGCGCCCGACGGCGGCAATCAGCTCGAGCGCTCCGGCCACCGTCGGCGTCTTGAAAACGGTCACCAGGCCTCCCAGCCGGTACCTCCAGTCGGGAAGGTCCGCCAGGGCGGCGTCGATCCGGGCTCGCGTCAGAACGTCTTCCTTGCCGGTCACCGCTGGCTCCTTGCCTGGTTCGGACTGCTACAGGAACTCCGCCCGGCCCTCCATGGCGGACGAGGCAAGGGCGTGTTCACGGCGCGGAATCCGGCCGGCCGCCTTCGCCAGCCTACCGGCGATGACAGCGTGTTTGAAGGCCTCCCCCATCATCGCCGGGTTCTGCGCCCGGGTCACTGCGGTCGCCAGCAGCACCGCGTCGCAGCCCAGTTCCATGGCGAGGGCCGCGTCGGACGCCGTACCGATGCCGGCGTCCAGCACCACGGGAACTGATGCCCTGGAAACGATGAGTTCGATGTTGTGCGGGTTCAGGATGCCCAGGCCGGTGCCGATGGGCGATCCAAGCGGCATCACGGCCGTGGCTCCGAGGTTCTCCAGCCGCAGGGCCAGCACGGGGTCGTCATTCGTGTAGGCGAACACCTTGAACCCGCGGTTGACCAGTTGCTCTGTGGCATCCACGAGTTCCACGGCGTCCGGCAGGAGGGTGTGCTCGTCGGCAATCACTTCAAGCTTCACCCAGTCCGTTTCCAGTGCTTCCCGCGCCAGTTCGGCCGTCATGACGGCGTCCCGTGCGGTGAAGCAGCCGGCCGTATTGGGCAGGACCCTGATGTTGTGGTCCACCAGGAGCTGGAACAGCGAACCTGTTTCCGCCGGGGAATAGCGGCGCATGGCCACGGTGGTCAGCTCCGTGCCAGAGGCGATCAGCGCCGCCCCCAGACCGTCCAGGCTGGGCGCGCCGCCGGTTCCCATGATCAGCCGCGATCCCAGGTGGACACCGTCCACGATGAAGGGGTCCGCCGCCGCGTGCCGTGCCGTCCCTGCCATGCCGGCAACCGTAGTTCCTGCCATGATGCTCAACCTCCCTGTACCGCGGTAACGAGTTCGACGTCGTCGCCCTCGGCGAGCGCCGTGACGAACCACTGGCTGCGCGGCACCACCTCGGAATTCCGGGCCACTGCGACGCCCAGCTTCCGGCCGTCGGCGGCCTGCCCGTTGGGGGCGAGGTTCCTGCCAGTGACCTGGCTGATGAGGGTGGTGACAGACGCTCCGTCGTCCACCGCATGGACGGTGCCGTTCAGTGTGATGTTCATGCTGTTTCCTTGTTCGGGTCAATTGTGACGATGTTCGGTGGCGTTGCCGGTGTTGCCGGCGTTGGCGAAAGGCCGGAAAACCGGTCGGGCCGGAAAGGCGCCCAGCGGACGTCGGCGGTGCCGTCCATGAGCTCCCTGCAGATGGACGCTGCCGCAGGAGTGAGCAGGACGCCGTGCCGGAAGAATCCGGTGGCAATGATCAGCCCTTCGACGTCCTTGCCGGTTCCCGCAGCGGCTACGCGCCCCAGCAGCGGCGCGTTGTCCGGCGTTCCCGGACGCGCCCTTGCCGTGGCTTCCAGGAGTTCCAGTTCGGCGACGGCCGGAACCAGCACCTGCGCGTCACGGAGCAGCTGGTAGACGCCGCCGGCTGAAACGGCTGAACGGACCGGCGTTGCGTGTCCGGCTCCAAGGTCCGCAGCGTCTGCCCCCGGGAGGGCGTCTTCACGCTGCGTGGCCCCGATCACCACGGTTCCGTCCTGCCGGGGCACGATGTAGACGGGAACCCCATGGACCATGCCGCGGACGGTGGATGTCAGCAGCGGCCGCAGGTAGGCGGGGACCCGCAGCCGCAGGATGTCCCCGTACACCGGGCGGAGGGGCAGCTTCAGTCCCGCGGGCAGCCCGCCGAGGGACGCAGACTCCAGCCCGTTGGCAATAATCGTCTCCGCTGCGTGCACTGCACCTCCCCCGGCCAGGCTGACGCCGCTGACCCGCCCGTCCTCCCACAGCAGGCCGGCCGCCCGCCGGCGCACGGCGGAACCTGCCAGCGACTCCGCGATGAGGGCGAGGAGCTTTCGGGGATCCACCTGGTGGTCCGCCGGGATGTCGAAGGCACAGGAGATCCCGGGACTCAGCAACGGCTCCCGTGCCCGCGCTTCCCTGACGGTCAGCGGTTCCACGGTGAGGCCGCTCGACAGCTGGACGCCGCGAAGGTCGGCGAGCGCGCGGCGGTCGGCGGCGTCGGCCCCCACGGCGAGGGTCGACGTCGTGAGGTAGCCGGTGTCCGGGCCGCCGTTGCCGGATTCCCCGGGAACCCCCTCGGTTTCAAGGCTCGCCGCAAACGCGGGCCACAGCCCTGAGGAGTGAAGCATGAGCTCCAGGAGGTCCTCCTCCTGGTAGTGGAGTTCGCTGACCGGTGCCAGCATGCCGGCGGCGGCCCAACTCGCTCCCGTACCGGGCGCGTCATCGATGAGCACCACGGACCGGCCCGACTGCCGGGCCTCCCAGGCGATGCCATGGCCGATGATTCCGCCGCCAACCACGGCGACGTCGGCGCTGATGTCGCGGCTGCGCGCGGCGGGGCTGCCTGCTGGGGTATGCGGGGCCATAGTCATCCTTCCCTACGCCGGTACTAACCGGATCAGGTCAAGCGGTCGGCTCTGACGCCCTCTCAGCCCTGCAGCTTTGTGACAGCTGCTGCGGGCTCCCGCGGTACTCCCCCAGTTTAGGGGAACTAGGCTGGTGCCATGACCGAGCAAGCTCTCCTCACCGATGCCCGCCTGTACCTCTGCACTGACGCCCGCACGGACCGCGGCGATTTCGAAGACTTCGTGGATGCCGCCTACGCCGGTGGCGTCGACATCATCCAGCTCCGCGACAAGAACCTGGAGGCGGCCGAAGAGCTCGAACTTCTTGCTGTGCTGGAGTCCGCTGCGCGCCGCCACGGGCGCCTGTGGTCGGTCAACGACCGCGCGGACATCGCCTCGCTTTCCGGCGCGCCCGTGCTCCACATCGGACAGAAGGATCTTCCGCTGGCGGCGGCCCGGAAGTTCCTCGGCAACGAAGCCGTCATCGGCCTGTCAACGCACAGCACCGGGCAGATCGACGCCGCCAGGGCCGCATCCCGCGGTACCGGAGGACTGGACTACTTCTGCGTGGGGCCGGTCTGGGCCACCCCCACGAAGCCGGGGCGGGCCGCCGTCGGCCTCGACCTGCTCCGCTACGCGGCGGGCGCCGCCGACGAAGAAGCGGCCGCCGGGACGACGGTTCCGTGGTTCGCCATCGGCGGCATTGACCTGGGCAACGTTGAGCCGGTGGTGGCTGCAGGGGCGCAGCGGATTGTGGTGGTCCGCGCCATCACCGAGGCGGACGATCCCGCCGCGGCCGCGCGGTCACTGCTCGAAGCGCTCGACACCGGCGCATCCTGACTATCCGGTCAGTCCGAGCTGCGTCATCCGCTTGGAGTGGTTTTCCGCCAGCCCGGCGATCAGGCCGCTGACCAGGGCTTTCGCCTCGGCGGTGTCCTCGCCGCCGATCAGGCTTCCCAGGAACGCATGCTCATAGCTGACGCGCTGCGCCTGGGTCAGGGCTTCGCCCAGCAGCCGCCTGCCCCACAGCGCCAGCCTGGAGGCGAGCCTGGGATCATCGGCGAGGGCACCCTTGAGCCGGTCGCGGAGAACCTCCGTCGTTTCATCGGAGGCCTGGATCTGTTCGATGAGTTCCCGCGTTTCGGCGTCGACGTATTGTGAGATGGCCCGGTAGAAGTCGGCAGAGACCGTGTCGATGACGTAGGCCTTCATCAGCGATTCGTACCAGTCGGCCGGGCGTGTCCGCGAATGGAAGTAGTCCACGGCTGGCTGGAAAGGCAACATGGCGTCCTCGGCGTCGATCCCCCTGGCCTCGAGCCGGGCGCTCACCAGTTCGTAGTGCCGGAACTCCACTACGGCAATCCTGCCGAGCACCGCCCGGTCGTGGAGGGTGGGTGAATACCGTGCGTCGGCGGCAAACCGCTCAAAGGCCGAAAGCTCGCCGTATGCCATCATTCCGAACAGGTCCGCGACGAAGCGGTTGTAGCGAGCAGTGTCAGCCGGGGTTGAGCTCATCGTCCAAGACTAATGGCGGAAATGGAGCTAACCTGACTTTCGTGTCCCATCATCGCCTAACTCCAAGTGTCCACGAACAGACCAACCGGCTGGCCGACGCGTTGAACGCGCTCCGTACGGAGTTGGAGCTGCCGGGGCCGTTTCCTGATGATGTCCTTCAGGATGCGCTGGCGGCCATTGCGGAACACAAGATGCCGGACCTGGACCTCACGGATGTGGGCTTTGTGACCATAGATCCGGCGTCGTCCACGGACCTGGACCAGGCCCTGTTCATCGAGCGGTCAGGCGACGGGTACAAGGTTTTCTACGCCATCGCCGATGTGCCGTCCTTTGTGGCACCCGGCGGGGCGCTGGACGCCGAAACACGCCGCCGGGGGCAGACGTTCTACGCCCCTGACGGCCGGATTCCGCTTCACCCGGAAGTCATCAGCGAACAGGCGGGCAGCCTGCTGGCCGGACAAATGTGCTCCGCTTTCGTCTGGGAGTTCGGCCTGGACGCGGGGGCCCGCGTCCAGTCAGTGCTGGTGCGCCGTGCCAAAATCCGGAGCCGTGCCAAGCTCAGCTACAAGGGCGTACAGGCCGAACTCGATGCCGGCACTGCCGCCCCCGTCCTGCAGCTGCTCAAGGAAGTGGGGCTCAAGCGGGTGGAACTGGAGAGGCTGCGCGGCGGAGCCAGCCTGAACATGCCGGAACAGGACATTGAACAGCTGCCCGACGGCGGCTACCGCATTGTCGCTGCTCCGTCCCTTCCGGTGGAGGACTGGAACGCCCAGATCTCCCTCATGACCGGCATGGCTGCGGCGGACCTGATGCTGGAAGGCAAAGTGGGGATCCTGCGGACCATGCCTTCGCCCGACGAACGCTCGCTCCTGCACTTCAAACGGCAGACGAACGCGCTCGGAAAGCCCTGGGACGGCCGGGCGAGCTACGGGGAGTACCTGCGCTCCCTTGATCCCACGGACCCCAGGCAGCTGGCCATCCTGCATTCCGCCGGCATGTTGTTCCGGGGCGCCGGCTATACGCCCTTTGACGGCACAGTGCCGAAGGACGCCATCCAGTCGGCAATCGGAGCTGCCTACGCGCACACCACGGCCCCGCTGCGGCGGCTGATAGACCGTTTTGTCCTGGTGATCTGCGAGGCGCTGAGCAACCGCACTGCTGTCCCCGGCTGGGCCCGTGACGCCCTGCCGTCCCTGCCGGAGATCATGGCGGCCTCGGACCAGCTGGCAGCAAGGATGGAGCGGCTGGCCCTGGATACGGTGGAGGCCGCCCTCCTTGTCAACCACATCGGGCAGGAGTTCGACGCCGTGGTCATCTCCGGTTCGAAACCGGGCAAGACAAACGGAAACGGCGGCAACGGAAACGGGAACGGACCGTCCGGCATCATCCAGATCGCGGACCCGGCAGTGACCGCCAGGTGCCCCGGCGAACTTGAATCCGGCACCACGGTCCGGGTCAGGCTGATCTCCTCGGACATCGACACACGCGCGATCCGGCTGGAGTTGGTGGAGTGATTGTGGATTGGCTGTGGGCCGTGCCCGGGGCGTCAGTCGGTGATGGTTGCGGTCAACAGCTAGACTGAAGGGGTAGTAATGGATGCCCGGTCGTTGATTTCCATGATTTTTGAATTCAACAAGCCCGCCCCTACGCGATCTTGAGATACACCCGTTGGTCCCCAGTGCCAGCATTTAGATAGCCCGCGATCGGCTTCCACTGGATTTGCTTGCGCGCCTGAGCGTGCTCCGGAACGGCCTTGCGGCCGGCCCCGTTGAGCAAGCAGCGCCAATGCCCAAATGAATAAGGAAACTCCCCTGTGAGTGAATTGCACACGCACCAACTTCTGACCGACGACACCGGCACCGAATCGATCGAGCCGGAAGAGACCATCATCTCGGACGAAAAACCGCACGAGATTGAAGAAAAAACCTTCGCCGACTACAACGTCCGCGCCGACATCGTCGAGTCCCTGGCCGACGCCGGAATCACGCACCCCTTCCCCATCCAGGCGATGACCCTGCCCGTGGCCCTCGCCGGCCACGACATCATCGGCCAGGCGAAGACGGGTACCGGCAAGACCCTCGGCTTCGGCATCCCCGCGCTGCAGCGCGTGGTGGGACGCGACGACCCCGGATTCGACAAGTTGGCAGTCCCGGGCGCGCCGCAGGCACTGGTGATTGTGCCCACCCGCGAACTCGCTGTCCAGGTTGCCAAGGACCTCGAAAACGCTGCCCGCAAGCGCAATGCCCGCATTGCCACCATTTACGGCGGCCGTGCCTACGAGCCCCAGGTGGAGGCGCTGCAGAAGGGCGTCGAGGTTGTTGTCGGCACCCCAGGGCGGCTGATCGACCTTTACAAGCAGAAGCACCTGAGCCTGAAGAACGTCAAAATCGTCATCCTCGACGAGGCCGACGAAATGCTGGACCTCGGCTTCCTGCCGGACGTAGAGACGCTGATCGCGGGAACCCCGGCCGTCCGCCAGACCCTGCTGTTCTCGGCAACCATGCCCGGCCCGGTCATCGCCATGGCGCGCCGCTACATGACCCAGCCCACCCACATCCGTGCTGCTGATCCGGACGACGAGGGCCTCACCAAGCGCGACATCCGCCAACTGATCTACCGTGCCCACAGCATGGACAAAGTCGAGGTCGTCGCCCGCATCCTGCAGGCCCGCGGACGCGGCCGCACGATCATCTTCACGAAGACCAAGCGCACCGCCGCCAAGGTGGCCGAGGAACTGGTGGACCGCGGTTTCGCCGCGGCCGCCATCCACGGCGACCTCGGCCAAGGCGCCCGCGAGCAGGCGCTGCGCGCCTTCCGGAACAACAAGGTCGACGTCCTGGTGGCCACCGACGTCGCCGCCCGCGGCATCGACGTCGACGACGTCACGCATGTGATCAACTACCAGTGCGTCGAGGACGAAAAGATCTACCTGCACCGCGTCGGCCGCACCGGCCGCGCCGGAAACAAGGGCACCGCCGTGACGTTCGTGGACTGGGACGACATGCCGCGCTGGGGCCTCATCAACAAGGCCCTTGGCCTGAGCTACCCGGAGCCGGTGGAAACCTACTCCTCCTCGCCGCACCTCTACGAAGAGCTGGACATCCCCGAAGGCACCAAGGGCCGCCTGCCCCGCGACAAGCGCGTCCTTGCCGGCGTCGACGCCGAAGTCCTCGAGGACCTGGGCGAGACCGGCAAGAAACCCGGGCGCGGCAGCGCAAGGGACGGCGGACGGGACACCGCCCGTGGCGGAAGCACCGGCGGCGGACGGGACGGCAGCCGCTCCGGCGGACGCGATTCCCGCCGCAGCGACGCCGGCGGCAGCCGGGACAGCGCCGGACGCGAGGGCTCACGCTCAGGTGACCGCCGCCGTCGTTCCTCCGACAGCAGTTCAGCAGCCGCTCCCGCTGCCGAGGCGGCCCCGGTGGCAGCCCCGGTGGCAGCTGCGGCGCCCGCCGAGGTTGACCGGGCCACCCGCGCCCGCCGCCGCACCCGCACCCGCCGCCGCAACGGCGAAGTGGTGGGCGGCGGAACTGCAGCGCAGGACGGCGCGCACCACGGCAACACTGAGGCCTAAACCCCTCAATGACTGACACCGTCTGGGCGCCGGACGGCAGCAACCTGGTGGTACACGCGGATAACGCCGAGTACCTCCCCACGCTGCCGGACGGCGCCTTCACACTCATCTACGTCGACCCGCCGTTCAACACCGGCCGCGCCCAGAGCCGGCAGCAGACCACCATGGTGCGGAACGCGGACGGCGGCGGCGACCGCGTGGGTTTCAAGGGCCGCTCCTATGACACGATCAAAGGCGCCCTGCACAAATACGACGACGCCTTCAGTGACTACTGGTCGTTCCTGGAACCGAGGCTCGTGGAAGCGTGGCGGCTGCTGGCCGACGACGGCACCCTCTACCTTCACCTGGACTACCGGGAAGTGCATTACGCCAAGGTGATGCTGGACGCCATTTTTGGCCGCGAATGCTTCCTGAACGAAATCATCTGGGCTTACGACTACGGCGCCCGTGCCAAGTTCCGCTGGCCCACCAAGCACGACAACATCCTGGTGTACGTCAAAAACCCGGCCAAGTACCACTTCGACAGCGCTGAAGTGGACCGCGAACCATACATGGCGCCGGGGCTGGTGACTCCGGAAAAGCGGGAGCTCGGCAAGCTGCCCACGGACGTCTGGTGGCACACCATCGTCTCCCCCACCGGCAAGGAAAAGACCGGCTACCCGACGCAGAAGCCCGAGGGCCTGATCCGCCGCGTCGTGGCCGCTTCAAGCCGGCCGGGCGACTGGTGCCTGGACTTCTTCGCTGGCTCCGGCACCCTGGGTGCGGTGGCCGCCAAACTTGGCCGGAAATTCGTCTGCGTGGACCAGAACCAGCCCGCCATCGACGTGATGGCCAAGCGCCTCAGCGCCCACGCGACGTTCACGTCCTTCCCGCCCAACTGACTCGCACTTAACGTCGTCATCCGCCGATTTCACAGCGTTAACTGCCAGTCAGTCGGGCATACAGTTCAAGGACGTACGACGGCGGTTCCGGTCGCCTGCTCTTCGATCCTCGCCAAGACCTCGGGCGAGGTCAGGTTCTCGCCCAGCAGGTTCGGCTTGCCGGTGCCGTGGTAGTCGGATGAGCCCGTGACCAGCAGGCCATGCTCCTCCGCAAGCGCCCGGAGGTAGGCCCGGCCGTCTTCCGGGTTGTCGCGGTGCTCGATCTCCAATCCGGCCAGGCCTGCATCGATCATTTCCAGGTAGGTGCGCCTGCCCACCACGCGGCCGCGTGCGGACGCCACCGGGTGGGCGAACACCGGCACGCCGCCCGCCGCCCGGACCAGGGCCACGGCGACAGCCGGATCCGGGGCGTAGTGCTGGACGTAATACCGGGAATGGGAGGTCAGGATCGAGGCGAAGGCTTCGGTCCTGTCCGCGACCACTCCGGCGGCCACCAGGGCGTCGGCTATGTGCGGCCGGCCGAGCGTTGCGCCGGGTGCTACGTGGTGGATGACGTCGTCCCAGCTCAGCGGGTAGTCCTCGGCCAGGAGGGTGACCATGCGTTCGGCCCGGGTGAGGCGCGCGTCCTTGGCCTTGGTGATTTCCTCCAGCAGGCCCGGGTGCGACGGGTCATGGAGATAACTGAGGAGATGGACGCTGATGCCTTCCTCGGTCCGGCAGGACACTTCCATGCCGGGCACGAGCGCAATCCCTTCGGCCCGGGCCGCGAGGGACGCCTCGGCCCAGCCGTCAGTGGAATCGTGGTCGGTCAGGGCCACCACGTCCAGGCCTGCTGCCGCGGCGGACGCCATCACCGCTGCGGGCGCCTCCGTGCCGTCGGAAACGTTCGAGTGCGCATGCAGATCAATCTTCACCTGCCCAGCCTAGTAGATGCCCGCCGTGGGCGGCCGGTGCGGTGTGCGTGCAGTGTGCGGTGCAGTGTTCGGTGGCCCCGGCCACGCAGCTGGTGAGACGATGGGACCGTGAACGATGCAGATAACACCTACAACGGTGAAACTACAGCCACCCAGCCCCTCGAAGAGCGCGTCAACAACCGCTCGCAGCGGCCCAGCTCCGACGCCTTCAAAGCCTTTATGGCCAGCAACTGGGCGCCCTCGGCACAGGAGCTCCCCGATCGGGATGTCGTGGCCGACCACGCCGCGGCCCGGCGTCGCGCCATTTCGGGCCTGTTCAAAGGCGAACGCCTGGTGGTCCCCGCCGGGCCCCTGAAGGTCCGCTCCAATGACTGCGACTACCGTTTCCGCCCCCACTCCGGTTTCGCGCACCTGACCGGCCTGGGCCTGGACCACGAGCCCGACGCCGTGCTCATTCTGGAACCGGTGCCGGAAGGTACGGGCGACGACGGCGGAAACCACCGCGCCACTCTGTACTTCCGGCCCCTGGCCGGCCGGGACACCGAACAGTTCTATGCAGACTCCCGCTCCGGCGAATTCTGGATCGGCGCCCGCCCCACGCTCGCGGAGTTCGAGCGGAGGCTGGGCCTCGCCACGGCGCACATCGACCAGCTCGAACTCGCCATCACCAAGAACGTGGGCGCCCCCGAAATCGGCGGCATTTCCATCCGGCTGGTGCGCAAGGTGGATGACAACATCGACGCCCTCGTGGACACGGCCCGCTACAACACGGCCAAGGACCCGGACAACCTGGACCTGGGCGTGCTGGATGCCCTCGACGAGAAGCTCACGGAAGCCCTCTCCGAGCTCCGCCTGCTCAAGGACCCGTGGGAAATCGAGCAAATGAAAATTGCCGTGGCCGCCACGGTGGAAGGGTTTGCCGAGGTGGTCAAGGCGCTGCCCCGCGCACTGACGCATCAGCGCGGCGAGCGGGTAGTCGAAGGTGCCTTCTTCGCCCGTGCCCGGGAAGAGGGCAACGAGCTCGGCTATGACACGATCGCGGCTTCGGGCAACAACGCCACTGTGCTGCACTGGACGCGGAACACGGGAAAGGTCAACGCCGGCGAACTGCTGCTGCTGGATGCAGGTGTTGAGGCTGATTCCCTCTACACCGCCGACGTCACCCGCACCCTGCCCGCCAACGGCACGTTCAGCGACATCCAGCGGAAGGTGTACGAAGCCGTCCTGGACGCAGCGGACGCCGGCTTCGCCGCAGCCCGCCCCGGCACCAAGTTCCGTGACATCCACACAGCCGCCACCACGGTCCTGGCCGAACGCCTTGCCGAATGGGGCCTGCTGCCCGTGTCCGTCGAGGAGGCCATCAGCCCCGAGGGCCAGCAGCACCGCCGCTGGATGCCGCACGGCACCAGCCACCACCTGGGCCTCGACGTGCATGACTGCGCCCAGGCCAAGCGTGAGCTTTACCTGGACGGCGTCCTCACTCCGGGCATGGTGTTCACCATCGAACCCGGCCTGTACTTCAAGAACGAGGATCTCGCAATTCCCGCGGAGTACCGCGGCATCGGCGTCCGGATCGAGGACGACATCCTGATGACGGCCGACGGTCCCGTCAACCTCAGTGCCGCCCTCCCCCGCAAGGCCGACGACGTCGAGTCCTGGATGGCGGGCATCTATCAGGAAGCCGACCACGCGTAGCCCCGGAAAGCCGTAAATCGGAAACACAAAGGCCTCCGTCCGGATCGTCCGGACGGAGGCCTTTGGTGTTCGCGTTATTGCTGAGTGTTGCCCTCGGCGGGCTCACGTTTGGCGCCGCCTTCAGGCGTAGGCGCGTCGGTCACGCGCACCCCGTACTGCGGCCGGCCGTCAGGGAGGTCCGGGTAGCGCACCGCGGGCGTCGGCGCGGCCGCGTGCTGCGGGTGTTCCTCGGAAGGGGGCTGCGGACCTTGGCTGACCGCTCCGGATGTCGCGTGGGCGCCCGCGGCCGGCTGGTTCCCTGCCTCCGGGGTCCGCTGGCCGTAGGGGTCGTTCCAACCCGCGGGCCGCTGGGGCCCCTGCTGCGGACCGTGCTGGTGCCCGGGCTGCTGGAAGGGCTGGTTCTGATAGCCCCCCTGGCCATAGGAAGCAGACCCTGCAGACGCGTCCGACGGGGTCATGGGCAGCTGCTGCAGCATGCGCCGTGCCTCGTGGGAAGCCTCGAAGGCCACCACGACGTCGTAGTTCGTGGCCACCACCTGGCTCGTTGACGTGAAGTCACGCTTCCCGCGCTGCGTTGCGTAGGTGACAATGCCGAAGAGCATAAAGAACGCCGCACCCATGAGCACCGAGGTCACAATCGAGAAGTAGCCGCCGGTCGGCGAGAAGAAGGACAGCATCACGCCGACAAACAAGCCGAACCACATGCCGCTCAATGCGCCCGACAGAGCGACCCGCGGGTAGCTCAGCCGCCCGGTGACGCGCTCCACCATTTTCAGGTCGTTGCCCACGATGGACACCAGCTGGACGGGGAACTGCTGGTCCGCGAGGTAGTCCACCGCCTTCTGGGCGTCCAAGTAGGAGTTATACGAACCGACGGTGTCCCCGGCCGGAACCGTGCGGAATTCATCCGGCCCGTTCGGGACACCGGCCTTGGGAGCACCAAAAATGTTTGACATACCTCCATTCTTGCCCATCCGGCTGTGTGCAGGCTGAAATTCAGCTAAAAGAGAGCAGACTCGGTAGCCTGTACAAGTGAGCACAAATCTTTCGCGGGTGTTTGTTGCGCGCCTTCTCGGACTGGATGTCTTCGACCCCCTGGGCGACCGGCTGGGCAGGCTGCGCGATGTCGTGGTGCTCTCCCGCGGCACTCGGGGCGCCCCCCACGTGGTGGGCATCGTGGTGGAAGTACCCGGCAAGAAGCGGGTGTTCGTCCCCATGACCAGGATTACTTCAATCGACCAGACCCAGGTCATCTGCACCGGCCTGGTGAACCTGCGCCGCTTCGAACAGCGCGGCGCCGAAACCCTGGTGGTGGCCGAAATGTTCGACCGCCGCGTGACCCTGGCGGACGGCAGCGGCGACGCCACCATCGAGGACATCGCCATGGACCGGCACCGTTCCGGCGACTGGTTCGTCAGCAAACTGTTCGTGCGCCGCGGCCACTCCCTCTCGCCGCTGAGCCGGCTCCGCCGCAACGAGACCATGATCATCGACTGGGCGGATGCCCTGCAGGGCGCCAGGACGGAGCCCCAGGCCGCCACCCAGTTCGTGGCCACGCACGAGGACCTGAAACCGGCCGACTTCGCCGAAGCGCTGCAGGAGATGAGCGACAAACGCCGCTTCGAAGTGGCCAGCGAACTTCAGGATGAACGGCTCGCCGACGTCCTGCAGGAGATGCCCGAAGGCGACCAGGTGGAAATCCTCTCCGCCCTCGACGTCAACCGCGCCGCCGACGTCCTCGAAGAGATGGATCCGGACGACGCCGCCGACCTCCTCGCCGAACTCCCCTCGGCACAGGCAGAGGAACTGCTCCAGCTCATGGAACCCGAAGGGGCCGAGGACGTCCGGCGCCTCCTGGAGTACGACGAGGACACCGCCGGTGGACTCATGACGCCTGTCCCGGTGATCCTCCCTCCTGAGGCCACGGTGGCCGAAGCCCTGGCCCACGTCCGGCGCGAGGAGCTCTCACCGGCGCTCGCGTCGTCGATCTTCATTGCCCGTCCGCCGCTGGAAACGCCCACGGGGCGGTTCCTTGGCGTGGTCCACATCCAGCAGCTCCTTCGCTACCCGCCGCCTGAACCGCTCGGAAATCTGGTGGACAAGAACCTGGAACCTGTGTCGGACCAGGCTCACATCAGCGAGGTGGCCCGCACCCTGGCCACCTACAACCTGAACTCACTCCCGGTCGTCAACGAGGACGGACGCCTCGTGGGGGCGGTGACTGTTGATGACGTGCTTGACCACCTGCTGCCGGACGACTGGCGCGCCCACGATGATGACGCCCCGATAAGGAAACTTGGAGGCCGCATTGGCTGATCTCAGCTCACCCCGGAACTCCTCCCACCGTCCCGGAGCCAAGACATCCGCTGGCCTGGATACGCCGCTCAGCGGGCGCCAGCGCATTCTTCCCAAGTTTTCGCCGAATCCCGACGCGTTCGGCCACGCCACGGAAGGCTTTGCCCGTTTTATGGGCACGCCGACCTTCCTGGTCTACATGACGATCTTCTGCGTCTTCTGGCTGGTCTGGAATACTTTCGCGCCCGAGGCCTGGCAGTTCGACTCGCAGGCCCTGGGCTACACCCTGCTTACTCTGATGCTGTCCCTCCAGGCCTCCTATGCGGCCCCGCTGCTGCTATTGGCCCAGAACCGGCAGGATGACCGCGACCGCGTGTCCCTCCAGCAGGACCGGCAGCGCGCTGAACGCAACCTCTCCGACACCGAGTACCTCACCAGGGAGCTGGCCTCCCTGCGCATCGCGCTCCGCGAGGTCGCCACACGCGACTACGTCCGCGCCGAGCTGCGCAGCCTGCTCGAGGACATGCTGGAGGCGCAGGAGGAACTCCGCACCCATGATCCGTCCGGCGCCGGCAGCCACGAGTCGCCGAAGGACAAACTCAAGGAGAAGCTGAAGGAACGCCGCGACAAACAGCGCAACCCGCGGACCCAGCAGATCCCCAAGGTCAAGCCGGACCACCCTGGCACTCCCGCGCACCTCAATTCCCCCGAAAGCTGAGCACTGACTGCATGAGCACCCCCCTGGCCCAGGCAGTGGACGCTGCACTGGCCACTGTCATCGACCCCGAACTGCGGCGCCCCATCACCGAACTTGGCATGGTGGAGTCCGTGGACATCGCCGACGACGGCCGGGTCCGGCTCGTCGTGCTGCTCACCATTTCCGGTTGTCCGCTGCGCGGCACCATCACCGCGGACTCCGAGGCCGCGCTGTCCGCGGTCCCCGGAGTGACGGCGGTCGACGTCGAGCTCAGAGTGATGACGCAGGAGCAGCGGGACGCGTTGAAGGAAAAACTCCGCGGACCGGGCGGCCAGCGCGGCATCCCGTTCAACCAGCCCGGATCCCTCACGAAGGTGTTTGCTGTTGCCAGCGGCAAGGGCGGGGTGGGCAAGTCCTCCGTCACGGTGAATCTCGCCTGCGCCATGGCTGCCCAGGGGCTGCGCGTCGGCATCATCGACGCCGACGTGTACGGGTTCTCGGTCCCCGCGCTGATGGGCATCGACCAGGCCCCCACCCGCGTGGATGACATGATCCTGCCGCCGGTCGCGTACGGGGTGAAGGTTATTTCCATCGGCATGTTCGTCAAGGGCAACCAGCCGGTGGCGTGGCGCGGGCCGATGCTCCATCGAGCCCTTGAGCAGTTCCTCACCGACGTCTATTTCGGCGACCTGGACGCGCTGTTCCTCGACCTGCCTCCGGGCACGGGGGACATCGCCATCTCCGTGGCGCAGCTGCTTCCGAAGGCGCAGATCCTGGTGGTGACCACACCGCAGGCCGCTGCCGCCGACGTCGCCGAGCGGGCTGGTGCCATCGCCACCCAGACGGGCCAGTCCGTGGCCGGGATTGTGGAGAACATGTCCTACCTGGAAATGCCCGACGGCGGCAGAATGGAATTGTTTGGCAGCGGCGGCGGCGCTGTCCTCGCCGAGCGCCTGACCGCGACCGTCGGCGCGGATGTGCCGCTTTTGGGCCAGATTCCCCTGGATATCCTGTTGCGCGAGGGCGGCGACGCCGGCGAACCGATCGTGCTGGGCCGTCCCGAGACCCCGGCGGCCAAGGCGCTGACGGGGATTGCGGACAAGCTGGCTGCAAGGCCGCGGGGCCTGACGGGTATGAAGCTGGGCCTCCAGCCCCGGTGATGGAGCCTGTCCCCGGGTGATTGGGCCTGTCGAAATCCGGGCCCTACGTGGCCTCGGAGTCGAAGGGGGCAGGCTCGCCCTCGGGCAGCCGTTCGATGACGCGCGCCGGCCGCTCTTCCGCATAGGATGCCGCGGCGGCAGAGGCAACTGCCGCGACCGCAGCCGGCGCCCCGGCACTGACAGGCTTGGTGTCGTCGTCGAGCAGGGCTTCCTTGATGATCCGGCGCGGATCGTACTGGCGGGGATCGTATTTCTTCCAGTCGACCTCGTCGATGTCGATGCCGACTTCGTCCTTGATCTGCTCCCGTGCGCCGGACGCCATCCGGCGGACTTCCTTGACCAGGTTCGCCAGTTTCTGGGTGTATTCGGGCAGCCGGCTGGGGCCGATCACCAGGACCCCGATGATCAGCAGAAGAAGAAACTCCGGACCGTTGATTCCAAACACCTTAGGAAGATTACCCTCTCCGGCACAGTGGTGACGATTCTGACGCGGAGCGCACACCGGCGGCTGCTCCGGGCGGCCGGCTCATGGCGTAAACAGCTCCACGATGCGCCCCAGGCCGCGCTGCAGCCTATCGGGCAGGCCTTCCCCGGCAGGCACGCTTTCCGTGCCGGGCGCGGCGCTGCCGGCCGTTCCGGTCGCGGGGACCTCGGGGCTGCGCACTGAGGTGGTGGAACCCGAGCGAACCAGTTCTGCCACGCCATCATCGGCGGAGTCAGCAGGCAGATCCGAGATGTAGGTGAAGGTCACGCCCGGAGCCTGGTAAATGGCCCGCCACGGGGCAGAAGCATTGATCCATACCGCCCCGCCTGCCGCAGCGGCCCCAGAGGCCCCAGGCGAACGCACGAACCCGTCGACCTCGGCAGGACGGCCGGTCAAAATGTTCGTGGGTGATGACAGCGGCACGGTTGGTTGTGCGCCGTCAGCGGGTGCCGGCCGCGAGTGCTGTTCGAGGACTGTGGCAAAGTGTGTCCCGTCAGTGAGCCGCAGTTCCAGGACTGCCTGTCCGGCGACGGTTTCATGCCGCGCCCAAAGGACGTGGAACCCCATGTCGCGAAGCTCCGGGCACGACCATCCCTGCGTGCGGAGTCCCTCAAGGTCTGTGGATGTCAGCATTCCGGCGGACCCGGGGGAAGCACTGCCGGCCGGCGGTTGAAGTCCGAAAGCGGCCTCGTGCTGCCGGGACCACGTTGCAGGGGTGCCGTCGGCGACGGGCCGGGGGTCACCGGCCACGAAGTAGGCAGCGCCGGTGACCACTCCGGCCGCGGCCAGGGCCCCGCCCGCCGCCAGGCCCAGTGCGCGTAGCGCCGGGAACCCTGCGGGCGTGCTTCGGCGCACGGCATGGCCGGCGGCCGTACCGCCCGGCGCGGACGCGAGCTGCTGCGTCCTGGCCAACAGCCTGGCAGTGAAGTCCTCGCTTGCAGCGGGGATGGCCGCGCTGCGCAGGCGCTCAAGATACTGGCGCTCACGCCACTGAAGCGACGTGCATTCCGGGCAGGATTCTATGTGCTTTGAGCTGCGGCCGCGCTTGCTGCGCGGCAGGATTCCGCGCGCACAGTTGCCTCCCAGGCACCGCAGCAGGTTTCTCAGCTGACCCATGGAGCCGATCAGAGGATGCCGGCGATGCGCGGCAGCTTGAGCCGCGGCTTGAGGGATTGCCTGGTCCTGGGATCACGGTGCGCCAGCTTTTCGCGGAGCATGGTACGGCCGCGATGGATGCGGGACCGCACGGTTCCGAGCTTGACGCCCAGGGCCTCGGCCACCTCGTCGTAGGACAGGCCCTCAAGGTCACAAAGCACGACGGCGGCCCGGAAGTCAGGCGGCAGTTCTTCGAGGGCGGCCTGCACGTCGAGGTCCAGGTTGTTGAATTCAAAGCTCTGTTCCGGACCGGGCTCGCGGCCTGGCAACCGCGATTCGGCGTCGTCAGCGAGGGCATCGAAGCGGATGCGGCTCTTGCGCCGCGCCTGGTCCAGGAAGAGGTTGGTGGTGATCCGGTGCAGCCAACCGTCGAGCGTACCGGGCTTGAAGTTCTCCAAGGACCGGAATACCCGGACGAACACCTCCTGGGTGAGGTCCTCGGCGTCGTACTTGTTGCCGGTTAAGCGGTAGGCAAGGCGGTATACCTTGGCGGAGTGGTTCGTGACCACTTCCTCCCAGGTTGGCCTGACCCACTCGGTGTCCGGCTGGGCCACTGAATCTTCAATTGCCGGGACAGGTGCCACAACTGATGCTGACATCGTCCACTCCCCTCGTGGATGGAACTAACGCCTGGATGGTGCTGACACCAGTGCTTCGGCGCCGATCACCTCCTGGATGAGCGGATTCCAATCATTTCAAAGTTGGCTGGGAATTTCCTGACTATTGCAGGGCTTCAGCCTTGGGCGGAACGACGCGCGCCCCCGGACCCCGTAACAGGGTGGTTCCCGTCACATCGGCCGGAAGCCACAGCCTGCCGACTCGCCACCTCCGGGCCCGGCACCCCCTGACACAGTACGCTGATAGGAACAATCCCCTTGCCGCCCAGAAAGCGAATCCTCATGAGCGCCGATAAGTCCACGAGCTGGTCCTATGCAGAAGATCTGCCTGCCGAGGATGAAGTATTGCTGCATGCTCGGGAGCGTTCCTTTGAGCTGGGCGTGACTCCGGTGGGACCGGGCGTGGGAGCGGTGCTTACCGTGCTGGCTGCGGCGTCCAAGGCACAGACAGCGGTGGAAATCGGAACCGGCGCGGGCGTGTCCGGCGTCTGCCTGCTCCGCGGGCTCGGCCCCCAGGCGGTCCTGACCACCATCGATGTGGATGTTGAACACCTCAGGGCTGCGCGGGAGGCATTCCAGGAAGCGGGAAGCCCCGCCAACCGCACCCGCACTATTTCCGGCCGCGCCGGCGACGTCCTGCCGCGGCTGACCGACAGCGCGTACGACCTGGTGTTCGTTGACGCGGACAAGCCGGGCATCCCCGGGTATGTCGAACAAGCCATCCGGCTGCTCAAGCGCGGCGGGCTGCTGATTATCAACGACGCCTTGGACAAGGACCGCGTGGCCAACCCGGCTGCCCGGGATTCCACCACGGTGGTGCTGCGTCAGGTGGGCAAATCCATCCGCGACGACGACCGCCTGGCTTCAGCAATGCTGCCCACCGGCGACGGGCTGCTGGTAGCGGTTAAAAAATAAGGCGGGGCCCGCAGCCTTACGGCCGCGGACCCCGCCCCAGCAAATCTATTCGGTAACGCCGACGAGGCATTCCTTAAGGTTTGCCGCCTCCGCCGCGTTGAGTTCGACCACAAGCCGCCCCCCGCCTTCGAGCGGCACACGCATAATCAAGCTGCGGCCCTCTTTGGTTACTTCCATAGGGCCGTCGCCGGTGCGTGGTTTCATAGCCGCCATGAGGAAAATCCCCTCCAATAGTCCCAGGACCTACCAGCCCGGGCGGGCTGTGGCCGCGTCGTCAATCAAGCCCCATGGCGGCCTAGCAGCTACCGCCATGGCTGAACAGTTCTGAATGCAATTTGTTCATGCTTAACCCCTATTATCCTGTAATTACCCGCCTGTAGCTAATTGATGGATTTTCTTCATCGCTTGGAAAATTGCGGCCGACTGTGCCGTGCGTCATAGTTCCGCGGACCGGCTCACGGACGTCTCACGGCGGATAGTCTCCCCCGCCGGGCAGTTCGGCCCAGGCCCACAGCCAGACGATCCAGACAATCTGGAGCAGCACGAACATGGTGACCACAGTCCCGCGGTATGCCCGGGATCGGGACAGCAGGGCTGCGCCCAAGGCCAGCGGAAACAGCGGCAGCAGCATGCGGAAAGTGCTGGTCTGGGGGTGCAGGAACACGAGCAGATAGCCCATGTAGCAGACGCACCAGAGCCGCAGCTCAGCACCCAGCGCCACCACGGGCGGGGACGTCATGGCAAGCCCGAAGACGGCGACAAAGACAAAGGGAGCCAGGACACCCAGCACAGGTCCAAAAAGCTGGATTCCAGTGTCGAACCAGGGCTTGAACGGCACGAGGTCGTGGCCGCGCCAGACGGTTTCCGTATTGGTATAGGCGGCGGGATCGCCGGTCACTGCCCACGCGATGGCAGGCCAGATCAGGGCACTGAGTCCGCTGACTGCGGCCAGGCCCGCCAACGCCGCGAGGTCCCGACCACTGTGCTGTGCCGCCGGACTGCCCGGGGCGGCAGGACGGTTCCGCAGCCACAGCCGGGTCGCGAGCAGCCCGCACACCATCGCTGCGAACGGAACCCCCGTTGGCCTGGAAAGACACATGAGGAGCACTACCGGCATGGCCCACAGGTACCGCCGTTGCATCACCAGGAGGAGTGCCGACGCCAGCAGCAGGAGGTTCAGCGATTCGGCATAGGGAACCTGGAGCACTGCGGCGACGGGGAAGGTGGAAAAGAAAACCACTGCCCACATGGCCGTGCGGTGGCCGGCTTTCTGCCGGAAGAGGCAGTACACCACCAGGGCGGCCCCCAGCCCGGATGCCATTGCGATGAATGTGAGGGCAAGTGCGGGGTCCAGGCCCGTCATGGCCGACAACGCCCGCCCCAGCATCGGAAACAGCCCGTAGAAAGCCCAGGCGTTCTCCTGGACGTTTCCGCTTTCGTCCACGGGGAGCTGGCTCGGATATCCGTTCCGGAGCACCTCGCCATACCAGCGGGCATCCCAGATATTGATGAAGTTCCAGTAGTCGGGTTCCGCGGGGAACCACGGGTTGACGCCTTGGTGCAGGGCGGCCGCCATGAAGATGCAGGCACTGACGATCCGTGCAGCAACGTAGACGCCTGCCACCTGTGCCCACCACCGCCACGTGCCGGCACGCGCGGCGGCGGACGCAACTTTGGTTCGCACCAGGCCGTTCAGTCCCAGGGTTCGGTCCGGCCCCGCCCGGTCCGCGGAAGTGCCCGGTCTGCTCAAGGCCTGCTCTCCCCCGGCTGTGCCGGCGCGCGCAGTTCCGCCCGCAACCGCTCAATTTCGCGGTCCTTGGCGGCCAACTGGTCACGGAGTTCATCCAGCACCTGGTCAACCTGGTCCATGCGGTAGCCTCGCAGGCCCAAAGCAAACCGGATCCGGTCGACGTCGGCCGGTGCAGCGTCGGCAGGAAGCAGCACCGGCGGCAGTGAGGCCACGGGCTCGTCGAATCCGTCCAACAGCGCGGGGCCTCCGGAATGCCGGCGCCGGAATATGCCGGACGTAAAATCTGCTCCGAAGAAGAGCGCGGCGCCGATCAAAGCGATGGCGAGGAAGATCAGGAAGAAACTCACAGGATCCATCGTGCCAGACGCCGGGGCGGCCGCTATTCCGGCCGCTGGTTGCCGTTCGGCCCGCCAGTGCCGTTGCCCGTGCCGCTGCCTTGCGGCGGCCGGATGGCACCGTGGATAACGAGGTCCACCGCGTGCGCCGGCTCATCGACTACCTGGATAAGGCCGAGGTCCTTCTCGGAAATCATGCCGTCTTCCACCAGGGTGCCCCTGATCCAGTCGAGCATGGGCCCCCAGAAAGCGGTGCCCAGGAGGACTATGGGGAAGGACGTGACCTTCCGCGTCTGGACCAAAACCATCGCCTCGAAGAGTTCGTCCAGGGTGCCAAGGCCGCCAGGCAGCACAATGAATCCCTGGGCATACTTCACGAACATGGTCTTCCGCGCGAAGAAGTAGCGGAAGTTGATCCCGAGGTCCACCCACTGGTTGAGTCCCTGCTCGAACGGAAGCTCAATACCGAGACCCACGGATACACCGTTGCCCTGGACGGCGCCTTTGTTGGCAGCCTCCATGGAGCCCGGTCCGCCGCCGGTAATGACGGCCACCCCGGCTTCGGCCAGTTTGCGGCCCACCTCAACGCCCAGTTCGTAGTAGACGGAGCCCGGCTTGGTGCGTGCGGAGCCGAACACGCTGACGGCGGGCCCGAGGTCCGCGAGCGCACCGAAGCCTTCCACGAACTCACTCTGGATTCTGAGGACCCGCCACGGGTCAGTGTGGACAAACTGGCCGGGCCCCTTCGTGTCCAGCAGGTGCTGGTCCGACATCTCCACTGCCGCCTGCTTTCGACGCAGCTCCAGCGGACCCTTGTGACGGGTGGCAATGGGAGGTACTGGAGTTGGAGAAGGCTGCGGATCGGTACTCATCCACCAAGGCTAGCGCGGTTCTCCAAGCCAGACTGTCCGGCGCGTCCGATCCTGTTGCAGAGGCTACCCGGGGCCCTGACCTGCAGGTATCTCTTGAATCACGATCTGCAGGAAGTTGGAGTGATTGCCGTCATATCCCGCTAATGTTCGCTAGATTCTCTCTTATGACTACTCAAGTGCCCGGCGAAGCTCTCGTCTCCCTGAAAGCCGTGAATAAGCACTACGGCCAGCTGCACGTACTCAAGGACATCAACCTGAACGTCCGCAAGGGCGAAGTTGTTGTGGTCATCGGACCCTCCGGTTCCGGTAAGTCCACACTCTGCCGGGCCATCAACCGCCTGGAGACCATCGACGACGGCAAGATTGCCATCGACGGCAAGGAGCTCCCGGAGGAAGGCAAGGAACTCGCCAAGCTGCGTGCCGACGTCGGCATGGTGTTCCAGTCCTTCAACCTCTTCGCCCACAAAACGATCCTGGAAAACGTCACCCTGGGGCCCATCAAGGTCAAGGGTGTGCCCAAGGCGCAGGCGGACAAGGACGCCATGGCGCTCCTGGAGCGTGTCGGCGTGGGACACCAGGCACCCAAGCTCCCGGCGCAGCTTTCCGGCGGCCAGCAGCAGCGCGTGGCGATTGCCCGGGCCCTTGCCATGAAGCCGAAGGTCATGCTCTTCGATGAGCCCACTTCCGCGCTTGACCCGGAAATGATCAATGAAGTCCTTGACGTCATGATCCAGCTGGCCAAGGAAGGCATGACCATGATCGTGGTCACCCACGAGATGGGCTTCGCCCGCAAGGCCGCCGACCGCGTGGTGTTCATGGCCGACGGCCAGATCGTCGAGGACGCGACGCCTGAGGAGTTCTTCACGAACCCGCAGAGCAACCGCGCCAAGGACTTCCTCTCCAAGCTCCTCACCCACTGATTCCCCGAGACCGCACCTACTCAGTTCGCACCCAGGCCACCACAGTGGCCGCCAATGAAAGGTAATGTCATGAAGGCATTTTTGACCCGACGAAAGTCCTTTGTGGTTGCAGCATCAGCAGCCCTCGCTCTGACATTGAGCGCTTGCGGCGGCGGCGGCACCGGCACCACCAGCAACCCCACGGTCGCCGAGAAGCCCACCTTCGCAGCTGGCAGCACCATGGCGAAGCTCTCCTCTGCCGGCACCATCAAGATCGGCACCAAGTTCGACCAGCCGCTGTTCGGCCAGGTCGGCCTTGACGGCAAGCCCATCGGTTTTGACGTCGAGATGGGCAAGCTGATTGCCGCCAAGCTGGGCATTGCTGCGGACAAGATCGAATGGTCGGAGACTGTCTCGGCCAACCGCGAGCCCTTCATCGAACAGGGCAAGGTGGATCTGGTCATCGCCACGTACACCATCAACGACAAGCGCAAGCAGGTCGTTAGCTTTGCCGGGCCGTACTACGAGGCCGGCCAGGCGCTCATGGTTAACAAGGACAACGACACCATCAAGAAGCCCGAGGACGTCAAGGGCAAGAAGGTCTGTTCCGTGACCGGTTCCACCCCTGCCGGCACCATCGTGGAGAAGTACGGAGCAGAACTCGTTCCCGCAGCCACATACTCTGCCTGCCTCGAACCGCTGCGCAACAAGCAGGTGGAAGCCATCACCACCGACAACGTGATCCTTGCCGGCTTCGTGGACAAGGAACCTGACGCCTTCAAGCTGGCCTCGGATGAGACCTTCACCAAGGAGCCCTACGGCATCGGCCTGAAGAAGGACGACACCGTCTTCCGCAACTGGATCAACGACCAGCTGGAAGAATTCGCGAAGGACGGCTCCTACAAGAAGGCATGGGAAGCCACCGCCGGCGCCGTCATCAAGACGGCTCCGGAACTCCCGGCCATCAACCGTTACTAAATAGCGCCGGCGGTTGCCGGAGTCCGCGTACCGCGCCTCCGGCAACCGCCGCTCCCATCTTCGCTCCCGTCCGCGACACACAGCCAAAGGATGTTATGGACGTCATCATCGAAAACCTGCCACTTTACTGGGAAGGCTTTCTCCGAACCCTGTTCCTGTCCGCCGTGTCCGGAGTCATCGCCCTCCTGCTGGGAACCGTGCTGGCCGCGGCCCGTGTTTCCCCTGTTGCTGCCCTCCGCGGCTTCAGCATGGCCTATGTGGAGATCCTGCGGAACACCCCCCTGACCATTGCTTTCTTCTTTGCCGCGATCGTCCTGCCCCGGCTCGGCGTGAAATTCGAGCAGTTTGAGGTGGCGGCCATCATTGCCCTGAGTGCCTACACGGCGGCCTTCATCGCGGAAGCCGTACGCTCCGGTGTCAACAGCGTTCCCGTCGGCCAGGCCGAAGCAGCACGCAGCATTGGCATGAAATTCGGCCAGGTGCTTTCCCTGATCATTCTCCCGCAGGCACTGCGGACGGTGATCCCGCCGTTGATCAACATCCTGATCGCGCTCGTGAAAAACTCCTCCGTTGCCGGCGCCTTCTTCGTTCTGGAGCTGTTCGGTTACGGCCGCCAGCTGGCCAATTCCAATGGCGACCAGGTCCTGGCCGTTCTCCTCGGAGTGGCATTCTTCTACCTGCTGATCACTGTTCCGCTGGGCATCCTGGCGAGCACCGTCGAACGAAAGGTGGCGATCGCCCGATGAGCTCAGTTCTGTACGACGTCCCTGGGCCAAAAGCCCGCCGGGTCTCACTGATCGGTTCCGTAGTCGGGTCCCTGCTGATCCTTGGCCTGTTAGCGTGGATCGTCAGTACGCTGGCGCAGCAGGGCATCTTCGAGGGACGCCGCTGGGCCATCTTCACCCGCGCGGACGTCTGGACGCTGCTCGGCAACGGCATCGGCGCCACCCTCAGCGCTGCCGCTGTGGCCGCCGTCATTGCGTTCCCTCTGGGACTGTTGGTGTGCCTGCTTCGGATTTCCGACCTCGCCGCGATCCGGATTCCCACCCGGATCGTGCTGGAATTCCTGCGCGGCATGCCCGTGGTCCTGATGATGTTCTTCGTCCTGCTGGTCTTTGGCACCAACCAATTCATCGCAGTGGTGGCCGGCCTGGTCCTCTACAACGCGGCTGTCTTTGCGGAGATCATCCGCGCCGGCATCCAGTCCCTGCCCAAGGGGCAACGTGAAGCGGGCCTCACCATTGGCCTGACAAGTTTCCAGTCCCGCATGATCATTGAGCTGCCGCAGGCCGTCCGCCGGATGATGCCTTCGCTCGTGGCCCAGCTCGTGGTGCTGCTGAAGGATACGTCCCTGGGTTACATCGTCGCGTACGGTGAGCTGCTCCGGGCAGTGCAGGTCATGGCCGACTTCCTGGGAACGCAGTTCCTGTTCCCGATATTCTTCGTAGCCGCTGCGATCTACATTGCGATCAACATCTGCGTTTCGCGCATCGCAGTCTGGATTGAACGCCGCGGCTCCAAGAAGGCCGCCGGCGGCGTGGCCAAAGCGGAGCCTGAGCCGATTGAAGCCGAAGTGAAATAGCAGTAACGAACGCGAGAACCAGGAAGGCCCTGATCAAAGGATCAGGGCCTTCCTGCTTTGGCAGGGACGTTGTCCGCCTAGTTGGCCAGCCACGTCCGGAGCGCCCTCAGGCATTCACGGACCGCGTCAGCGTCAACGTGCTCGTTGTCCTTATGCGCCAGCAAGGGATCGCCCGGGCCGAAGTTGACCGCGGGAATACCCAGCTCGCTGAAACGCGCGACGTCGGTCCAGCCGTACTTCGGCTTGGGCTCGGCACCGACAGCGGCCACGAAGGATGCGGCAGCCGGATGGTTCAGCCCCGGCCGCGCACCGGCCGCGCTGTCGGTCTTGACCACATCGAACCCGTCGAGGAGTTCGCGGACGTGGGCTTCGGCTTGATCCGGAGTCTTGTCCGGAGCGAAGCGGTAGTTGATTTCCACCACGCAGCGGTCAGGGATGACGTTGCCGGCCGTGCCTCCGTTGATCTTCACCGCGTTGAGGCTTTCCCGGTAGTCCAGGCCGTCCACGTTGATGGTGGCCGGTTCGTAGGCTGCCAGCCTCGCGAGGATGGGTGCGGCGGCATGGATGGCGTTGCTTCCCATCCAGGCCCGGGCGGAGTGTGCTGCTTCACCGATGGTGGTTGCCTCGAACCGCATGGTGCCGTTGCACCCGCCCTCCACCGTTCCGTGCGTCGGCTCGAGCAGTATGGCAAAGTCGCCGTCCAGGAGGCCGCCGTGGTTGCGCACCAGCCGCCCGAGGCCGCTCTTCACCGCTTCCACTTCCTCGTGGTCGTAAAACACGAAGGTGACGTCCTTGCCCGGCTCCGCGCCGCCGTCGAACATGGTGGCCGCCAGCGCCAGCTGCACCGCGACGCCGCCCTTCATGTCCGTAGTGCCGCGGCCATACAGCAGCCCTTCCCCCGGCGCGCCGGACGGCCAGAACGAGGGGACGGTGCCGAGGGCCCCTTCGGTGGTGGGGAGTGGCACCGTATCCAGGTGTCCGGCCAGGATGACGCGCTCAGTGCGGCCAAGTGCGGTCCGGGCAATGATGGAGTCGCCGTCGCGGACCACGGTAAGCTGCGGAATCTTCCGCAGGGCATGTTCGACGGCGTCGGCCAGCTCCTTCTCGTTGGCCGAGACACTGTTGATGTCGATAAGCGCAGCGGTGAGGAGGGCGACGTCCTGGCGGAGATCCAGGCGGACAGAGGCAGTTTGAGCAGTCACGATGACAGTCTAGTTCGAGACCTGAGCCTCCCTCTCGATAGACTGGGGGCATGACTGAAACCGCTGCTGCTTCCGCCGTGCCCGCTGACAATTCCGCGTCCGCCGACGCCCGCTCCGCCTACGGCTACGGTGTGGCCACCATTTCCACCCGCAACGGCGAGGCCACCGTGCTGGACGTCTGGTTCCCCGCGCCGTCCCTCGGAACCGCAGCGGACAGCCTCCGGAATGTGGAGAGCGCGGATCCCGTGCTTGCCGAGATCGCCGCAGCCGGCAGCGACGCCGACCGCGGCACCGAGCAGCAGGTTGTTTTCGTCCAGGTTCACCTTGACGAAGCCCCCGCCGACACCGCGGACGCCTACCTCCGACTGCACCTGCTTTCGCACCGGCTGGTCCAGCCCAACACCATCAACCTGGACGGCATCTTCGGCAAGCTCCCCAATGTCGTCTGGACGAACTTCGGCCCGGCCGCCGTAGACGGCTTCGAGCTGACCCGGGCCAAGCTGCGTAAACGCGGAGCCGTGACTGTCTACGGCGTGGACAAGTTCCCGCGCATGGTGGACTACGTGGTGCCCGCAGGGGTCAGGATCGCCGACGCCGACCGCGTCCGCCTTGGCGCCTACCTCGCCGAAGGCACCACGGTCATGCACGAGGGCTTCGTGAACTTCAACGCCGGCACCCTGGGCACCTCCATGGTGGAAGGCCGCATTTCTGCGGGCGTTGTAACCGGTGACGGCACTGACGTCGGCGGCGGGGCCTCCATCATGGGCACCCTCTCGGGCGGCGGCAAGGAAAAGATCTCCCTCGGCGAACGTGTGCTGCTGGGCGCCAACTCCGGCGTCGGAATCAGCATCGGCGACGACTCGGTGGTGGAAGCCGGCCTGTACGTCACGGCCGGGACCCGCGTCCGCGTGGTCGGGCCCAAGGATGCCGACGGCGAGGACACCACCCGGGTGGTGAAGGCCGTTGAGCTCTCCGGCGTGCCCAACCTGCTGTTCCGCCGGAATTCCTCGACCGGCGCGGTGGAGGTACTCCCCCGCAAGGGCCAGACCGTGGAACTCAATGAGGCACTCCACGCCAACTGATTCCGTCCGCCCGCAGAAGTCAACCGGCCCGTCCAGGGCGTGAGGGAGTAACTTCGTGTCACGGAGACGTGGCCTGCGCCGCCTGCTAGTCCTGGGGCTGGCTCTGGCACTTATTGCCGGCGGCGTTTACACGGCCGTGGCCTTTATTCAACGCTCGGAAACGCTGATTGCCGAAAAGTGCACCGCCGTCGCAGGGTCCCGCAAAGCCGACTTGGCCACCGACCAGGCGGCCAACGCGGCCCTGATAACGGCGGTTGCGGTGCGCCGGGGGCTGCCGCCGCGGGCGGCGAGTATCGCCCTGGCCACCGCCATGCAGGAATCCAAGCTGCGCAACATCGGGCACGGCGACCATGCCGGGCCGGATTCCCGCGGGCTGTTCCAGCAGCGTCCCTCGCAGGGCTGGGGCACCGAGGAACAGGTGATGGACCCTTATTATTCGAGCGGTGCGTTCTACGACGCCCTGGTGAAGATCCCGGAGTACGAGTCGCTGGAAATCACCGCCGCCGCCCAGCAGGTCCAGCGTTCGGCGTACCCGCAGGCCTACGCCGAACACGAGGACATGGGAAGGGTCTTCGCCTCCGCCCTGACCGGCCAGTCTGCCGCAGCACTCGATTGCACCCTCAAATCGCCCGAGGAAGCCGGTGATGTCCAGGCCGTCGTTGACGAAGTGGCAGCGGCATTCGGGAACATCCCGGCGACGGCCGACGGCAGCACCGTCGTGCTGGAGGCGAGCGGCAGCCAGGCCTGGGCTGTGGCGCAGTGGGCCGTGGCCAACGCGAAGTCGCTGTCCGTGACGGCGGTCGGCGTCGAGGGCCGCAGCTGGGACCGGGCGTCCAGGAACGGCTGGCAGCCTTCGGAGGCCCTGTCCGGTCAGGTCAGGGTCACGGTCGCTACCGGGACTCCCTGACGCTAGAGCCTCAGACGAGCAGTTCCACGACGGGCTGGACGTAGCTTCGGAACACCTCAGGCTGGGAGAGCAGTTCCTTGCTCATGATGATCTTGTCCGGCTCGAGGTACCAGGCCCGGGGTTCCGTCAATGGAAGTTCGACGATGGTCAGGTTGAAGTCCCGCGAACCGCGGCCCACCTCCAGCAGCCGGTCCTCCACCATGTCGCCCAAGAGCTGCGGGGCGCCGCTGGCCTCCCGTTCGGCTTCCAGCTCCGCGTATTCTGCGCGGCGCTCCCGCGCCCACGTCAGCGCCGAACCGAAATGCGCCTGCAGCACGCGCTGGAGTGCCGGAGAGTTGCCAAAAGCCTCAAAGTCCGGAGGCGTCACGTCGGGGGTCATTTGCGGGTGCGCCTTGAGCAGTTGCTCCCACCAGGCCTCCCATTCAGTCTTCAGCGCGCTGATCCCGCCCACTTCGGACGTGAGGTTGGTGTGGTCCACCGGACGGATCTTCGGTGCCATGTGACACAGTGCCGGACGCCCGGCACTGTCGAGGCCGGCGGCGTCGCGAACGTAAAGTGCGATGAGCATGGGACCTGAAGTGTCCATGGTGATTCGCCAGCCAGGACCGCCTGTTTGGTGCATCCGAATGGCCTCCCTTGGCTTGTTTACTGTCCCAGTCTAATCCTGTTGACTACTGACGTTAATGGCTGGTTTCAGACTGTCCAAGGCTGTGCAGGTGGGACGACAGGACGTCCCTGCACATTTCGGCAGTCATCCATTCCGGCTGCAGCAAAGCATGCATCGTCAGTCCGTCCAAGGTAGCCAGCAGCCGCTCCGCTTCGGTCACCAGGCCCAGGTGGCCGTCGCCGTCCATTGCCTCCCCGGGCGCCCGCAGTTCCATGACCAGCCAACCGACAACGGCGGCCACGGCCCGGTGGCTGCGGTCGGCCTCGGCGGCGAGGAAGGGCTTGATCCGGGCTGCGTTTTTGAACGCCATCCAGACGCACGCGTCCACCGCCCGTTCCTCATCCAGGGGAAGGAACTGGCCCAGCAGGGTTAACACTCCCTCCCGGTGCTCCGCAGTGCCGGGGACCAGCCGGCTGAGGTTCTCCCGGGCCTCGTCCAGCCTTCCGGTGATCCTGTCGACCGCAACGCCGAAGGAATGGGCCAGGAGCTCGTCGCTGCTGGAGAAGTAATGGCGGACGGAACCCACCGCCAGCCCGGCTTCGTCGGCCACTTCGCGCAGTGAGGCCCGTTCCAGCCCGTCCGTCGCGATGATCCTGAAAACTGCTATGACAACTTCCTGTCGCCGGGCTGCGGCATCAACAATTTTGGGCACCCTTATTATTTAGCACAGTTGTGCCGCCAAGTTGTGGGCAACACGGGCGGAAGCCCGGCGAAGTGGGATAGCGTTGAGCCCATGAGAATTCTGGTTACGGGCGGCACCGGCTACATCGGGTCGCACACAGTTCTGTCCCTTCAGGAAGCCGGCCATGAGGTGGTGGTCATCGACAACCTGGTCAATTCAAGCGAGGAGTCGCTGCGCCGCGTAGCCGAGCTCAGCGGCAAGGAAGCGGTGTTCCACAACGTCGACCTCGTGGACGAGCCGGCTGTCGATGCCGTCTTCGCCCGGGACCGGATCGACGCCGTGATCCACTTCGCCGGCCTCAAAGCGGTGGGAGAATCCGTCCGGGAGCCGCTGAAGTACTACTACAACAACCTGGTGGGCACACTGAACCTGATCCGGGTGATGGACCGGTACGACGTCCGTTCCCTCGTGTTCAGCTCCTCAGCCACGGTGTATGGCGAGCACAACCCCATTCCGTACGTCGAAAAGATGGAAATCGGCGCCAACAACCCGTACGGCCGGACCAAGGAACAGATCGAGGACATCCTGTCGGACCTCGGTGCCGCGGACAGCCGGTGGCACATCGCGCTCCTGCGCTACTTCAACCCGGTGGGAGCACACCCGTCCGGCCGGATCGGCGAAGACCCCCAGGGCATCCCCAACAACCTGGTGCCGTTCATCGCCCAGGTCGCCGTGGGCCGACGCGAAAAGCTGATGGTGTTCGGCGGCGACTACGACACCCCTGACGGCACGTGCCTGCGTGACTACATCCACGTCGTGGACCTTGCCGAAGGCCACGTTGCAGCGCTGAACCACGTGGCTGACCGCACAGGCGTGTTCCGTTGGAACCTTGGCTCCGGAAAGGGATCGTCGGTGCTGGAGGTACTGCGTTCTTTCGAAAAGGCCGTGGGCCACGACCTTCCCTACGAGATCACCGGCCGCCGGGCGGGCGATCTCCCCGCTTTCTGGGCCGATGCCACCTCCGCCTTGGCCGACCTGAGCTGGTCCACCACCAAGACCGTGGACCAGATGTGCGAGGACCACTGGCGCTGGCAGAAGAACAACCCGCTGGGCTACAACTCCTAGGCCGGTGCCATGAAAAAACGACGCCGGGGG
>NZ_JBWKYC010000027.1:0-43621 GCF_059423525.1 Arthrobacter sp. GW460-12-1-14-TSB2
GTCGTGATGGTCGGGCTGCTGCCCACCGGCCCGCAGCCGGTCCTGATCTCGCTGGCCATCACCCGCGAACTGGAGCTGAAGGGTTCCTTCCGCTTCAACGACGAGATCGACGACGTCATCGCGGCCCTCGCCGACGGCACCCTCTTCGTGGACCCCGTGATCACCCACGACTTTCCGTTGGAGCGCGGACTCGAGGCCTTTGAAGTGGCCAGAAACTCCGCGGAATCAGGAAAGGTACTGCTGGACTTCGGGGCCGTCAGTTGACTGCCTCCAGCCGGTAAACCGGAATGCGGCAGGCTGGTGACCAGGCCTAAGCCGGGCCGCGCAGGCGTTCCATTTCGCGGCGGTCTTTCTTGGTGGGCCGGCCGGTTCCGCGGTCGCGCTGCGGAAGACCGAGCGCGGGCGCCTCGGGCCGCGGCGGGGTGTGGTCGGTGAAGCAGTGCGCGGCTGCCTCGGCGCCCACCCGCTTGGCGATCAGCCGCCGGACTTCGAGGATCCGTTCATATCCCGGCTGGCGGACCCGGACGGTGTCGCCCGGCACCACGGACTGCGACGCCTTGGCCGGGTTTCCGTTCAGCCGGACGTGCCCGCCGCGGCAGGCGGCCGTGGCAGCCGAGCGGGTCTTATACGCGCGGACGGCCCACAGCCAGGCATCAAGGCGGACTGTGGCGGGGGCGGACGGAAGGCTGCTCATGGCTGCTGCCACTATAGCGGGCCACCCGGCCGTCAACCGTCGTTGGGGACCGGTCCCCGGGCAAGCACCTAGCCTTCGCAGTCCTTGCAGTACTTCTTGCCGTCCTTCTCGCGGGCCAGCTGGCTGCGGTGGTGGACCAGGAAGCAGGACATGCAGGTGAACTCGTCCTTCTGGACGGGGATGATCTGCACGAGGAGTTCCTCGTGGGACAGGTCCGCTCCCGGGAGCTCGAAGGAGTCGGCCAGGTCGGACTCGTCAACGTCGATCTGGGACGTTGATGCGGCAGAACGTTCGGGCTTGAGGACGTCGGTCGTGGCGTTTGCCTCGTCCTCGGTGCTCACCCGGGGTGCGTCATAGTCGGTTGCCATGTGCCGGTCTCTCCTTGGAGAAGACGAAGACGGAGTCTGCTCACCGTCTGAAGGAAAAACATCTTAGCCACTCCTGCGGAAACTTGAAAGGTCAGCCGTGTACCCGCTGGCGGTAGGCCCGCGGGGTTTCGCCGGCGTCGTTGAGGAAGTGCCGGTTGAAGTTGGACAGGTTCGAGAAACCCACCTCGTAGCAGATCTCGGAGATGGCCTTCTCGCTGTGCTCGAGCAGGCGGCGGGCATGGGCGAGCCGAAGCTTGCGGACCAGGTCGCTGAAGTTCTGGCCGGTGGCGCGCTTGAAGTACTTCGAGAACGTCGGTTCCGGCATGCCAACCAGTGCCGCGGCCTCGGACATCTTGACGGTGCCGGCGTGGTTGCCGAAAACGTACTCCAGAACGATATCCACGACGGCGGCGGCCTGGCTGTCCAGCTGGGGCCTGAACCATTCGTCGGCGAGGTAACGCCGTTCCTCCTGCGGGGCGCGGGCAAGGACCGCAAAGAGTTCCAGCAAGTGGCGGAACCGCTCCAGGCCGGTGGCGGAACCCATCGCTTCGATGGCTGCGGCCGCGGTCTCCGCTGAACGCCCGAGGAATTCTATGCCCCGTGCCGACTGCTCCAGAAGCGGCCTGACCTCGGCCATTTCGGGGACCAGGGCTGCCGTCTGCTCAACCCACTTGGCGTCGAACTGGATGACGGCGTCACGGTTCTCCAGCACTTCGCCGGGCTCCAGATCGCTGACCCAGTCGTGCGGCAGCCCGGACCCGACAAGGGAGACGTGGCCGGCCTCGAACGTGCCGATGTGGTCTCCGACGATGAACTTTCCGGTGCCCTTCCGGATGAGGTGGATCTCGTACTCGGGATGGTAGTTCCACCGCGCCACGGGGCTGGGGTAGTCGTGCTGGTGCCACCGGACCGAGTGGTTCGGGTCGGGCGGGATGACTTCCCGGTTGGCCCGCATCCCCAGCAGCCGCTCGGCGAGCCTTGCCGTTGCTCCGTCTGCTCCGTCCGTGAGGTCCGCGACGCTCATAGTGGTTCTCCACGTTTTGGGTTTATGAAAAATGGAAGCATCTTGAATGCCTTCCCCCAGATTATCGCCTCCCTGAGGGACCGGTGCGGAAAATTAGTATCAGAAACTGGCAACCACGGCGCTAGTTGTGCCCTATCCCACAGCCCTATCGTTGAGGAACAACAGCGGGGCACCCCCGGATTTCCCGGCCACTAGCCCCGTCCGGTCCGGTACATCGACATGGCAGTCGAGTGCGGTGACCGCGCACCCCTGAAGAACAAAGGAGTCCTTAATGCGCTCAAAAATGCGTGCTGCGACCCTCGCCGCCGGCGCTTTGTGCGTCGCACTCAGTGCCTCGGCCTGTGCAGGTGCCGGCGGAGGCAATTCCGCCGGCGACCCGAACAGCATCAATGTCCTGATGGTGAACAACCCTCAGATGGAGGACCTGCAGCGGCTCACCGCGGAGAATTTCACCAAGGAAACCGGCGTCAAGGTCAATTACACGATCCTGCCGGAGAACGACGTCCGGGCCAAGATCAGCCAGGAGTTCTCCAGCCAGGCCGGACAGTACGACGTCGCGTCGCTGTCCAACTACGAGATCCCGTTCTACTCCGCCAACGGCTGGCTCGCTCCACTGGACAAGGTGGCCGCGGACCCGGCCTTCGAACAGGACGACATCCTGCCCGCCTACACGGCGTCCCTGACGGGCGAGGACGGGAAACTCTACGGCGAACCGTTCTACGGAGAATCGTCCTTCCTGATGTACCGGAAAGACATCCTGGACGCCAAGGGCCTGACCATGCCGGAGAAGCCCACCTGGGATGAGGTCGCGGACATAGCGGCGAAGGTGGACGGCGCCGCTCCGGGAATGAAAGGTATCTGCCTGCGCGGCCAGCCCGGCTGGGGCCAGGTCTTCGCGCCGCTGACCACCGTGGTGAACACCTTCGGCGGCACCTGGTTCGACAAGGACTGGAACGCCCAGGTCAACTCCCCGGAATTCACCCAGGCCGTCGAGTTCTACACCAAACTGGTCCGTGAGCACGGTGAATTGGGCGCCGCCCAGGCCGGCTTCACCGAGTGCCTGAACAACATGAGCCAAAGCAAAGTGGCCATGTGGTACGACGCCACCTCGGCTGCCGGAGCCCTGGAAGCCGAGGCATCCCCGGTGAAGGGCAAGATCGGCTACGCCCAGGCCCCGGTCAAGGAAACCAAGTCCTCCGGCTGGTTGTGGACCTGGTCCTGGGCCATGCAGGCTGCCTCAAAGAAGCAGGACGCCGCCGGGAAGTTCATCGCCTGGGCCAGCTCGAAGGAATACGAAGAACTTGTCGCCGCCAAGCTCGGCTGGGCGAAGGTTCCCTCCGGCAAGCGCATCTCCACCTACGAAAATGCCGAATTCCAGAAGGCGGCTCCGTTCTTCGAGGCCGAACGCTTCGCCATCGAGAACGCGGACCCGAAGAACCCCGGCGCGCAGGGACGCCCCGCCGTCGGTATCCAGTTCGTCGGCATTCCCGAGTTCGCCGCCCTCGGCACCAACGTTTCCCAAGGAGTCAGCTCCGCCATCGCCGGCCAGGGTTCTGTGGCTGATGCGCTGGCCAAGGGCCAGGAAGCCGCCCAAAAAGTCGGCAATAAGTACAAGTAGCAACAACCCAACAGCAGGAGAACATCATGACTACCGCAACGGCGCGTATCTCCCGATCGGGACGCAGCGCAGCCACCCCCTCCAAGAACGCCAAATCACGTGAGCGTGCGCTGGCCTGGGCACGGCGCGCGCCGCTGCTGCCGGCCCTGATCTTCCTTATCGTCGTCACCCAGCTTCCGTTCGTGGTGACGCTGATCATCTCGTTCCTGAACTGGAACAGCCTCAGCCCTGACAAGACCGCCTTCGCCGGCTTTGAAAACTACGTCACGGTCCTCACGGATCCCGACCTGCGCCAGGCAATCTTCACCACCATCCTCCTCACCGTCTCCGTGGTCCTCGTGAGCCTGCTCGTGGGACTGGGCCTGGCCCTGCTGCTGGATAAGAAGTTCATCGGCCGCGGACTGGCACGCACCCTGCTGATCGCCCCGTTCCTGGTGGTGCCGGTAGCCGCGGCGCTGATCTGGAAGCACGCCCTGCTCAACCCCACCTACGGGTTGATCAACGGCATCCTGACCTGGGTCTGGTCCCTCTTCGGCAGCGCCACTGCGCCCCAGCTGGACCTTCTCTCCCAGGCACCCATGATGGCCGTCATCGTCTCGCTGGTCTGGCAGTGGACGCCGTTCATGATGCTCATCCTGCTGGCCGGCCTGCAGTCACGTCCCATGGACACCGTGGAAGCAGCCCAGATGGACGGCGCCACCCCATGGGCCATCTTCCGGCACCTCACGCTGCCGCACCTGCGCCAGTACCTGGAGCTGGGCGGCCTGCTCGGGGCGATCTACATCGTGCAGAACTTCGACGCCGTCTTCACCCTCACCGCGGGCGGACTCGGCACGGCCAACCTGCCCTACGCGATCTACCAGACGTTCTACTTCGCCAACGAATACGGCCTGGCATCCGCCGCCGGCGTCGTGGTGGTCATCGGCACCATCATCGTGGCCACTTTCGCACTCCGCACCGTCTTTTCACTCTTCAAGAAGGAGGCAGCACGATGAGCACCCTCACCCCCGCCGCGCCCCGCGAAACCTCCGCCGGCCCCACCGCTCTGAACACCGGCAGCCGCAAACGAGGCAAGACCCGCATGGATCCCACCCGCAACAACACCGCGGCCGGCCTCGCGGCCTGGCTGCTCGCCCTGCTCTTCGCCGCCCCGGTCGTGTGGATGATCCTGACCTCCTTCCACTCCGAAACCGATGCAGCAACGAACCCGCCGTCCATTGCCGCCAATCTCACCCTGGATGCGTACCGGGAATTTTTCGGGGAAACGTCCGGCGTCAGCCCGTGGCCGGCCCTGATCAACTCAGCCACTGCCTCGATCCTGTCCACGGTCCTCGTCCTGGTCCTGGCCATCCCTGCGGCCTACGCACTGTCCATCCGGCCGGTGAAGAAGTGGACGGACGTGATGTTCTTCTTCCTCTCCACGAAGATGATGCCCGTGGTGGCTGCAATCCTGCCCCTCTACCTGTTCGCCAGAACAGTCGGTGCCCTGGACAACATCTGGTTCCTGATCCTGATGTACACCTCCATGAACCTCCCCATCGCGGTCTGGATGATGCGGTCATTCCTCGCGGAAGTACCGGTCGAGATGCTGGAGGCGGCCCAGATTGACGGCGCCAACCTGCTCCTGACCCTCCGGAAGATCATCGCCCCCGTGGCCATGCCCGGCATCGCGGCCACCGCCCTGATCTGCTTCATCTTCAGCTGGAACGAACTGCTCCTGGCACGGGTCCTCACCGGCGTGGTGGCAGGCACCGCCCCGGTCTTCCTGACCGGCTTCGTCTCAGGCCAGGGCCTGTTCCTCGCCAAGGTCTGCGCCGCCGCCGTCGTGATCTCCCTGCCGGTGCTCTTCGCCGGCTTTGCCGCCCAGGACAAGCTCGTCCAGGGACTTTCGCTCGGCGCCGTCAAGTAACCAGCCCGTCAAGTAACGCCGTCCCCCTTCGATTTCCAGAGGAGTACTTCGATGACAACATCAACCACCCAGACCCCGGCCCTCGGACGGCCGGAGCTGCCCGCCACGATGCGCGCCGCCATCCTGAAGCGCCAGGGCGACATGGCGATGGAAACGCTGCCCGTCCCGCAGCTCGACGCCGACCAGGTGCTGGTCCAGGTCGCCGCCGTCGGCGTCTGCGGCAGCGACGTCCACTACTACGAGCACGGCCGGATCGGCGACTACGTGGTGGACCATCCGCTGATCCTGGGCCACGAACTCTCCGGCCGGATCGCCGCCGTCGGAAGCGCCGTGGACCCTGCCCGCATCGGCCAGCGGGTCGCCGTCGAACCCCAGCGCCCCTGCCGCAAATGCAAGCAGTGCAAAGCCGGCCGCTACAACCTGTGCCCGGACATCGAGTTCTACGCCACCCCGCCGATCGACGGCGCGTTCGCCGAATACGTGACCATCCAGAGCGACTTCGCCTACGACATCCCGGACAGTGTCAGCGACGAGGCGGCAGCCCTGATCGAACCCCTCTCGGTAGGGCTCTGGGCCTGCGAACGTGCCGAGATCAAGCCGGGCAGCCGGGTCCTGATCGCCGGTGCAGGTCCGATCGGCATCATCGCCGCCCAGGCCGCCCGTGCGTTCGGCGCCACCGAAATCTATATCAGCGACATCGCCGAAGACCGGCTCGCGTTTGCCTTGGAACACGGGGCAACCCACGCGCTGAACGCGAAGACGGACAGTGTGGAAGGGCTCGACGTCGATGCGTTCATTGACGCTTCCGGCGCACCGCAGGCGGTCCGTTCCGGCATCAAGGCAGTGGGACCGGCCGGGAAGGTGATTCTGGTCGGGCTGGGGGCGGACGACGTCGAACTCCCCGTTTCGTACATCCAGAACCGGGAGATCTGGCTATCCGGAGTGTTCCGCTACACCAATACCTGGCCGCTGGCCATCCAGCTGATCGCCGACGGAAAAGTGGACCTGGACATCCTGGTCACGGGCAGGTTCGCCCTCGCCGACTCCGAGGACGCGCTCAAAGCCGGCAAGCAGCCCGGACAGCTCAAAGCCGTGGTCTACCCGGGCCGCTGACCATGATCACCGTCATCGGCGAATCCCTTGTGGACATCATCACCGACCCGCGCCGGCCGCAGGAAGTCCAGGCACACGCCGGTGGCAGCCCCCTCAACGTGGCGGTGGGGGCTGCCCGCGTGGGCCTGGCGGCGAACCTCGTGACGCACTACGCAGATGACCGGTACGGGCTCATGATCGAAGAGCACCTGCTGGCCAACGGCGTCACGGTGATCAGGGGCGGCAGCGCGCCCACGTCAACGGCAACTGCAACGCTCAATCCCGACGGCGCCGCCACCTACGCGTTCGACATCGGCTGGGACATCAACGGGGCATCGCTGCCTGCCCTGGCCGCCGTCGAAGGGTCCGTGCACGTCCATACAGGCTCGATCGCTGCCGTGCTGGCGCCGGGAGACCAGGCAACGCTTGCTCTCGTGAAGGCGGCCCGGCAGCATGCGACCATCAGTTACGACCCGAACTGCCGGCCGGGGATCAGCCCGGATGCGGCCGCGGCGCGCTCGCAGGCCGAACTCTTCGTGGCCGCCAGCGACATCGTCAAAGCGAGCGACGAGGACCTGGCTTGGCTGTACCCGGACAGGACGCCGGAGGAGAGCCTGGTTGCATGGCTCGACCTCGGGCCGGCCATCGTGGCCCTTACGCGCGGCGAAGACGGGCCGGTACTCCTCACACGCCAACTGCGGGTGGAGCTGGCCGCCGAAACCGTCACGGTGGCGGACACCGTCGGGGCGGGGGACTCGTTCATGGCTGGCCTGATCTCCGGGCTCGCGCAACTGGACGCGCTTGGCGCGCCAGCACGATCGCGCCTGCGGGACATCACGGCGGGTGAACTGCACGCCCTGGCCGCGTACGCGAACAGGGCCGCGGCCATCACGTGCTCCCGGCCGGGCGCCAACCCGCCCACGTCAGCCGAACTGGGGTCCTTGACCGGCTCCCTCACCGCATCGGAAGGTTAGACAATGCCTGCACTCGAGCCCAGCGTACTTTCCGGATTGTCCGGTTCCCTGGCGGTACCCTCCTACGACCGCACCGGCCTGACAGCAGGGATCGTCCACTTCGGCGTGGGCGGGTTCCACCGCGCCCACCAGGCCATGTACCTGGACCGGCTGATGAACGCCGGGCAGGCTCACGACTGGGCCGTCTGCGGCGTCGGCGTCCTGCCCGGCGATGCCCGCATGAAGCAGGTCATGGACGCCCAGGACTGCCTTTACACCCTGGTGGTGAAGAACCCGGACGGAACCCGGGAAGGACGGGTCATCGGGTCCATCATCGAGTACCTCTTCGCCCCGGAGGACCCCGAAACCGTCATTGAGAAGATGGCATCCGAGGCGATCCGGATCGTCTCGCTCACGGTTACCGAGGGCGGCTACAACTTCCACCACGTCACCGGCGAGTTCGATGCCGGCAATCCGGACGTGGTCCACGACCTCCAGCCCGGTGCCGCGCCGCGGACAACTTTCGGCCTGGTCACCGAAGCACTAGCCAGGCGCCGGGCGCGCGGGCTTGCCCCTTTCACCGTGATGTCCTGCGACAACATCCAGGGCAACGGCGACGTGGCCCGGAAAATGTTCACCGCATTCGCAAACCTCAAGGACCCTGAACTCGGGGTCTGGGTGGAGGGCAATGTCCCCTTCCCCAACAGCATGGTGGACCGGATCACCCCGGTGACCACCGACGTCGACCGCGCCGCGATTGCCGGAGAATTCGGCGTCGAGGATGCCTGGCCGGTGGTGTGCGAACCGTTCGAGCAATGGGTCCTCGAAGACCACTTCAGCCTCGGCCGGCCTCCCTTCGAGGATGCCGGCGTCCAGCTGGTGGAAGACGTGGAACCGTATGAGCTGATGAAGCTGCGCCTGCTCAACGCCAGCCACCAGGGCATGTGCTACTTCGGCTACCTCGCCGGCTACCGCTACGCCCACGAGGTGGCCCAGGACGGTTTGTTCGCGCAGTTCCTGCTCGACTACATGGACAAGGAAGCCACGCCGACGCTGCACCCGGTACCCGGCATCGACCTCGGATCCTACAAGCGGACCCTGATCGAGCGGTTCTCCAACGAGCACGTCCGCGACACCCTGGCCCGGCTATGCGCTGAAAGCTCGGACCGGATCCCCAAATGGCTGGTTCCGGTCATCCGCATCAACCTCGAACATGGAGGCGAGATCGCCCGGTCTGCGGCGATAGTAGCCAGTTGGGCACGGTACGACGAAGGCACCGACGAGCAGGGAAACCCCATCGACGTCGTCGACCGGCTCAAGGAACCACTGATGGCAGCCGCCGCCCGGCAGCACGAGGAACCGCTCGCCTTCATCTCCAACCGCGAGGTCTTCGGGGACTTGATCGACAACCCCGTCTTCGTGGCGGCGTACACCCGGGCGTTGAATGACCTCCACCGCGTCGGGGCCCGGGCTGCCCTGGAAGCACTGGCTTCCCGGTCGTAGGCAAACGCAAGCGGACGACGCCGGGAGGTTCCGGCGTCGTCCGCTTCTGTTTGGCTTCGGTTCAGCGGCCTATTCCTTGAAGGCGTCCTTGACCTTCTCGCCGGCCTGCTTCAGGTCCGCTTTGGACTGGTCAGCCTGGCCTTCGGCCTTCAGGCCCGGATCGTTGGTGGCCTCGCCGGCCGCTTCCTTGCCCTTGCCGCCAACCTTCTCGGCAGCATTTTCGATCTTGTCTCCCAGACCCATGGTGGTACTCCCTCCGGTTTGGTTGCCGCCGGCCGTCCGCCGGTTGCTCACAATTTCATCGTAAACCCGATCCCCGCCCGATAGTAAGTATGCTGACTGAATTTCTGGCGGCACCGCCAATGCAGCCTGGTCGCAACCTTTGAAGTCCTAACATGGGGGCACACCCCCAACAACGGCACAACGAAGGGATACCCGAATGACGAGGCTTTTGATTATCGGCCCGCCCG
Source organism: Arthrobacter sp. GW460-12-1-14-TSB2 (assembly GCF_059423525.1). Classification (NCBI taxonomy): domain Bacteria; kingdom Bacillati; phylum Actinomycetota; class Actinomycetes; order Micrococcales; family Micrococcaceae; genus Arthrobacter; species Arthrobacter sp. GW460-12-1-14-TSB2. The sequence continues at coordinate 9,632 of NZ_JBWKYC010000027.1, forward strand.
GTTCCGGCAAGGGCACGCAGGCGGAGCGCATTTCGGACCGCCTTGGCGTCGTTGCGATCTCCACAGGCGACATCTTCCGTGCCCATGTGAGGGGCGGGACACCGCTTGGCATCGAGGCCACGAAGTACATGGACGCGGGCGATTTCGTGCCCGACAGCGTCACCAATGAGATGGTGCGCAGCCGGCTCAGCCAGGACGACATCGACAACGGTTTCCTGCTGGACGGCTACCCGCGCACCGCAGCGCAGATCGACTACCTGGACGGCGTCCTGGCCGCACGCGAGCTGACCCTTGACCTCGTTCTGCAACTGACCGCGGACGACGAGGAGCTGGTAACGCGACTCCTGGGCCGCGCCCGGGAAACCGGCCGTAGCGATGACAACGAAGCCGTTATCCGCCACCGGCTGGACCTCTACCACGAGCAGACCGAGGCGGTGGTGGCCACGTATGCGAAGCGCACCATCCTGACGCGGGTGGACGGCATCGGCGCAATTGATGACGTTACCGACAGGGTCATGGATGCCATCGACCGCCCCGGTCCGGCCAGCTAAATAACCACGGGCGCAGTCCTGCGGCCCGCCAGCCAGATCGCTGCGGTGTTGGTGGCCACGATCAACGCCATGCCCAGCCATTCGTGCATCACCAGGATTTGCCCCAGCACCATGGTTCCGGAGAGTGCGGCGAGGATGGGGTTGATGCTCATGAACACGCTGAAGAATCCGGCGGGCACGTGGCGGAGTGCAATGAGGTCGGAGGCGTAGGGAATGACCGAGCAAAGAAGACCGGCAATGACGGCGTACAGCAGAGCCGGCCCGGCGAGCATCCCTTGCGTGACGAGGTAGGCGGCCACCGGCAGGTAGAACACGAGGGAAACCAGAGTGGCTGCGGCCGGGGCCTGCAGTCCGGGCAGCCGCTGGCCGGCGACGCGGTTCAGGACGATGTACGCCGCCCAGCACGCGGCTCCCGTCATAGCGACGGCTATGCCGGCGAAGTCGCTGGTGGGCCCCGGCATCACGAGGATGAAGACTCCCAGTCCTGCGCTCAGCCCGCACAACAAATCCCGCCGCGCCCTTGATCCGAGGAGGGCAACCGCCAGCGGACCCAGGAATTCCAGGGTGACGGCAAGGCCCAGCCCGATCCGTTCGATGGCCACGTAGAGGCAGATGTTCATCAATGCGGTAGCGGCCCCCAGCAGCAGGACCGGCCACCACTGCCTCCACGTGAACCGATGGAAGGGAGGGCGGGCAACGGGGAGGAGTACGGCGGCAGCCACCAGCTGCCGTACAGCCACCACCCCTGCCGGCCCGATCATCGGAAAGGCGTGGGCGCCGATCCCCGCGCCCACCTGGTTACTGACCCCGCTACCCGTCATGGTCAGGACACCGCGAACCACCGACGACTCGCGGGCCGGCTCCGCGCCCTGCACTGAATAAGCTTCCATAGCCCAAAGTGTCCGGCCAAAACCGTGCGCCGAAAAATGTGCTCAACGACGGTTCTATACGATGACCGTATGAATGTTGAGCTGCGGTACCTCCGGGCGCTGGTGGCCGTGGTGGACTCCCGGACTTTCACCGACGCCGCCATCGCACTCGGGACATCCCAGGCCGCCATCTCGCGGTCTGTCGCGGCGCTGGAGCGGGCCCTTGGGCTGCGCATTCTGCAACGAACAACCCGCACCGTCACCCCGACGCCTGCCGGGGAACGCATCATCGAGCACGCACGGCGCGTCCTCGACGAGGTCGCGTTGCTGGAACGCGCAGCCCAGGACCACAGCGGCGAACTCAGGGTGAGTTATGCGTGGTCCGCGCTGGGCCGCCGCACCGTGGCCCTGCAGCGAAAATGGGAAGAGCTCCACCCTGCGGTGCGCCTGATCTGGGTCCAGTCGAATGCCCCGACGGGCGGCCTGGCAAATGGAGGCGTCGACATCGCCGTCGTCCGGCGTCCGCTTACCGACAACCGCTTCGCCACGACGATTATCGGCACGGAAGCGCGCTACGGTGCCCTCGCGAAGGGGGATCCGCTCGCGCGGAGGCGTTTCCTCCGCCTGTCCGATTTCGCCGGACGAACGATTGCGGTCGACCACCGGACGGGAACCACCACGGAAGACCTCTGGCTGGGCATGGACGGGCCGGCGTCGGTCCGGCTGGTGCAGGGCGTGGATGAATGGCTGACCCTCATCTCCACGGGACAGGCCGTTGGAATGTCGTCGGAGGCCACGGCGGCGCAGAATCCAAGGCCGGGAATCACCTACCGGCCGGTCCGCGATGCCCCTCCGATTTCCGTGTTCCTGGCCTCGTGGAAAGACGATCCCTCGGTTCTCGTCGCGGACTTCACCCGTCTGGCCCGGGAAGCGTTCATCCCGGACCAGCCGAAACTGTAGGGGAGCGGCACCAAGAGCAAGGCGGTCGACGGCGGGAACTCCCGCCGTCGACCGCTCGGCCCCCCCCCCCCCCCCCCCCCCCCCCCCACCGCTCGGACGGACGGCGGGAAGGAACCCCGGACCAGCCGAAAAATCACATCCCGGCACTCCGCCGAATCACAGTCAACCCTTGACGGTGTGATCTGCGTCGCGTAGATTGTTCAACAGTTCGGATTGTTCAACGATCCAACGATTACCTCTCGACCTTGCAGCCCTAACGGTAGCTGCACACCCGCCCTAATGCTCCGCTTGCGACGCTGCGAGCCGGACAGAAGAAGGCGCCCCAGCAGCATCCGCCCGCATGCGGATGACATCCGCACTTTTCATGGAGGATACACATGGCCACTCCATCAGTAATGGCCCCCGGCGACCCGAAACCCTTTGTTGGGCGCAAGGGCATGTACAAGGCATTCGCAGCCAGCCTGACTGGAACCGCGCTGGAGTTCTATGACTTCGCCGTCTACTCAGCCGCGGCCGCGATCGTTTTCCCACTGATCTTCTTCCCGGCCTCGGACCCCGTCACGGGCACCCTGCTGGCCTTCTCGACCTACGCGGTGGGCTACATTTCCCGGCCCGTCGGCGGCATTATCTTCGGGCGGTTGGGGGATGAGATCGGCCGCAAGAAAATCCTGGTCATCACGCTTATGCTCATCGGCGTCGCTACGTTCCTTATCGGCCTGCTGCCCACGTACGACAATATCGGCGTCATCGCTCCCGCCATCCTGGTCTTCCTCCGCTTTGCCCAGGGCGTCGGTGTCGGCGGCGAATGGGGTGGCGCAGTGCTGCTCTCCAGCGAATTCGGTGACCCCAACCGCCGCGGATTCTGGGCATCTGCCGCGCAGATTGGCCCTCCCGCCGGCAACCTGATGGCCAACGGTGCGCTCGCAGTCCTGACCCTGACCCTGTCAGAACAAGCTTTCCTCGACTATGGCTGGAGGATCGCGTTCCTTATCTCGGCGCTGCTGGTGGCCTTCGGGCTCTGGATCCGGCTCAAGCTTGAGGACACCCCCATCTTCAAGGCGATGGAAGCCAGGGGAGACAAGCCCAAGGCCCCGATCCGGGAAGTCCTGACCACCCAGCGCCGGCCCCTGATCGCAGCCATGCTCAGCCGGATCGGCCCGGATGTCACCTACGCTTTGTGCACGGTTTTCACCCTCACCTACGGCATCCAGGAGCTTGGCTTCGACCGAGGCCAGGTACTTGTGGCTGTTCTTATCGGGTCAGCCCTCCAGCTTTTCACCATGCCGCTTGCCGGGGCCATCTCAGACCGCATCAACCGCCGGCTGGTCTACGGCATCGCCGCAGTGGCGGCCGCGGTGTGGGCCTACCTGTTCTTCATCGTCCTCGAAGGACGGTCCCCGGTCATGCTGATTGTGGGAACGGTCCTGGGCCTGCTCTGCCACTCGTTCATGTACGGCCCGCAGGCGGCCTTCGTGGTTGAGCAGTTCTCGCCGCGGCTCCGCTCCACCGGCAGTTCGCTGGCGTACACCTTCGCCGGTATCATCGGTGGCGCCATTGCACCGTTCATGTTCACCCTGCTGCTGAGTACTTTCCACAGCTGGGTCCCGGTGGCTATGTACCTCAGCGTCGCATGCCTGCTGACCCTGGTGGGCCTGGCCCTGGGCCGGAACTCCAACGTCGCCGAGGACGAGGAATACCTTCAGTCCTCGGGCGAACCCGCTGAGGCGCTGGCCCGATGAGCCAGGCCAACGCCCTCATGGCACCCTCCGACGCGCGCCTGAAGTTCCGCAACGGCCTGGTCACGCCCACCTCCGGATGGAGCGACGGCTACACCCAGGCGAACCTGATCGCGGTGACGGCCGACTACGCCGACGAATTCATTGAGTTCTGCCGGCTTAATCCCAAGGCCTGCCCCGTTATCGACATCATCCGGGCGGGGCACTACGAAAGCGTCCTCGCTGCAGGGTCGGACATCCGCACTGACATCCCCTCCTACCGCGTGTGGGTGGACGGCGAACTTGCCGACGAGGTCACTGACGCAACATCGGTGTGGCGTGACGGCATGGTGGGCGTCCTCATCGGCTGCAGCTTCACCTTCGAGGCCGCGCTTGCTGGTGAGGGCATCCCGCTGCGGCACACGGAAACCGGCCGCAACGTGCCCATGTACCGCACGAACATTGAGTGCACTCCGGCAGGACGGATTCACGGTCCGATGGTGGTGTCCATGCGCCCGATGCCGCCCGGGCTGGTCGAAACCGCCATCAGGGTGACGTCGGAAGTACCGAAGGTCCACGGCAGCCCGATTCACGTCGGGTCCCCGGAAGACCTTGGCATCGCTGACATCAACCGCCCCGACTTCGGTGACGCGGTGGAGATCCGGCCAGGCGAAGTCCCGGTCTTCTGGGCCTGCGGCGTGACACCGCAGAGCGCCGTGATGGCGTCCAGGCCCTCCTTTGCCATCAGCCACACGCCGGGGCACATGTTCATCACCGATGTTCCGGAAAGCCGCTACCGGGAACCCGCAGGAGCGTCATCGTGAAGAAGAGACTTCTCGTGGCCGAAGCGCGGGCCGGCAGGATCAACAACCCGGCTGCGCCGCGGCGTCAGGGCGCCGGCGAAGGCCAGCCGGCCGGCAAAGCCGGAACCGGAGGGGCCGGGCGGTCAGCTACGGAACATCACAGAGCGTAGCGGCACCAAGGGCAGGCGGACGACGACGGGACTTCCCGCCGTCGTCCGCTTCCGTTGTGCCCGCCGCGCTAAGGCAGCCGCGACGGGCGGAGCAGCGTCGGCCTGCCGGCGCTGCCGGGGTCGAGGGGAACGGGGCTGACCAGCACTGCCGGGCCGCGGTGCAGGATGCCGCCCGACAGCACCTGGCAGCGAACCCCGCCCCGCCCGCGCATCGCCTTGTGGGCGCCTGGTGCGAGCATCTGGTCCATCCAGGCGCAGGGATGGGCGGGCCGTCCGGCCTTCAACCGAACAACGTCCCCTCGTGATTCGAGCGCAAATTCTCCGCCCAGCAACGGTGCCAGGTCTGCACGCCTGAGGACCACATTGCGCCGCGTCAGCCGCGGGTCAAAAGGGCCTGCCCCCAACTCCGCGGCCATGGCTTCGAGCGCCTCGATGGCGAAGAGGGTGACGGCGGCATCCATATGCGCAGCCTTGCCGAAGAAACGGTCGCCCACAATGCCCTTGCCCGCCACCAGTTCAACCCGCTCGGCGTCGGTGGTCGGAACGTCGGCCGCACCCTCGCGGGCGCGGCCGAAGTAGGCGTGCGCCGGGGACACCAGCAGGTGCCCTACCGCCACGTCATACCTGTAGCTTGCCGTCATGCCTCAAGATTACGCCGCAGAATCTGCCGGTTACGGCCGCCGCTATAGGCTTGACCCGTTCCCAGTCAGCCGCGTCATCAGCCGGCCCTCCGGCAGAAAAGATTGAGGAAAACGGTTTGGACGGAGTCCTCAAGGGTTTCTTTGTTGTCAGCGTGGTGCTGCTCATCGGCTACATCCTCGGCAGAACCAAGGCGCTGGGCCCGCAGGGGAGCAAGGTCCTGTCCACCCTGACCTTCATGGTGGGGCTGCCCTGCCTCATGTTTTCCGCCATCGCGTCCCGGCACATTTCCGACGTCCTGAGCAGCACGGGCCTGATCTCCGTGGTGACGGCAGTGGCCGTCATGCTCGTGTTCACCGTTGCGGGTGCGATTGGCCGTTGGGGTGTCCGGCGCACCACCATCGGTGCGCTGTCCGTGGGCATCGTGAATTCCACGAACCTGGGTGTACCGTTGTCGCTCTACATCCTCGGCAGCGCCACCTACGTCACGCCCATCATGCTGTTCCAGCTGGCCATCCTGACGCCCATAGCCCTGACTATCCTGGACCTCACGGATCCGGCGGGGAAGCACGTTTCCATCTGGCGCATCCTCTCCATTCCGTTCCGCAATCCGGTAACCGTGGCGGCCATCCTTGGCGTGATGGTCAGCGCCGCGGGGATTGAAGTGCCCAGCCTGGTTCTGGATCCCTTGGCCCTGGTGGCCCAGTTGGCGGTCCCGCTGATGCTGATCATCTTTGGCATGTCGCTCCACGGACTCTCTGTCCGGCCCGGGCTCAGTGACCGTGTTCCCACCTCTGTGGCGGTGATCCTCAAATCCGCCATTCAACCGGCACTCGCCTGGGCGTTGGCCGCATTCGTCTTCCACCTCGACGCGTTCAGCACCTTTGTGGTCACGGCCTGCGCGATCCTTCCCACCGGGCAAAATGTGGTCCTCTACTCGGTCCGCTACGGCGCGGGTCAGGGCATCGCGCAGTCAACCGCCGTGTTCACCACGGTCCTGGCGGTCCCGCTCCTCCTGGGAGCGGCCTGGCTGTTCGGCTGACCGCAACACCCGGGAAGCGTCCGACGGCGGCACTCACTGGGGTGCCGCCGTCGTCCGCTCAAGGAGGTCAGAGCCTCAGGGCGCTGGACCGCGACGTTCCGTCGTACCCGCCAGCCGGTGCCTTGAGTCCGTAAATGTCGCCGATGGTCGGAGCGACATCGACAGTCCTCGCCGGCTCCGAAGACACCGACCCCGGAACCACCAGCGGGCTGCCGCCGGAGATGAAGAATGGAATGGGCTCGGTGGCGGGGTGCCCGTGGTTGCCAGGGATGGGGTTGGACGCCACGTACGGGTCCGAGAAGCGCCAGCCCGCACGGCAGTAGGCCACGAGGTCTCCGGCTTCGGCCCCCAGGCGCAGGTCCGCGGGCCTGTTGACCGACAGGACGCCCTCATGCGCCGCGACCAGCTGCTCGACGGCGGCCAGGCCTGCGGTGCGGTCGGCGTCGGGACCGGTCCAGTAGAGCAGGTCCGCCCCGCCGTTCTGGGCAATCGTGATGTTGGACTGCAGCTCCGGCCGGGACTGCAGGATCAGGTCGACGGAAACCACGTTCGTGGGGATGGACCAGTCCATGGAGTGGTCCGCCAACACCATCACCACGCTGGAATCCCACTTGCCGGTGCTCTTGAGGTGGTCGATGAAATGCCCCACTTGCACGTCTGTGTCGGCGAGGGCAGCTTCACGTGCAGCCCGCAGCGTGGTTCCCGTGAGATCGGAGTGCCCCACGCGGTCGATGTCGCCGAGGTTGGTGAAGACGAAGTCCGGGTCGGGTCCGCCCACCATCGCGAGCAGCGCGTCCATCGTGGCGGCGTCGGGCGCGTGACCTGTGACCGGCAGCAGCGGCTGGGGTTCCCAGCGGTAGCTGGCGCGGGTGCCGAAGATGCCGTAGAGGTACTTCTTGCTCAGCACCGAGCCGGTGGTCAGTCCGCGCTCCTGCAACCGGTCCAGGAGGGTGGGGAAGTGCAGGTCCGTGGGCCGGTCGAGGTCGCGGACCAGGCCCTCGGCCCGGTCGAAAATCGCGTTGGCCGGAACGCCTGAGCGGTCCGCCCGGACCCCGGTCATCATCATCACGTGGTTGGGAATGGTCTCCATTACCGGAAGGGACCGCGCCGCCGGGAAATTCGTGCCGGCCGCACGCAGGCCAGCCAGCCTGGGAGTCAGGGTGGCAGTGATCTCGTCCGGGCGGCATCCGTCCACCACGAGCACGTAGCTCCGGGTCCGGCCCGCCGCCGGCGCCGCCCACGCCGTTCCTTGCGCGGAGGAAAGGACGACGGCGGCACCTCCGGCAGCGGCGAACTTCAGGAACTGCCGTCGTCCCGGCGTCGGACGTCTGTTGACGGCGGGCGTACGCTGCTGCGGTGAACGGCTCACTGGAGTCCTCCCTGTGCCGGCGTGACCTTGCCGGTGCCGGCGTGAACGTTGAACGATGTGGACAGCGTGGATCCTGAGCTGGCGGAGGTGCGTTCGGCGAGGACATACCAGTCCATCCGGACTCCGGCGGCCGTCACGTCCAGGACGGAGTAGCCGTGCGAATCGAAATCGAGGTATTTCACGTGCGGGTTCGCCGCCTTGATGGCGTTCTCCACGGCGACGGATCCGGTCCGGGGCGGAACGTTGAGGATGTCATCGAGGTTGTCGCTCGTGACGGACGTGCACACCAGTTCCGTGGCCACGGAATCGCCGGTGGCAGGGTAGCTGGCAGGATCGGCGGGGATGTCGCAGGCCCAGCCGGAGTGGATGTCTCCGGTGAGGAAAACCGTGTCCTTGACGGCGTGGTCCCGCAGGTGGCGGACCACACGGTTGCGGTCGGCCTCGTAACCGTCCCACTGGTCCACGTTGTATGGCACCCCGCTGATGCTCGTCCCGCCCATCAGCTTCTGGACGCCGGCCAGTTCCGCCGTGCTCAGGGTCGAGGGCACCCGGACGGGTGCGATCATGACCGGGTTGCCCACGAGCTTCCATTGCGGGCCAGTTGACTTGAGGTTGCCCAGCAGCCAGTCCATCTGGGCGGCGCCGGTGATCGTGCGGGCGGGGTCAGTGACCGCGGCATCCGTGCCGTTGGCCGCCTGCTGGTCCCGGTAGGAACGGAGGTCAAGCATGGACAGGCTGGCCAGCGAGCCGAAGTCCAGCCGGCGGTAAATCTGGCCGCCCGGTTCGTAGCGCACGGGCATCCACTCGGCGTAGGCCTGGTGCGCCGCGGCAAACCTCGCGCTCCACGCCCCTTCGGCGCCCTCGCTGTGGTTCTCGGCGCCGCCCCTCCAGGCGTCGTTGGCCGATTCATGGTCGTCCCAGGTCACGATGAACGGCGCGGCGGCATGCAGGGCCTGCAGGTCGGTGTCGGTCTTGTACTGGGCGTGGCGACGGCGGTAGTGGGCCAGTTGGGTCATCTCGTGCGCGGGTTCGTGTGGACGGACCACCACGTCGCGCGCCTGGTATTCGCCCGGGCCGTATTCGTAGAGGTAGTCGCCGAGGTGGAGCACAGCGTCGAGGTCCCCGCGGGCGGCGAGGTGGCGGTAGGAGGAGAAATAGCCGGCCTGCCAGTTGGCGCAGGAAACGACACCGAACTTCAGCCGGTCCACCGGGGCACCTGCCGCCGGTGCCGTGCGGGTGCGGCCAGCGGGTGAGATCTCCTGTCCGAAGATGAACCGGTACCAGTAGCTCGTGCCGGGGGCGAGCCGGCCCGCAATGACCTTGACGGTGTGGTCGCGGCCCGGGCCCGTGGAGGCAGTACCCCGGGCCGCGACTTTCGTAAACGCGGCATCGGCGGATACTTCCCATCGGACGGAAACGTCCGGTCCGGCACCACTGCCGGGTAGTGATTCCGGGGTGGGCGTCACGCGGGTCCACAGCAGCACAGTGTCCGGCATAGGGTCTCCTGAAGCGACCCCGTAGCCGAAGACGCCGCTTGGGGAGGCTGAAAACGCGCCCGCCGGAGTGCTGGTGGCCATGGTTCCGGCCACGGCGGCCACTCCCGCTGAACGCAGAACTTGACGACGAGTAAAGGTAGTCATGCCTTCCAGTATTCCTACCCGCGAGTAGCGGATTGGGCTTTCCGGGTGCCTGTTTCCCCGCTGTTTGCCGAGTGTTTGCTCTTTGGTTGGGGTTCACCACGATGACCCCGGCCATCACCCCAGCAGGTCGTCCTTGTAGCACCAGCGCCAGTCCTCGCCCGGCTCGATGCTCCGCATCACCGGGTGGCCGGTGGTCTCGAAGTGCCTGGACGCGTGCGTTCCGGGGGAGGAATCGCAGCACCCTACGTTGCCGCAGGCCAGGCACATCCTGAGGTGCACCGTCGTCGTGCCTTCCCGGACGCAGTCCGCGCAGGAGGCGTCGCGGGGCACAGCGGGGGAGCGGGCGGACTCCAGGTGACCGCACACCCCGCCGGGCCTGGCGATGCCCTCCCCGCCGCCCTCGCCGGAAGTGTCCAGTTCATTCAGGGAAAGGTCGAGCATCGATTCCTCAACGTCCAGCCGGTCCAGGACTTCGCTGAGGACCTCGTGGGCGTACTCGCCGCCCCGACGCAGCTCCAGCACCTTCGCGCGTTCAGCTTCCAGCATGGCAAGCCGCAGCTGGGCGTAGCGCTGGCTGGGGGTCGCTGCTTCCGACGCGGGCCGGCCCAGCCGCTCCCAGGCCGCCAGCCCGCGCTCCTGGGTCCGCCGCTTCAGCATCGCCACCACCTCCGGCGGGTCGTTGTCGGTGCGCAGTTCCTGCAGGCGGGCCACTCCGGCAGAGGTGGCGAGCTGCATCAAAGAGGCCTGGTTGAGGGCGTCCTCGCGCTGGTCCGGACCCTGCACGCGGAGCAACCGGACCAGCCCCGGAAGAGTGAACCCCTGCAGCGTCAGCGTGCCGCCCACCACCACCAGGGCGGCCAGAATCAACACCGAACGGTGCTCCAGTTCCGCGGGCAGCACCAGCACCGCGGCCAGCGTCACCACCCCGCGCATCCCGGCCCAGGACACGATCGCGGCGAACTGCCAGGGCGGTGCGGGGTCCGCCCGCCGCACGGACGGAATCAGCCGGGGCAGGTACGTTGCCGGGAACACCCACACCGGCCGGAGCACCAGCACGGCCACCAGGATCACTGCGCAACCGGCCCAGATCCGGCCGGCGCCAAGCGAGTCGTCCTGGACGCCGTCGATGATGGTCCGGACCTGCAGCCCGATCAGCAGGAATACGGAGTTTTCCAGCAGGAACTGCACCGTGTTCCAGTTGCTGCGCTGGCTCAGCCGTGCGGCGCCGTTGGGCATGGACGGCGCCTTTGTCCCCATCACGAGCCCGGTGACGACGACGGCGAGCACCCCGGAGGCATGGATCGCCTCGGCCGGAAGGTAAGCGACAAACGGGGCCACGAGTGAGGTCGAAGTGTTGATCGCGACGTTTCGGATCCTTTTACGGAGCACGGTCAGCACGTAGGCGGCGGCCAGCCCCACCACCAGGCCACCGCCGGCGGCGAGCAGGAATCCGCCCGCGATCCCGGCCGCGGACACGGACCCCGAGATGGCGGCGATGGCAGCACGGAGGCAGACCAGGGCCGTGGCGTCGTTGACCAGCGATTCACCCTCGAGGATGGTGACAATCCGGCGCGGCATGCCCACCTTCCGCGCGATGGCCGTCGCGGCCACCGCATCAGGCGGCGCCACGACGGCGCCGAGCGCGATCGCGGCGGCCAGCGGGATCTCCGGGAACAGCCACCACACCACGAAGCCCACAGCGAGCGTTCCGAAGATGACATAGCCCACCGAGAGCAGCCCGATGGCGCGGCGGTTGGAGCCGAAATCAAAGAGCGAGGTCCGCAGCGCGGCGGCGTACAGCAGCGGCGGCAACAGCCCGACGAGGACCAGTTCCGGATTCAGTTCAATGTGCGGAACGAAGGGGAGGAACGACCCCGCGACGCCGGCCAGCACCAGCAGCAGCGGCACCGAGACGTTGAGCTTCCGGCCCAGGGCGCTCCCGGCACAGACCACCGCCACGAGAACCAACAGTCCCAGGGCGACCTCCATTGGGCCATTCTCTCAGGCACGAACAAAGGGCGGACAGCGTCCGGCCGCGACACTCACTGTTCACGGATCCGACACCGTGCGGTTCTCGCGCGTTAGTCCGCCACAGGCACTCTTTTCAGGCACCCTCGCTCACGGCCGGATCGCTTGGGCGGAATCCCGTTGAGACGCACCAAGGAGAACCTCTGTGCTCATAAAAAGCGCTGCCACCGCCCTCGTGGCACTCATGTCCCTCACCGGGTTTGCGGGCCCGTCCGCTGCCGCCAACGCAGGTGAAGACGATGCCGGGCAGCAGGTATTCAGCTTCGGCGTCATCGGCGACATCCCCTACGGCGATGCCGAAATCGCCAAGTTCCCCGCCCGCATCCAGGACATCAACGCCGACAGCAGCCTGGATTTCGTCGCCCACGTGGGCGATATCAAGAACGGGTCCTCCGTTTGTTCGGATGAATACTTCGAATACATCCGCGCCGAATTAGACACCTTCGAACACCCGCTGGTCTACACGCCCGGTGACAACGAGTGGGTGGACTGCCACCGTGGAAACAACGGCGCCTACAACCCGCTCGAACGGCTGGCCAAGCTTCGGGAAGTCTTCTTCAACGAGCCCGGCAAGACCCTCGGGAAGACGATGCCCTTGAAGACACAGGAAGACCTCGGGCTGCCCGAGAACGTCCGCTTCACGAAGAACCGCGTGGCGTTCTCCGTGGTCAACGTCCAGGGCAGCAACAACTCGCTCCTGCCCTGGACCGGCATCGGCGAAACCTCGGTCACGCCCGAGCAGCAGGCCGAAGTGGAGCACCGCACGCAGGCTGTCCTCGAACAGGTGCGGGACACGTTCCGGGACGCGACCCGCCGCAACGACCGTGCAGTGGTGCTCATGACCCAGGCGGACATGTTTGATCCGTCGCTGCTCGCCGCTGCCTCGGCGAACCCGGACTCCGTGTCGGGCTTCCGTGAAATCGTCCGGACGATCACCGAGGAAACCAACCGTTTCGACGGCCCGGTATACCTCATCAACGGCGACAGCCACGTCTACGCCGAAAACCAGCCCCTGGCCGAAGGCTCGCCCTGGCTGACCATCTACGGCCAGGAAGCGGCGGATGACCTGCAGCGCATCACCGTGGACGGTTCAGCCAACGCCACCAACTACGTCAGGTTCACGGTGGCGGCCAACAGCGCCACCGGCCCCGCCGCCCTGTCCTGGGAAAAGGTCCCCTTCCAGGAGTAGACGGGTGATAATGAAGGCCCCGGACCGGAAGGCGCCCTCATGGAAATGGCAAAGCCCAGTGAGGCTGACAAAGAGCAGTTCAGGTCACTGCTGGCAGCGCTGCCGGGCATCGAGATCAAGCCGATGTTCGGGAACCTCGGCGCCTTTGTCAACGGAAACATGTTCGCGGGGCTTTACGGCTCCACCTTGGGCTTGAAGCTCACGGATGCCGACCGCGACGAGCTGATGGCGAGCCGGGAAACCCTGCCATTCATCTCCGCCGAACGGCCCATGGGCGGCTATGCGGGGCTCCCGGTACAAGGGTCGCCAGAAGAGATCGAGCCGTGGCTGGCCCGGGCGCTGGCGCACGTCGCCGAACTGCCGCCGAAGGCACCCAAGACTGCCAAACCGAAAAAGTGATGAACGACGACGGCGGGACCTCCCGGACTGTCCGGGCTAGTGCTGGATGCCGTCCCGGAGCCGCTGAACCAGGGCGTCAAGGATGGGCAGCTGGCCCTTCACCAGCTTGGTGCGCGCCTCGGACTCGCTGAACCAACGGGCGTCGTCGATCTCGGGATAGTGGTTGATGATGCCGGACCCCCTGGGCCATTCCAGTGGGAAGGTGTTGCTGACGATGCTTTCGGGCTGGAAGTCCCAGTCGGCCGCGAAAGCCGTGATGATCTTGCCTGAGGGTTGCCTGAAAGCGCCCAGTTCGAAGTAGTCGGCCGGCGGTGCCGGAGTGCCCATTTCCTCGGCGAACTCGCGCCGGGCGGCCGTCAGGGCATCCTCGTCCTCGGGGTATTCACCCTTCGGGATGGACCACGCGTGCTCGTCCTTGCGGGCCCAAAAAGGTCCGCCCATATGGGCTATCCAGACCTCCAAGCGGGCTTCCGGGTTCCACCGGAAAAGCAAGATCCCTGCGCTGCGAACCGTCATGTTGCCTCCTGTTCCAAGGCTATACGCCGGCGGCGGCGAGGGTCGGCTCTCGGGTAGTGTGTGGGCATGGTGCGTGGACTTGCCGACATGGGAGCAGAGGGCGTTCTGCTGGCCGGGGCAGGGCGGGCAATCCTGCTGCAGATCGCGAACCCGGCAGTGGGCCACGGCGTTGCCGAGCACAGCAACTTTGCCGATCGTCCGCTCGAACGGCTTCGGGCCACCCTCACCTACGTGTATGCAGTGGTGTACGGGACTGAAGACCAGGTGGCAGCGGTGCGCCGCAGCGTGAACCGCGCCCACGCCCCCGTCCGCCGCAAACCTGACGCCGGCTCCGCGGGCTACAGCGCCTTCGACGCACAGTCCCAGCTCTGGGTGGTGGCAACCCTGTACGACACGGCCGTCACCATCTACGAAAAAATCTACGGTGCGCTGGACGACGAAGCCGCTGACCTCATGTACCGGGACTACGCGAGAATCGGCACGGCACTGCAGCTTCCCGCGGAGCTGTGGCCGGCTGACCGCGCGGCATTCGGCCGTTACTGGGAGGGCTGCCTGCAGGGGCTGGAGGCCGATGCCGTTGCGTCAGGTGTGGCCCGCGGCCTGCTCTACCCGACAGACCCCCGGACCTGGCAGCGTGCGGTCATGCCGCTGGCCCGCTTCATTACCGCAGGGCTTCTGCCGGACCACCTGCGGCAAGGCTTCGGGCTGCCGTGGACTGAACGTCATGGCCGCTGGTTCGACCGCACCGTGCGGTGGTCCGCGGTGGTGTATCCACGGCTGCCGCGCCGGGTCCGGCACTGGCCAAAGAACTACTGCCTGGGCAGGCTCGGCGCAGCCTAGGGAAACGGGGGATCAGTGCGGAGCTTCACATCCGTAGAGCTTGTGATCGATCAGCGGGCCCATCGGTTTTTGGACAGTGCCCCTGCCGGAGGTGCCAGGTCAAGGGTCGCCGAGTTTGTGGTTTTCGGCCTCAAGCAGGGCTGGGCATGCATCTTTGGGGCCGCGCTTCTCGCCGTGCTCATGGCGGCCCGCCTGTGGTACCCGGACGACGCCGGTCTGGCCAGGAACGACTTCCTGACCCTCGCCGCCGTCGTCATCCAGATCCTGATGGTGGCCACACGGCTGGAAACTGTCCGCGAGCTGAGGGTTATCGTCCTGTTCCACATCGTGGGAACGGTGATGGAACTGTTCAAGACCGACGTCGGATCCTGGTCCTACGAGGCCGAAGGTTTCCTCCGCATCGGGGCGGTCCCGCTCTTCAGCGGCTTTATGTACGCGGCGGTGGGTTCCTACATGGTCCGCGTCTACCGGCTCTTCGACCTGCGCTTCAGCCGGTACCCGCGGCGATGGATTACGGCGGTCATTGCCGCGGCCGTCTACGTGAACTTCTTCACCCACCACTACATCTGGGACGCCCGCTGGCTGCTGCTGGCCGCCGTCGTGACCGTCTTTGGACGGTGCGTCATGCACTTCCGCGTCTTCCGCCGGAACTTCCGGATGCCGCTGGTCCTGGCGTTCCTCCTGGTGGCGCTGTTCATCTGGATTGCGGAGAACATCGCCACCTGGTCGGGGGCCTGGCTCTACCCCAACCAGGTGGACGGCTGGCATATGGTCTCGCCCGACAAGCTGGTTTCGTGGTTCCTGCTGATGATCATCTCGGTGGTGCTGGTGGCCTGGGTCTACAAGCCGCAGCGACCGGAAGCGGCGGAGGATGCCGGCGGTGAAACCACTCTGCCCCTGGATGCCGGCATCGGGCCAGCCTCTCCCTGACGGAGGGGCCTACGGTCCGGCCTTGGCAAACACCCGTCCGATGCGACGGTTACGTTCAGGGGTGGGACGGCCGGCCACTGGCGCCGGCCGCCGGTTTCAGTTCCACAAACGGACATGCTCGGCCTCCTCTTCCAGAAGCCAAGGCTACGAAGCGGCGGGCATACCCGCTAGGGTATTTGGGCCTCAGGTGCTGTCCGTGGGTAGTCTGTGCTGGCAATTCACGTAGGCGGCCGCAATATTCGGGTGGCGGCCACTCGTGACGGGCCCGGTAGGACTCCTTAGAATCCACTCACCGGCAGGTGCCGGCAACCCGGACCGCGGAGCGGCAGCAGGCAACGGGCATGACCCCGTCCAGCAGGAATTCCTGCTCCCGCCGCAGCTAAGCGGTTCTCTCATTCGGAAGGAAGCTCGTCATGGGATTTCTCGGATTTCTCCTGCTCGGCTTGATCGCGGGGGCTATCGCAAAAGCCATACTTCCCGGCAGGCAGGGCGGTGGTTGGGTGGTAACGCTGGTTCTGGGTGTGGTTGGCGCCATCCTTGGCGGATGGATCGGCTCGCTGGTCTTCGGCGGCGGACTCGCTGACTTCTTCGATCTCAGGACCTGGCTGCTGGCTATTTTGGGGGCTGTGATCGTATTGGCGATTTTCGGCGCCGTTACGCGTCGAAGCCGGGCCTGACCCCCGCGGTCCGTGAGGCCGCAAACCGAAGAAAACCGAGACAGACGACGGCGGTTCCTCCCCGCCGTCGTCCTCTCACCGACGCCTGCCGGAGGGAAACTAGACCTCCAGATAGCCGCCACTGGCCCAGCGCCGCAGGGCCGCCTTCTCGGCGTCGTCGAACTCCATCAGCGCCACGCGGCAAAGCTCCTCCACGTCTTCTGTCCATGCCGCCGCCAGCCCTTCCGCCGTCGCATTTTCACTGAGCTGATAATTGACGTAGCCCAGACCTTGAATGACGAAGTTCACGGCACCGCGGGACACGGGCTGGCCGGCGGTGACACAGTCGTCCCGGACGAGCCGGGAGAGTTCGTTGCGGTTGACCGGCTGTTCGCGAAGCCTGGCCGCCATCGCCTGGAACAGTTGCCGGAACTGGGCGGCGGAGAGTGCGGGCACGTCCGTCACCCTGGTGACGCGTTCCTCGATACCGGGCTCGACGTCGGCGTCCGCGGGCAGGTCGTCACTGGAAAACCGCTGCGCGTCCCAGACCCAGCCGCCCCGTGAGGGGGAGTACTCAACGCTGTTGCCGATCTGGGCCACCCACGTCCCGAATTTTCCGTACCCTCCCCAGTCAGTCTTCAGGGAAGGGTCCGCCGTGAGTGCGCGGTGGGCCACCATCGCCCCGACCACCGGACCCGGGGCAGCGCGAACGAAGTCGCAGACCTCCCGGACCGCGGCGGAAGCGGTTTTCGACATGGTCTTGGGCTTGGATTTGGCAGCCGGCTGGACCTGCGGCGGCTGAACAGACGCCACGGCCCGGATGGGCTCGCCGGTGGTGCCGTTCAGGATGGCCACGAAGTCGTGGGACTCCACCACGCTGTCCGCCATCTCGCGGTAGGCGAAGGCCACGGCGCCGGCGGCGATGACCGTGGTCATCTTGTCAGCCGCCCGAAATCGCTGGATGAGCGACGTGAAATCAGCATCCGCCGAGGCGATGAAGAACTCGTCTATGCCTGCGCCGCCGGACAGTGCGTCCATCGCATCCAGCACGAGGTTGATGTCGGTGCTGGATTTCCCGCGCTGCGTCAGCGACGGGCAGTCGATCACACGGAAACCCGCACGGGTCCAGTACGTCCGGTATTTCGAGTACACCACCGGGTTCAGGTAGCAGTTTCGGATCAGGAAGCGGCGGGAACTTTCGGCGGAGCCGCCGGCGGACAGGGCGTCCGCCCAGTGCTTGGGATCCTCGGCGAACCGCTTCGCCGCCAGGGGATCGAGGGCCAGCAGACCCGTGTACACGTTGTCGAAGTCCACAAACATGGCCGCCCGGATTCCGGGTCGTCGGGCGGGGGAGGGCGACTCTTTCATCTGCCCAGTGTGCCAGCACGCCGGTGTAGCTGGGGAGCCTGAGTACAACGGATTCGGGCGGCCTTAATGTTGTGCAATATAAACATTTGTGAATGCTTTTAAGGATCTTAACGCGGATTTGGTGCTAGTTTCATGACGCCGGGCGGGTGCGCCGACCTGGTCCCGGGTCCCGTCAGGCCACGGGCTAATCCCGTCCGCACGCCCACAAACTTCCGGGAGCAATTCATGGAACTCTCCTCCACTGCCAGCTTGGACCACCAGGTTTCCGTCACGGCCGGAACTCCCGGGCTCCGCCGGTCAATGGGCCCCCGGCACCTCGTGATGATCGCCATGGGCGGCGTCATCGGGTCCGGCCTCTTCCTCAGTTCGGGCTACACGATTTCCCAGGCAGGCCCGCTTGGCGCGGTCCTCGCCTATCTCGTGGGCGCCTTCGTCGTTTATCTGGTCATGGCCTGCCTCGGTGAGCTGGCCATCGCTTATCCGGTCTCCGGGGCGTTCCACATCTACGCAGCCAGGTCCATCGGTCCAGCCACCGGCTTCACCACGGCCTGGCTGTACTGGCTGTGCTGGGCAGTGGCCCTGGGGTCGGAGTTCACCGCGGCCGGACTGCTCATGCAGCGCTGGTTCCCGGGAATTGAGGTGTGGGTGTGGTGCATCGTCTTCGCGTCCATTCTGTTTGCCCTGAACGCCGTCTCATCGCGCTTCTTCGGCGAATCCGAGTTCTGGTTTTCCATCATCAAGGTGGGCGCCATCGTTGTCCTGATTGCCTTTGGCGGGGCCGCGCTGGTCGGGTTCCACCCGCTGGCCGGAGGTTCCCACCCGTTCCTGCTCGAAAACTTCAACACGTCGGGCGGACTGTTCCCCAACGGCTTCTCCGGCGTCCTGGTGACTGCCCTGGCGGTGTTCTACGCGTTCTCCGGCTCGGAACTCATCGGCGTCGCGGCGGGCGAAACCGCCAACCCCGAGACCAGCATTCCCAAAGCCATGCGGACCACGGTGTTCCGCCTGCTGATCTTCTTCGTGGGCGCCATCGCTGTCATCGCTGCCACCATCCCTTTTGACCAGGTGGGCCTTGACGAGAGTCCCTTCGTCACAGTCTTTTCCTCCATCGGCATTCCCTACGCGGCGGACATCATGAACTTCGTCATCATCACCGCCCTGCTCTCCGCCGGAAACAGCGGCCTGTTCTCCTGCGCCAGGATGCTCTACTCCCTGTCGGAGGAAGGGCACGCGCCGAAGGCTTTCCGGAAGCTCACCAAACAGGGGATTCCCTTCATCGCTCTTTGCGTCAGCATGGTCGGCGGGCTGGCCTCGCTGATCAGCAGCGTGGTCGCTCCGGAATCGGTGTATCTCGCCCTGGTCTCTGTCGCCGGGTTCGCTGTTGTCGGAGTCTGGATGTCCATCACGGCATCGCATTTCTTCCACAGGAGGGCCTTCGTGCGGAACGGCGGAAACATCGAAGACCTCACCTACAAGGCCCCGCTGTTTCCGGCGGTTCCGATCCTTGCCTTCACTCTGTGCCTCGTCTCTCTGATCGGCATCGCCTTCGACCCGAACCAGGTAGCGGCCCTGTATTTCGGCATCCCCTTCGTCGCGGCCTGCTACGCGTTTTTCTACTTCAAGCACGGACGACGCCGGCAGCACGCGAGCTAGTCAGCCGCCGGTCACCGCAGCCTGCGCCGTGTGAGAATGGGCGTTGAGGTCCACCAGAGGGAGCGGTTCAGCTTGGAATTGTCGGAAGCGTCATCGCTGGGCCAGGGTCTTCGCCTTGTCCGGCTCATCATCGACCGCGAGAAGCAGGGCAGGCCACTGCTGGGCGTTTCGCAGCTCGCCGCCGAACTGGAGATGGACCAAAGCCGGGTGTCCCGGCTAACCCAGGAGCTGTGCGAACTAACCATTCTGGAGCGGGTAGAGCGCGGACCGTTCCGTGCCGGTCCGGCCTTCTTCCAGCTGGCGGCCAGCCTCAATGTCGGCTGGATCGGCCAAGCCAAGAGCGAGCTGGAACTCTTCGTGGCCGAGTTCGGGCTCCGGGCCCGGCTGTCAGTCCGCGACGGTGTGCGGGTGGTCCTCCTCAGGACATCGAGCAATGACGGCGTGCCGGGAAGCTTTGTGAAACCGGGCATGGTCACACCTGTCTGGTGCACGGGATCAGGCCGTGCCCTCCTCTGGGACCACAAGGCAACAGAGGTTGCGGAGCTTCTGCAGGGTGTGGACTTCATCGGCGTGGGCGGCCCAAGGGCGGCCCACGCCGTATCGGAAGTGTGCGAGTTGATGGAACATGACCGCCCGCAGGGTTTCATCAGGGCGGCCGAGGAGTTTGAGCACGACGTTCATGAGCTGGCCGTTCCCGTGCGGGATCCGGGCGGACGCGTCAGCGCAGCCCTCTCCGTCCTGGGCAGCCGTGCCGCTGTTGAGCTCCGGACCGAGGAAATTGCGGATGCCCTGCACTCGGCAGCACGGCGCCTCGCGGCGGTGGGTGCAGACGGCACTGGAGTCAGCTAGGACGCCCCAGGGCCACTTCAAGCCGGCCGGCCCATTTCAGGGCTGCGGAAGCAATTTCTTCGCACTTCGGCTCCAGCCGCGCCTTTGGCCCGACCACCTGCAAAGCAGCGATGGTCTCGGCGCGGAAGTCGCGCACGGGGACGGCCACGGAGTACAGGTTGGGCTCCGCCTCTTCATCCACAACGGAATATCCGCGCTCCCGCGCCCCGGCCAGGCGAGCAAGGAAGTCCTCGACGTCGACGGGAGTGTTGGGGCCATGGCGCACAAATTCAGTGTGGCTAAAGACGGCCCGGACCTCGGCGTCGCCGGAGTCCCACAGCAGCGCCTGGCCGGCGTCGCTGCAGTAGGCGGGGTAGGGCCGGCCGATCCACGAACCCACCATCCTGCTGTCCGATGGGACATGCTCACCGATCGTTACGGTGCTGTCCCCGTTGAGGACACCCAGGAAGCAACCTTCGCCGGTATCCTCGACGAGCCCCTCCAGAGCCGTCAATCCGTCGGTCCGGAGCCTTTGCTCAGTGAGTAACTGGGCATCCGTGTAGAGGCTCCAGTCCAATGAGTACTCCCGGTGTCCGCCACGGAGCAGGAAGTTCTCCTGCTGGGCGGCCTTAAGCCCGCGGGAAATCTGGCTACGGTCCTTGCCGAGGTCTGCGGCGATGTCCCCGACGGTCGCGCCGCGCGCTCCGCCCTCGTGACGGGACCCGACAGCTAAGACGACTTGCATTCCGCGGCCCATGCTGGAGATCTTCGACATGGATCCGATCTTAGTTCGTGGCAGCTGCCGGTCAGGGGGATTGCCTCTAGTGGATCGCGAAGACCCGGGCGGGGAATCCACTTCCGCCTTGAGGCTTTGGCCACGTGGCCACCAGCACAGCCCCTGATTCAGGCAGGCCGTCCAGATTGGCGAGCAACTCTATCTGCCAGCAGTCCTGGGCAAGGATGTAGGTCTCCAGGCTGAAGTCCTGGTGCGACGTCGCCTTGCCCGGGTCCGTGTCGGTCTGTTCGTGGCCGATCGCCGTGATGTCCCGCTCGCCGACCAGGAAGGACAGCACCTCCCGGGACCAGCCCGGGGTGTGGCTGACGCCGTCGGAATCCCGGTTTGCCATCGACTCCGGGTCCGGCCAGCGCTTGCTCCAGCCGGTCCGAAGCGCTACGAACGCGCCGGACGGAATCCTTCCGTTGCGTTCCTCCCATGCTCTGACGTCAGCCAGGGTGGGCGTCGCGTCGGCGTCGATCGCGGTTCGCGTGCTGATGTCCAGCACCACCAGGGGCAGCACCATCTCTTCCACCGGGATGTTGTCCAGGCTTCGCCCGCCACGGATAAAGTGCGACGGCGGGTCCACGTGGGTGCCCCACTGGCCCACGATGGAGTAGACATGTGCCGTGAAGCCGTCGCCGTTTTCCAGGTCGAACAGGGCCGTCCTGCGTTCGTCCGGAAAGGCAGGGAAGTGTGGCTGGCCGGGGTGGAAGGCGTGCGTCAGATCCGTGAACGATCGGCCGGACAGCAACGACTGGAATCCTTCCCAGAGTCCGGTGGTCTGGACTGTCATGACGCCCGCCCCAGTGCCGGACGAACAGACGCTGCCGCGGAAACCCGGACCGGCTCGGAAAGTTCGATGACCGGCACCTCCCAAGGGTGAACTTCGATCATGCGCCCGACGAGCCGGCTGACGGCCTCGTCGGACAGGTCTGCGTCCAGGTAAGTGGTCAGGACAAAAGTGGGCGACAGGGTCCGCTCGCCCGCGCGGCCGAACGTGGGGTTTGCTGCCGCTGAAGCGGTGAACCCCTCGAAGCCGAAACTTGATTCGAACACGTGCCGGTAGTTGCCAAAGTCCCCGAGATCGGGGCAGGACTCCAGTGTGTCGAAAAGTGACGAGAGGCCGGGGTCCGTTTTCAGGACCTCCAGGTCACCCTCCACGAGCCGCCTCAACGAAACTGCGCCAATGGGCCAGTGGACGCGGAGTTTGCGCACACTTTTCATTGCAACGTCCATGTCCGGATGCCTCTTCCCTCGATCGGCCGGAGCCGCTCGTGCGGCTTGTGAATCATCCTGACAGACCATAATAGGCATTACAAGCATATGCGCTTGTATATGATGCACATAGATTTTCCGTCCCGCCATGAAAGCGAAGTGATCCGCCTTGAGCACCCCTACCACCCCGCTGCTTTTCGCCCTCTACGAACAGGCCAGCGTCGGTTGCGGCGGTGCCCCAAGTCTCTGGACGCACCCGTTGGATGACCGCCTGTCGGTCAACTCCCTGGACCGCTGGCGGGACGTGGCCGTTACCGCGGAACAGGCCAACCTTGATGCGCTGTTCTTCGCCGACGTGCTGGGCCTTTATGACGTCTACGGCGGATCTGCCGACGCCGCCCTGGGCTGGGCCGTAGAGGCGCCGGCAAATGACCCGTTCATCTACGTCCCTGCGCTGGCGGCGCTGACGGAGCGGCTGTCCTTCGTCATCACGGCCTCGACCACCTATGAGCACCCGTTCTCCCTTGCCCGCCGCTTCGGCACCCTGGACCACCTCAGCAACGGCCGCATCGGCTGGAACATCGTCACGTCATACCTTTCCAGTGCGGCCAGGAACTTCGGTATGGACGAGATGCTCAAGCACGCGGACCGGTACGGCCGCGCGGATGAGTTCATGGATGTGTTCTACAAATTGCTGGAAGGCAGTTGGGCGGGCGACGCTGTTGTTGGCAGTAAGAGCGAAAAGATGTACGCGCGTCCCGGCTCTGTCCGGCCGATCAATCACGATGGCGAACATTTCCGGGTGGACGGACCGTCTTTGACCTCGCCGTCACCGCAGCGGACCCCCGCCCTGTTCCAGGCGGGGTGGTCTCCGCGGGGCCGCGAATTCGCCGCCAAGCATGCTGAAGTGATCCTGCTGCCCAAGAAGGATCCGCAGGAAATTGCCGAAGGCCTGGCGGACATCGACCGCCGGGCGCAGGAGGGCGGCCGTCCCGCCGGCGAGGTCCGCTCCATGGCGCTCGCCCGGATCATTACCGCGCCCACGGCGATCGAAGCGCAGGAAAAGTACGAGGAGCTGCAGCGCAACTACCACCTGGAGGCACAGCTCGTCAGCTATGCCGGCGACACCGGAATCGACCTCAGCAAATACGCCGACGACGAGCCGCTGGCTACGGCGTCCAACGGGCTCACGTCCTATGTGGTCAAGGGGGCGCCGCAGGACCGGCCGCTCACGGCCGGGGACGTGCGGCGCAAATTCTCCGAGGTCACGCGCGGAACGGACCTGCTGTTCATCGGTACGCCGGACGGTGTCGCCTCGCAGATCCAGGACCACGCGGCGGCGTCCGGGCTGGATGGCTACATGATCAACCCGCTGGTGAGCCCGGGTTCCCTGAATGACTTTGCCGAACTGGTGGTGCCGGAGCTTGCCAAGAGGGGGCTCTACGACATGGAACCGAAGAAGGGCACCTTGCGATCCCGGCTCCGGGCTGACGGTGCGGACCTGATGGCGGCTACGAGTTACGGGGCCGGGTTCCGCCAGCGTTAACCCATTGACACCCGGACACGACAGTCATATCCTACAACCAAATGGTTGTAGATCAGCTCAGTGATGCCGAAGTGGACCGCCTGTTCCAGGCGTTCGCCGATGCCACCCGTCGCGATATCGTCCGGCGGGTCACGGTGGCCGAGTATTCCGTTTCCGGCCTCGCCGCCCTCTACGCCATGAGTTTCGCCGCCGTCCAGAAGCATGTGGCGGTGTTGGAACGGGCTTCCCTGGTGACTAAGGAGAAGCGCGGAAGGGAGCAGGTCGTGCGGGGAAACCATGAAGGCCTGCAGAGGGCCCGCCGGCTGCTTGACGAGTATGAAGCGATCTGGCGGCAGCGCGCCGAGCGGATCGCAGACATTCTGGCTGAAGGATAGGAAGGTTGCGCAATGCCTGTTATCAGTTCCACCAAGAATCTTGAGGCCCTCAGCTTCACCCTTGTGGCGGAGTTCGACGCCGCCGTCGAACGCGTCTGGCAGATCTGGGAAGACCCTCGGCAGCTGGAGCGCTGGTGGGGCCCGCCCAACTATCCGGCCACGTTTGACCGGTTCGACTTCCAGCCCGGAGGGATGGCCGACTATTACATGACCACCCCCGAAGGCGAGAAGCCTCGCGGCTGGTGGCGCTTCACCGCAATTGACGCGCCGCGGAAGCTCGAGTTCGACGATGGCTTCGCTGACGAGTCCGGCGCTCCGGTGGACGCCATGGGAATCGCTCATGCAGTCGTGGACCTCGAGGACATCGGCGGCCGCACGCGCATGACCATCATGTCCACGTTCGAATCCGAGGAGCAGATGGAAGAAGTGATGAAGATGGGCATGGAGGAGGGTATGAGGGAGGCTGCAGGCCAGATCGACGCCGTCCTCACCGAGCACTCCCATGCCTGACGGGGCTACGGTTCGTCTCTGACTGATTAAGCCGAAAAGCCAGCGGACGACGGCGGGAATTCCCGCCGTCGTCCGCTGGCTTTTTATGGTGCCTGGCGTCCTAGACTGCGGCGCCCTGGGCGGCGCTGCGGTTCAGGCTCACCGTAAAGGTGTTCGGCCCGCTGAGGGTGACGGCGACATCATTCCGGTGGGCGTTGGCCTTCGTGGAAATATCGTGCACCAGGGCGTCCAGCGTATGATCGATAGCTGAGCGGTCCCAGATCTTAAGGGTTACGGAGTGATTGGTTTCGAACGTCATTATTCGGTGCCTCATTCATCAATTTGGTCATGGGCTTCGCGTCGGCGCGGAGCCCGGGACGGGACAATCCGTGAACGCTCAGAGGCCTTGCGCAGCTCGGCGAGCTCACTGGTTTGGCCTCGTTGCGTCCACCAGGTTGGGTCGTTCGTTGCCGCTGCATTCTCTGCGCCGAAGCGCGAAATCAGGGCTGGTGCGGTTGTGAAATCGCATTCTCAACCGTCCTTTCCATGATGCACGGAGGGGCGGTGACGTCTCAAGCGGATAGCCGTTCATTGCGCGTGAGACTCATCACAGCCGGTGCCGCGACGCCGCAGGAGCGCGGACCTATTGACAAGTGTACGGCGTACACCTATGGTCATTCGCAAGAGGTGTACGCCGTATACCAGCCAGCGAAGGACCCGCCATGCGCACCGAAACCACCAGCCCTCCTGCCGCCTCCGTCCGGCGTCACCGGCCCCAGTGGCCCGTGCCTGCGGGCCTGCTCCTGCTCAGCCTGATTCCGGTGATTTTCGGGGCCCTCCGGCTGACCGAGCTGGCGTCCGGTGCAGCGGTCACGCCGCAGAACGCGCGGTTCTTTGCCTCGCCCGTCCCGGTGGTGACGCACATTGTCGGCGTGACGGTTTACTCCGTGCTCGGGGCGTTCCAGTTTGTCCCCTCACTTCGGGGACGGCGCGGCTGGCACCGCATCGCTGGACGCATTCTCATCCCGGCAGGCCTGCTCACAGCGCTCTCCGGGCTGTGGATGTCCGTTTTCTATCCACTCCCGGACGGCTACACCGACGTCCCGCTCCGGCTGTTCTTCGGCTCGGCCATGCTGGTGAGCATCGTCCTGGGCGTCGACGCGATCAGGCGCCGGGACTTCGTGCGGCACGGCGCCTGGATGACGCGGGCCTACGCGATCGCCGTGGGCGCGGGAACCCAGGCGCTGGTGAGCATTCCCTGGCTGCTCCTGATTGGCCCCACTGATGTACCCACCCGGGCGGTGCTCCTGGGGGCGGGCTGGGTGATCAACGTGGCGGTTGCCGAGTACGTCATCCGGCGCCGCGCCGGGAAGGCGCCCCACCGGCCAGTCAGTACGCCTTCACCCGCTGTTCCACGATGAGGTGAATGAGCGCAAACGTTCCCTGCCGGTCGATGGCCTGGAACGCGGCGTCGAGGGCGGCCGGCACGTCCCCGTCACAGGTGACTGTGATGCCGAACCCGCCAAACGCCCTGGCCATGAGGCCGAAGTCGGGGTTCTTCAGCTGCGTCCCCGACACCCGGGACGGGTAGTGCCGTTCCTGGTGGGTGCGGATGGTGCCGTACTCCTGGTTGTCCATCACCACGATCAGCGGCGTGGCCCCGTACTGGGCAGCAGTGGCCAGCTCCTGACCGTTCATGAGGAACTCCCCGTCGCCGGCGATGGTTACCACCCGGCGCTGCGGACTGGCCAGCGAGGCGGCGATGGCCGACGGGATGGAGTAGCCCATGGAGCCGTTCCTGGCGCTGAGCATGGAGGCGTAACGGCGCGTGGGGAAGTACCGGTGCGCCCAGTTGGTGTGCTCGCCCGCTCCGAACGTCACGATGGCATCCTCAGGCAGCCGGGGGACGAGGTTGGCCATCAGGGTGTCCATCCTGGCCGGCCCTGCCACCGGCGCGGCCGGCGGCAGGGCGGCAAAGGACGTCTGTTCGGCCCGCATCCTGGCCGTCCAGGCTTTCCACTCGTCTTTCGCTGGCAGGTCGATGCCCAGCAGGTCGCGGACGAAGGCCTCCGGTTTGGCCACGATCTGCCGTGAGACGGGGCCTGAACGGCCGCGCAGCGAGGGGTCGATGGTCACCAGGAAGTTCTGCTTGTTCCAGTCCTGCCGGCAGACAAATCCGTCGGTAATCACATCCCCGGGAACCGTCCCGACGAAGACGAGCAGGTCGGTTTCCTCCAGGAGGTCGTACGTGGGGCGGGGGCGTCCGTAGCCGATCGGGCCCACATAGGACGGCGAATCAAAGGACACCGTACCCTGGGTGCGCCATTCCGCGGCGGCCGGGATGTGGTGCTTTTCGAGCCAGCCGGTGAGCTGGCCGGCCGCTTCCTGGGTCCAGTCATTGCCGCCGGTGACAAACAGCGGCTTCTTGGAAAGTGCAAGGGCACCGGCGAGTGCTTCGGCGTCCGTGGTGCTCATGCCGCCCGCCGCCACGGGGATGCTCGGGTGCAGCGCCGGATCAACGTGCTGCCGGATGATGTCTTCCGGCAGGCCCACCACAACGGGTCCCGGCCGCCCGCTCATGGCCGCGAACATGGCTTCCGCAACGATCTCGGACGCCCGCTCGGCATGGTCAAGCACCATAACCCGCTTTGCTCCCGTGTCGAACCAGGCTTTGATGTCGAACTCCTGGAACGCCTCGCGGTCCCGGTGCGCAAACGGGATGAGCCCGACGAAAAGCAGCATGGGGGTGGAGTCCTGCCACGCGGTGTGCAGGCCGACGTGGGCGTTGGCCGCGCCGGGTCCGCGGGTGACCATGGCCACCCCCGGGCGCTGGTTCATCTTGCCGTCGGCTTCGGCCATGTACGCGGCGCCGCCTTCATGCCGGCAGACCACGGTGTCGATCTTGGATCCGTGCAGTCCGTCCAGCACGTCCAGGAAGCTTTCGCCGGGAACAACGTAGGTGCGCTCAACTCCGTGGGCCACGAGGGAGTCGACGATAACGTGCCCGGCGGATTTCAGCATTCCGGGGGCAGCCGCGGCCGGCTGTGCTGCGATCTGATTGATGGTGTCGCTGTCGAACGATTGAGTGTCGGTTGCGGTCATGGTGGATGCGGACTCCGTTGTCATTACTACTTGTCTTGTTGGGTTGGGTGTTGGTTTACGTCTGTTGGGTGGTGGCGCCGGTGGCGGTTGCGGGACCAGCTACCGGATGGGAGTCGGGTTGGCCACCACTGGCGCGGCGCCGGTGTAGCCGTCGCGTGCCTCGGCGATTTCGTGGATCCGTTGGCGGCAGGCGTACCAACCGGCGACCATAAGGGCGCAGGCGATGAGGGTGACAAGGAGTGTGAGCGGGGAGTCGATGAAGACCATCACCAGGACGCCGGCGAGGAACAGGAGTGAGAGGTAACCGGTGTAGGGAGCGCCGAACATCCGGAAGGACGGGCGATTCAGCCATCCCTTGTCTGCCCAGCGTTTGAGCTGCATCTGGCAGAGGACGATGGTGGCCCAGGTGACGACGATGCCAACGGACGCGACATTGAGGACGATCTCAAAGGCCTGGGAGGGGACGAGGTAGTTCAGCGGGACGCCGAGGAGTGAGACGCCGGCGGTGATGGCGATGCCGCCGTAAGGTACGCCGGCTTTGTTCATGCGCTGGGCAAACTTGGGGGCGGAGCCGGCCACGGACAT
This sequence comes from Arthrobacter sp. GW460-12-1-14-TSB2, assembly GCF_059423525.1. Lineage (NCBI taxonomy): Bacteria > Bacillati > Actinomycetota > Actinomycetes > Micrococcales > Micrococcaceae > Arthrobacter > Arthrobacter sp. GW460-12-1-14-TSB2. The sequence goes on from NZ_JBWKYC010000027.1 coordinate 37,886, forward strand.
GGAGCGGAGGATGCGGCCGGTGGAGTAGAGGCCTGCGTTGAGGGAGGACAGGGCAGCGGTGAGGACTACGAGGTTCATGATGACGTCCACACCCTGAATGCCGATGGATCCGAAGAAGGTCACGAAGGGGCTGACGCCCTTTTCGTAGGAGGTGTAGGGCAGCAGCAAGGCCAGGAGGATGACGGAGCCGACATAGAACACGGCGATGCGGAAGACCACGGAGTTGATGGCCTTCGGCATGATCTTTTCGGGGCTTTCGGTTTCGCCGGCGGCTGTGCCGACCAGCTCGATCGAGGCGTAGGCGAACAGCACGCCCTGCATGAGGATGATCATGGGCAGGATCCCGTTGGGGAAGATTCCGCCGTTGTCGGTGATGAGGCTGAAGCCGACTGCCTGGCCGTCCGCAGGGGTGCCGAAGATGACGAAGTAGGTGCCGATGAGCAGGAACGCGACGAGGGCGACGACCTTGATGATGGCGAACCAGAATTCCATCTCGCCAAAGACCTTGACCGAGACGAGGTTCAGGCACAGCACGACGACGAGGGCGATCAGGGCCCAGGCCCATTGCGGTACGGCTCCCATCCACGGGATGTAGTGGCCGAAGAAGTTCATGTAGAGCGCTGCGGCGGTGATGTCCACGATGGTGGTGGTTGCCCAGTTGATCCAGTAGAACCAGCCCGAAATAAAGGCTGCCTTCTCGCCGAAGAATTCGCGGGCGTAGGAGACAAAGGAGCCCGACGACGGGCGGTGCAGCACCAGTTCGCCCAGTGCGCGGAGGATCAGGAAAGCGAAGAAGCCGCAGACGGCGTAGGCGATGACCAGGGACGGGCCTGCGGCATTCAGCCGGCCGCCGGCACCGAGGAACAGGCCGGTACCGATCGCGCCGCCGATTGCGATCATCTGGATCTGCCGCGGCTTCAGGCTCTTGTGGTAGCCCTTGTCCTCCGCATGGAGGAGTCTCTCAGAGGCGTGCGCGTGGCCGCTGTCAGCCTCGTACTGGCCAACCTCGTCATTGGGGTTGTTGGACATGGGTGATCCTTTCGACCGGTTGAAGATCTAACTGAGGGGTGGAATGAAAAAGTACGGGGACCGGATCAGAAAACAGACCATCCGGTGCGGTCGGACAGGTCAGCGAGGGCCGCCGAGCCCGCCAGGGAATTTCCCTTGGAGTCCAGCCGCGGGCTCCAGACGCAGATCGCGCATTCGCCAGGGACGATGACCAGGATTCCGCCGCCCACACCGCTTTTACCGGGAAGGCCGACGCGGTAGGCGAACTCACCGGCGGCATCGTACATGCCGCAGGTGAGCATGATGGATCCGATGCGTTTGGCCTCGCTCCGGGAGACGACGGGGCCGGTTGCTCCGTGCCCGCCGCGGGCAAGGAACAGGCCGGCCTTCGCCATCTCGACGCAGCTCATCATGATGGAGCACTGCCTGACGTAGTTCTCCACCACGGCCTCGGCGGACCGGTGCAGGTTGCCGAAGTTCTTCAGGAAGTGGGCGAGCGCCAGGTTGCGGCTGCTGTTGGCCAGCTCGTTCCCCGCGGCGATTTCATCGATGAAGGGCCCCTGCCCAGTGTGCTGCCCCGCCTGGACGCGGAGGAACTGCAGGACATGACCTGCAGCGTCAGGGAACCTTTCCATCAGGTGGTCGGTCACCACGAGGGCGCCGGAATTGATGAACGGGTTCCGGGGGATCCCGTGCTCCACTTCAAGCTGCACCAGGGAGTTGAACGAGGTTCCCGACGGTTCGCGGAGCACCCGGGACCACAGCCTGCCGGGGTCGTCGGCGCTGAGGGCCATGGCCAGGGTGAAAACCTTCGAGATGCTCTGGATCGAGAAGGGCAGGTCGGCGTCGCCGGCGCCGAACACGTCCCCGGACGTTGTGGCCACCGCGATTCCGAAGCGGTCGAACGGCGGCGATGACAGGTGGGGGATGCCGGCGGGCACCGAGCCGGCTTCACTCCGGGGACGGTGGCTGCGGACAATGTCAGCCAGGACCAGGCCAAGAGGCGGTGAATCGAGTGCTGTCATCATTTCGTGCCCAGGTGCTCCTTATTGTGCGTGGCGGCCCACTCCTGGAGGTGGAGCAGGGCGACCAATGAATCTCGGGGATTGCTGAAGTTGAGGCCGGTGACCCGGCTGATCTTGCTGATCCTGTAGTAGACGGTGTTCTTGTGCATCCTCATCCGCTGGGCGCATTCGGCCACGTCCAGCGATGCCTCGAAATACGCCCGGAGGGTTTCGGCCAGTTCGCCATCGTTGCGGAGGAGGGCCCAGAGGCTGCGATGGCGGAAGTCGGAGGACGTGAAGTTCTCCACCGCCTCGTGGAAGAGGATGTCCACCTCGAAGTCGCCCACCGCGGCCACTGACGCGGTCCCTGACCGCCGCATGCAGCCGAGCAGGGCCTCCGTTTTGGCGGTCACCGAATGAATCGACAAAAGGTCAGGGGCGATCGGCCCCACTGCCGCGAACGGACCGATGCCCAGGTGCTTCCCCGCGTCCCGGACGATGGCCTCGGCGAGGCTCCGCAGCCCGGCTTCGGCGTTGGCGGACTGGAGTCCCGGTACGATCACGGCGGTGTCGCCGTTGAACTGCCCCACGATGGCAGACGCTTTGTAGGCCGCCGCATGGATGGACGCAAGGTTGGCGAGTTCCCCGTGTTTGAGGGCTGCATCGTCTTCCTGCGCCTCAGTGGCGGACATTCCCAGCAGGATCAGTGCCGAGGGGCGGTCCGCCGGGATCTTCTCGCTATGTGCACTCGCTGCGGCTTCCGCGGGGCCGGAAAGGATCCGCGCGATCCGGTCCTCCCGCATGTGCACCGATTGCTGGTTGCGGTAGCGGATCAGCTCGGCTGACACCCGGGCGGCCGATCCGGTCAGGACATAGTCGACGTCGGCGCCGAACCCGTCCCCGGTTTCCTGCAGCCAGATGTAGCCCATGATGCGCTCGCCGGCGAACAGGGCGACGGCAACGCGCTCCCTCAACCCGTCCTGTGGCCGGGCCGGAACCCTGACAGGCAGGCGGGTCCGGTGCAGTTCGCGGTAGGCGCCGAGGTCCTTGAGCAGGAGTTCGTATTTTCGCGGACCACGGCGGGCAAGGATCGATGCCTTGCGGAGCTCGTCGATGTCATTGGTCACTGTGGAGTAGGCCAGGACTTTGTTGGCGGCGTCCTCGATGACCACGTGGCTGGACGTCAGGCGTGCGGTGGTCTGCGCGATGGCGAACAGGTCTTCTTCCAGCAGCGTCAGCACTTCGCTCTGGTAGGTGCGCGGCATGATCCGGTCTTTGGCGATGGACAGGAGCCGGTCCCAGTCAGCGGCCGGGTCCACCAGGAGCAAGCCCGTTCCCGCTGCCCGGAGCAGCTCTTCAGCTTCCTCGAGTTCGCCCGGACTGCCCTTAACGGCAAGCACCAGGGGAGGATTTTTCAGGAGGCGCCGCAGCGCCGGCAGTGCGGAGCGTCCCCGAACGCCGATCAGCAGGACAAACGCGGCGCTGCCGTCGGATGTTTCGTCGTCGGCGTCAACAATCAGAAAGCGTTCGATCGGCGAATCTGCGCGGGACGGCCGGAGGATGAGACTGGCGAAACCCAGGGGGAGATCCGACAGGATGTCGTCCACTGTAGCTGCGGCCATGGGCTTCCTTCTGCATCGATACCCGCCCGGACGGCTCTGTCCGGTCCCCCAATGCTATCCAGAGCATTTCCGGGAAAATATGGGTGCCGGACTAAATCCGGTGCTGCGTTTTAGGTCCCTGAACCAAGGCGCGGCGGGCCGGGGACGCGGGCATGGGACTCCGGCCTTTTAAGGCACCCGATTAAGGCACAACGGACGACGGCGGGGGGTCCCGCCGTCGTCCGGTTGCTTAGTAGCCAGCGACGTCAGGTGAGGAATCCGACTCTGTTTTTTCTGGCTTTCCAGGCGTTCCAGGGGCTAGGGCGTAGAAGGGCGTGAACCGGCCCCTTTGTCCAGGGGCAATATTGGAACGGACGATCGAAGCGCTCTCAAGCGCGGCCAGATGGTGCCTGACTGAGTCCCGGCACGAGGCGATGCCGTTGCTGATGTCGGCTACCTTGCTTGCACCATTGCTTGCCAGATAGTCGATAATTTGTGTCCTGATCGGTGTTCTTCGCGTGCTTCCCGCCCGCTTAGTGGTTTGCACGTCCGTCGGACTCTGGAGCTCAAAGGCAGCGGTCATGGGCTATGGCCTTTCATTCGGTGTGGAGTGGATTCGCAAGTGGAATGTGGGTGGCCGGGCGAGGACCGGTCAGTGCATCGAAACGCGCTCAGGTTCCCTGCTGTATTCACTGTCTTGCGCCCCGTGGGACGCGTCGGGACGAGGGGCTTCGAGAGGGGAAGCAGACCTGTCGTGCTTTTGGCCGATGACCGCGGTGGCGATGGCATTTCCCAGGATGTTGGTGGCGGTGCGTCCCATGTCCAGGAGCTGGTCGATCACTAGCAGGACGCCAATGCCGGCGGCGGGGATACCGAAACCAGGGACCACGGCGGCCACCACGACGAGCGAACCGCGGGGAACCCCGGCCATGCCTTTGCTGCTGAGCAGGAGCATTGCCGTCATGGCGATCTGCTGGCCGAGGTCCATGTCGATGCCGTAGGCGTTGATCAGGAAGACGGACGCAAAGGTCATGTACATCATGGAACCGTCCACGTTGAACGAGTAACCCAGGGGGAGCACGAAACCGGTGGTGCGCTTCGCGATGCCGAACTTGGTCAGGCCTTCAATGAGCTTGGGCAGCGCGGCCTCACTGCTGGAGGTGGCGAACGCGATCACCATGGGTTCGCGTACGATCCGGACCAGCCGGAAGGCCGCCCGTCCGAGGAAAGCGACGGCGACGGCGATCATGATCGCCCAGAGGGCGGAGAGGGAGACATAGAAGCCGCCGATGAACGAGGCATAGGTTGCGAAAGCGTCCACGCCCTTGGAGGTGAAGGCCGCCGCGATGCCGGCGAACACCCCGACCGGGGCCGCCTTCATTACGTACCCGGTGACTTTCAGCATGACGCCCATGAGTTCATCAATGGCATCCGCTATGGAGGAGCGGCCCTTCTTCCGGAGGTTCAGCAGGGCAATGCCGAAGAGAGCGCCGAAGACGAGGATCTGAAGGGGGTTGTTGGCGGTCAGCGCGGCGAAGACGCTTGTGGGGATGATGTGGGTAATGAACTCCTGGTAATCGAGGGGCTTCGTTTCCATCCCCGCATCACCTCCCGGCATCAGGTTGAGCCCGTCACCGACGTTGAGTATGTGGGCGGTGATGAAACCGAAGGCGCCCACCAGGACGGAGGCGGACAGGAACCAGACCATGGAGCGGCCAAAGAGCTTCCCTACCCCTGCAGATTTCGCCGCTCCTGCGATACCGGAGACGAGCGTGGCAAAGATCAGCGGCGCAATGATCATTTTGATGAGGTTCAGGAACATGTGCGTCACGGTGTCGAGGACGCCCACAACGGCTCCGCGGGTGTCCGCCGGCAGCAGCCAGTGGAACAGCAGCCCGCTGAGGATTCCGAACACGAGCGCTGCCAGAATCCACATCGTTGATTTGTTTTTCATACTCAGTCCTTGCGTAGGCACCGGGGATATTTGGGCACGGCGGTGTGCCCCTGCTCCCTTGATCGGGCGGGGTAGGTGGAGGGCTGTCGGGTGGTGGGGGACTACTTGCTGAGGTTGGCCAGGCGTTGCGGGCTGAGGAGCTCTTCCAGTTGCTCGGCGGTGAGCAGTT
>NZ_JBWKYC010000028.1:0-42002 GCF_059423525.1 Arthrobacter sp. GW460-12-1-14-TSB2
ATCCCGCCCGACCCCAAAAAGGAGAACCTCATGGGCCTGATCGACGCGCTGAAGAAGGCTTTCAGCAAACCCTATAAAACCGTCTCAGTGGCCGAAGCCAAGGAGCTCCTCGCCTCCCGGGCGGTACTGATTGACGTCCGTTCCGCGCAGGAATGGCGGAGCGGACACGCACCACAGGCCAAGCACCTGCCTCTGGACAGGCTGCAGACCGGCGCACCCGGCCTGCAGAAGGGCCGGCCAGTCGTCGCGATGTGCCAGTCGGGAGTCCGCTCGGCGTCAGCCGCGCGGCTGCTCGCCGGCCAGGGCTACGAGGCGTATTCGCTCCGCGGCGGCATCGGGGCCTGGCGCCAGGCCGGCGAACCGGTCCGCTAAACACTCAACACACACTCCGGAAAGGAACCCGCCATGGCAGAAATCACCGTCACCGAAACCGAGCAGCAGCGCGCCAGTGCACAAATCCTCGACGTCCGCGAAGACTTCGAAGTCATCGACGGCATGATCCCCGGCGCCCTGCACATCCCCATGGGGCAGCTGCAGGCCCGCCTGTCCGAACTGGACCCTGAGGTTCACGTCATTGTGGTCTGCCGCAGCGGCAACCGCAGCGCCCGGGTGGCAGATGCACTCAATGCCGCCGGATTCAGCGCCGACACAATGGCCGGCGGCATGATCGCCTGGAGCCGGGCAGGACTCCCCGCCGCCTAACCGACCTGCCTCATCCGCAGCCACAACCCCCACCCGGCCCCGCCAGCCCCACGTAAGGAATTCAGCCATGGCAACCATCGACATCACGGAAGAATCGCTTGCCCGGACGCTTGAGGACAACGACATTGTCTTCATCGACTTCTGGGCCGGCTGGTGCGGCCCCTGCCGCATGTTCGCCCCCACCTACGACGCCGCCTCCCAGAAGCACCCGGACGTCACCTTTGCCAAGGTGGACACGGAAGCCGAGCAGGCCCTGGCGGCCGCCGCCGGCATCACGTCCATCCCCACACTGATGGCCTTCCGGGACAAGACGCTGGTTTTCTCCCAGCCAGGCGCCCTCAACGCGGCAGGGCTGGAACAGGTGATCCAAGGCGTCAAGAACCTGGACATGGCCGCACTTCGCGCGAAGGCAGCGCGGCAGCAGTCCTGACGACCGGACCGTGGGTATCGATAGTGGAAAAGCCAGCGAAATGGCGTGCCCGCGCCACCCGCTGAGGGTTGGGAAACCACGGCGGCAGACCATTTTGAATATACCCCCAGGGGTATTATGATTTTGAGTAGACCAACGGGGAACCAGCCAGGAACCCCACAAACTTTCACGAAGGAGAACCCCATGCTTCTCGAGCGCATCTACGACGAAGACCTCGCCCAGGCCAGCTACCTCATCGGTTGCCAGCGGAAGGGTGAGGCAGTTGTTGTCGACGCCCGCCGTGACATCGACACCTACCGCTCCCTCGCCGCAGCCAACGGCATGAAGATTGTGGCTGTCACGGAGACCCACATCCACGCCGACTACCTCTCAGGCACCCGCGAACTGGCTGCCGCAACGGGCGCCAAAATTTACGTCTCCGGCGAAGGCGGCCCGGACTGGCAGTACGGGTTCGACGGCGAGCGCCTGTTCGACGGCAGCAAGATCACCATCGGCAACATCACCGTCCAGGCCCTCCACACCCCGGGACACACGCCGGAACACCTGTCCTTCCTGATCACCGACGGCGCGTTCAGCGCCGAACCCGGATACCTGCTTTCCGGCGACTTCGTGTTCTCCGGCGACCTTGGGCGCCCCGACCTCCTGGATGAGGCCGCAGGCGGCGTGGACACCCGCTTCGAAGGCGCGAAGCAGCTGTTTACCAGCCTCCGTGACAAGTTCCTTACACTGCCCGACTTCGTCCAGGTCTACCCGGGGCACGGCGCCGGCAGCGCCTGCGGCAAGGCCCTCGGCGCCATCCCGTCGTCGACGGTCGGCTACGAACGGCTGTACGCGTGGTGGGGTCCTTACCTGGCCGCCAACGACGAGCAGGGCTTCATCGACGAGTTGCTCGACGGACAGCCGGACGCGCACGCCTACTTCGGCCGCATGAAGCGCCAGAACCGCCAGGGCCCGGCCGTCATGGGCGAACGCGCCCCGCTCGCGGAACTGGACACTGCCGCCGTCGCCCGTGACCTGGCGGCAAACAAGTTGACCTTCGTGGATACCCGACCCAACACCGAGGTGCACAAGGGCACCGTGGCAGGCGCCCTGAACATCCCCGCCGGCAAGTCCGTTGCGAGCTTCAGCGCATGGGCCGTTGACCCGGAACGGGACAGCCGCCCGCTGGTGCTGCTGGCTTCGGGACAGGAGCAGGCCCAGGAGATGTGGGACCACCTGGTCCGCGTCGGAATCGACAACGTGGGCGGCTACGTGACCAGCATCGACGGGCTGCCCGCAGCGACGCCGCGCCTGGTCCAGCCCGAGGAACTCGAAGGCTTCGACGCCGCAGTTGTCCTCGACGTCCGCAACCGTACCGAACACACGGCCGGGCACATCCCCGGTTCCAAGCAGCTGAGCGGCGGCCGGGTGCTCTGGAACCTGGACCAGCTCCCCACGGGCGGCACCATCGTGACCTACTGCCAGAGCGGCGTCCGCAGCTCCGTAGCGGCCAGCACGCTGCGCCACGCCGGGTACGACGTCGTGGAGCTCGACGGCAGCTACGCCGCCTGGGCCGCCCGGGAAGCGTCGCTGCAGTCGGCTTCGGCCCGCTAACCCGGGCCGTCTGGCCTGAACCGCAAAGGCCCCCGCCCGGATATTTCCGGGCGGGGGCCTTTGCGCGGGGGCGCACCATCGCGTCTACTGGCACCCGCCAGTAGCATTGGCGAATGAGCCAAGTCACATGCGATCTGACCATCTCCCTTGACGGGTTCCTCGCCGGACCGAACCAAAGCCTGGCGGAACCGCTGGGCGAGGGCGGAGAGCTCCTGCACAGGTGGCAGTTCGAAGAAGCCGAGTCCAACGCAGCGGCGCGCGAAGGCATCCTCGCGGCAGGCGCCTTCATCATGGGACGGAACATGTTCGCAGGGCCCGGGCCCGGGGCGTGGGGTGAGGACTGGCGGGGATGGTGGGGCGAGGAGCCGCCCTACCACGCACCGGTATTCGTACTGACCCATCATCCACGCGAGCCTCTGGAGATGCAGGGCGGGACGACGTTCAACTTCGTGACCGACGGGATCGAATCGGCGCTGGACCAGGCGCGGAAGGCCGCCGGCGGCAAGGACATCGCCATTGCCGGCGGAGCACAGACCGCCCGCCAGTATCTTTCAGCGGGGCTGATCGACGAACTACGCCTCCACATCGCACCCATTGTCCTGGGAGCAGGCGAGCGGCTGCTGGACGGCATCGGGAACCTCAACCTTGAGCCGACGGAAGTGAGCGGGACCAGCCTTGTCACCCACGTGCGCTATCGGGTAACCCGCTGAAGCGCTCACGCCCAATCGCCGAACGTCAGTTAGCGGACGTTGCGGTGGCAGTCGAATACGATCTTGTGATGCCTCTCCTTATCGCTCCGGACGTAAGCTACCAATCCTCCTGGCTGGAGGGATCCGCAGAGTTCGACGGCGCCCGGCGGGACGGCGGCGGCGCGGAGGACTGGCCCCTGGACGAGCTCAGGGACGCCGGGTCGTTCCGCCGCTTTGTCGATGCGCTCGTAGCGGATGCTTTGCCGGAGAGCCCGCGGAAGCCTGGGCACGTGCCCTGCACGTACTTGTGGATCGTCGAGGGCGACACATTCCTTGGCTCGCTGGCCATCAGGCACGAACTGAACGATTTCCTCCTCAACGAGGGCGGGCACATCGGCTACAGCGTACGGCCTTCCGCAAGGCGTCGCGGCCACGCAGCCAGTGCGCTGGCCCACGCCCTGCCGATGGCCCGGGAACTGGGAATCCCACGGGTCCTGCTCACGTGCGATGTCAGTAACGCTGGCTCCCGGGCGACCATCGAAAAGAACGGCGGCGCCTACGAGGACACCCGCAACGGCAAACGCCGCTACTGGATTGATATCGCCTAACGTGACGCGCCCGGACTGAACCGGACGGGCAGGAGTCCGGGCCAGGGTCTACACTGAACTTATCGAACATATATTCGAATAAGGGTGTGTTGTGGGCATAGTTATCGGTCCCCGCGTGATAGAGGCGGGCGCGTCCCTGCTGTCGGTGCTGATCTCCCCGGTGCCGGTCGCAGCGGGCTATCCCTCGCCCGCGCAGGACTACTTTGACGGCAGGATCGACCTCAATGAACACCTCATCAAAGACATCACCAGCACGTACATCGTGCGGGTGTCCGGGGATTCGATGGAAGGAGCCGGGATCAGCGACGGCGACGAACTGATCGTCAACCGCGCCCTCCGCCCCACAGACGGTTCGGTGGTCATTGCTGTCCTGGACGGCGAGCTGACCATCAAACGGCTCAGGATCACAGCATCCGGAGTACTGCTTCAGGCGGACAACCCCCGGTATCCGGACCTCCGGGTTCCAGCGTTGTCTGACCTGGTCATCTGGGGCGTGGCCACCCGCTGCCTGCACCATGTCTGAGACGCCGGAAAGGTATGAGACGCGGGCAACGGGCACCATCCGGCAGATCGCCCTGGTGGACGTCAACTGCTTCTACGCCTCCGCGGAACGGGCATTCGACCCATCGCTCGAAGGCCGCCCCCTGGTAGTCCTGTCCAACAACGACGGCTGCGCCGTCACCCGGTCCCCCGAAGCCAAGGCACTTGGGATCAGCGTCGGAGAACCATGGTTCAAGATCGCTCCCCGCGCCAAGGAATGGGGACTGGTGGCAAAATCCAGCAACTACGAGCTGTACGGGGATATCAGCGCCCGCGTCATGGAGCTGCTGTCCCGCTACTCGGCCTGGCTGGAGGTCTACAGCATCGACGAAGCTTTCCTGGGAGTCAAAGGCACTCCGGACGAACTGCTGCGGCTCGGACAAACCATCAAGTCCGCTGTCCGCCGCAACGTCGGAGTCCCGGTCTGCGTGGGAATAGCCGGCACCAAGACGCTCGCGAAGCTGGCCAACAAATGGGCGAAAAACAACCCGGGACTCAACGGCGTGTGCCACTGGGACTCCATGCCGGCACCTGCCCGCGAAGCACTGATGGCCCGGCTGTCCGTCATCGAGCTCTGGGGCGTGGCCACCCGGCTCACCAAGCGCCTGAACGGGATGGGCATCCACTCCATCCTTGACCTCGCCCGCGCCGATCCGGTGCGGATCCGGGACCGCTTCTCCGTTGTGCTGATGCGGACGGTGCTGGAACTGCAGGGCACTCCGTGCATCCCGTTGGAGGAGGAACGCATCGGCCGTGACCAGCTCATCTTCAGCCGGTCTTTTGCAACACCCATCACCGCCGCGGCGGACCTGAGGCAGGTCATGAGTGTTTATGGACAGCAAGCCAGTGCACGCCTGGCCAAGCACAATCTGCAGGCCAAGGTCCTCACGGCGTTCGCGGGCACGTCGCACTACAACCCCCAGGACACGTCCTATCCCTCGGTCTGCGTGACGCTGCCGATGCCCACCGCGGATCCCGTGCTTTTGACCCGCGCCTCGCACACCCTCCTGCCCCGGATCCAGGAAGGCACCAGATACGTCCGTGCGGGCATCATGGTCACCGACCTGAGGCCCACGGGGCATCAGTCGCCGCTGCCGGCATTTGCGAACCCGCACGAGGAACGCGGCATCGGACCGCTGCTGGAAGACATCACCCGCCGGTACGGCAGGGGTTCCGTGGGGCTGGGACACGCAGGCATCCGGGGAGGCCCGGACTGGTCCATGCAACGCACCATGCTCTCGCCTAGATACACGACTCACTGGGACGAGCTTCCCGTGGTCAAAGCAGCCTGAGCCCCCGCTGTTACACTCTGCTCATGATCGGGCTTCCCTTCGCGGGAGATGGGCTTGTGCACGGCGTTCTGACGGGGCTGGGCATTGTCGCGGCCCTGTTGTTTTACGCCCATGAAAAGCGCCGCCGCGGCCTCACGGATCCCCGGCTATGGCCCATCGCAGGCTTCGCTGTAGCGTTCGGGGCCATCGGATCCCGCGTCCTCACCTGGGATGTTTCCACGCAGGTTTCCCTGGCGGACTGGTGGGGCAGTGGCGACCGCAGCATCCTCGCGGGCCTGGTGGGCGCCTGGTTCGGAGTCCATCTGGGCAAGCGGCTGACCGGCTACCGTGAGTCCACCGGCGACCTGCTGGCTCCCGCCGTCGCACTGGCGATGGTTCTCGGGCGGGTCGGTTGCCTCCTCACCGAACTGCCGGGTACTCCGACCGGCGGGGCGTGGGGAATCGTACTCACGCCCGGGCAGGCTGCGTTGATCGGCGGGCCCGCCGGAGCAGGGCTCCATCCATCCTTTGCGTACGAGATCGTGTTCCATGCCATTGCGTTCGCCGTCATGTGGCGCTTTCGCGATCGCCTCGCGCACCCCGGGGACCTTTTCATCTGTTACGTGACCTCCTACGCGCTGTTCAGGTTCGGGGTGGAGTTTGTCCGCGGCAACGAGGTGCTCTGGCTGGGGATGAGCCGCCCCCAGTGGTTCCTGCTGGCGGTCCTCCCGCTGTTGGCCTGGCGGATGCGGCGGGTGTTCGGGAAACCGATCCGTTCTGAGTTGAAGGGAAGAGTGGCATGAGCGAGGACAACCCCGACGTTCCCCGGAACCCACCCCCGCCGGAATACCAGGGCGGGCCGCCGCAACAGCCAAAGCGCGGCTCTATGGGACTCGGAATCCTGTTGGGGGTTCCCGCCCTGTATGCCCTCTATTTCGGGACAACATTGGGTATCGCTCCGGATGAAGGGTACAAGACCTTCCTCGCTGGGCCTGCAGCGTTCATACCAATCGCCGTGTATCTGGCGGTGGCCGTTGTGCTGGCGGTCCGGCCACGCACGTCCCGGCTGGGTGCGGGGCTGCTTATCGGACTGGGAGTCTTCACCCTGCTCGGCGGTGGGATCTGCGTCGGATTCCTCGCGCAGATGAGAGCCTGAGATGAACCCGTCCTCGTTCTCTTCCCGGCAGGCGCTGCCCGGCCCTGGACAACCGCTGCGCGGTGACCGCATCCACCGGTATGTCACGGCGTTCTGTCCCCGCTGCCACGAGACAAACCCGCCGCTCGCCCAGGTGCGGCGCCTGTCCGGGGTGCTGCTTGTCCGTGACGACCGCGTGTGGCTCGAACGCGGCTGCCCCGACCACGGCCTGGTGCGCACCCTGTACGACGAATCCCCCGAAATCCTGCGGTACCTGGAGAAATGGCAGGCACCCACCAAACAGCATGTCCCCGACCAGGCGGACAACTACCGGCCCGTGCCCGAGGCGTACGCCTATGGACTTCCCGCCATGCAGACCCAGCACACGTGCATCCTTTTGCAGGACATCATCGAGCACTGCAATCTGCGCTGCCCCACCTGCTTCACCTCGTCCGGCCCGCAGCTGCAGGGGGTCGCGCCGCTCACTGAGGTGCTCGCGAATGTGGATACACGGCTGGCCCGCGAGAACGGGCGCCTTGATGTGTTGATGCTGTCCGGCGGCGAGCCCACGCTGTATCCCCATCTTGCCGAACTGCTCGAGGAGCTGGTTGCACGGCCGATCGTCCGGATCATGGTGAACAGCAACGGCATGTTGATCGCGACCGACGACGACCTGCTCGCCTTGCTGACGAAGCATCGCGACCGGGTGGAGGTGTACCTCCAATACGACGGCCCCTCCAAGGAAGCGTCGATCCACCACCGCGGGGGAGATCTGACCCGCTACAAGGATGCGGCAATCTCGCGCCTGTCCGAGGCGGGCGTCTTCACGACCCTGACCATGACGGCAACCCTTGGTGTCAACGACGGCGAGGTGGGCGACGTCGTCATGCGGGCGCTGGAGACCCCGTTCGTGGGTGGTGTCGCCCTGCAGCCCGTGTTCGGTTCCGGCCGCGGCCACGGCATCGACCCCGTGGACCGGCTCACCCACACGGGTGTCCTTGCACGGCTGGCCGGGCAAACCAACGGTGTGGTCTCGTGGCATGACCTGACGGCTCTTCCGTGCTCGCATCCGCACTGCGCGTCCGTGGGCTACATGCTGAAGGACGATTCCGGGGTCTGGCGGTCGCTGACCGCCCTCATCGGGCACGACCAGCTGCTGGCCTGGCTGGAGCTCAACCCCGACAGCATCGCCAACCGCATCGCCGACAGCGCGATCCCGCTCGAGCTGCGCAGCCTCATGAAGTCATCGCTGCTCGACCTGCTGAGCGAACAGTCATCGCTGTCCCACCCTCGGACGGCCGACCTCTGGAAGAACATCTGCACGCAGTGCGACCTCGGCATCGGGACGCTCACCACCCTGGCAGCCGGCAAGCTCCCGGGCCAGCAGCAGCGACTGCGCAGGCTCCTCGCCGAACGCGTCACCCGCATCATGGTGAAACCGTTCATGGACATTTCCACCATGATCGAAGAACGGCTCACGCAATGCTGCGTCCACGTGGGAACCAAGAGCGACGCCGGCGATCACCAGTGCGCCCCGTTCTGCGCAGTGCAGGCGTGGCCGGCCCTGTCCAAGCAACGGATGAGCACCGCCACGGGTCAGCAGCTGCTCCCGGTGCGTCAGCTCCGGGGAGGCTGATGATGAGTTCCGATTCGGACGCCCGGCGCATCGCGGCCGGACCGTTGCCCTCGCAGCTGGTGCCCCACCGGGACGGCATCCCGCAGGACGCCGCGCCGTTCGATCCGCTCCGCCTCTGCATCTTCGCCACGATCGCGTTGCTGGGCTGGCTGACCGGTCCTGTGGCCCTGGCTGTGTTCGCGGCCATCGGGTTCGCAGGCTACTGGAAAGCACGCCGGAGGGGCCTGAAGAAGTCGAACTGCTACCTGCGCGACACCAGGCTTGTCCTCGGCTATCTCGGCCTTCTCCTGGCCGCCGGCATCTGGGGGATCTACGCGCTGGCCGCGCGCCTGATTGGCTTCTGAGCAGGCATCCGGCTCAGGCAGCCAGCGGGGATCCGAACATTTCGGCGGCCCGCCGCAGCAAGTGCTCCGGAACGTCCGCTTCGCCGCCGCGCTCAGTCCGGCCCAGGAACACAGCGGTGCCACGGGCGGCATCGGACAGGTCAAGCCCCGCCTCGCGGATAAGTTGGGCAGCGCGGATGTTCGGCGGCAAGTTCATCAGGTGGCCTTCGGCGTTGAGGTAGACGTGCCAGTCGCCGCGGCTGACGGATTCAAGGTGTCCCCCCACCAGCTGCTGGAGGGTGTCAGTAGTCGCATCAATGGCCACGGTCCTCAGGGCGTCGCCCAACCGGACCGGAATGACCAGTGCAGTACATGTAGTGCTCATTTTTCTTTCCTCATACTGATAACTGAGATGCCACTCAATCTGTTCCCGCACGCGGCCGAATCCCGCCGGATGTGACAAAAACCGAAACAATAATGACCCGTCCGTAATGCGGACGGCCCGTGACTAGCCAAGAGGGGCCACCATCCCCCATGCTTGCTCCATGTCCTCAATGTCGAGCCCATACCGGATCATCGCGGTCTGCACCGGAAATATCTGCAGGTCCCCGATGGCCGAGCTGATGCTGGCCGAGGCCTTCGCAGCAGCGGGGCTCGCCGGCACCGTCGTCGTGGATTCAGCCGGAACCACAGCCTATGAGTCCGGCCGTCCCATCGATCCCCGCGCCGCCCGCAAACTGGCGGCCCACCAACTCACCTCGGACCGGCACATTGCGCGGGAGTGGCGCCCCGAGTGGTTCCGTGACCGCCAGCTGATCCTCGCCCTGGACGTGGACCACTACGGCTGGCTGCGGGCGACGGCCCCTGACGGCGAGGCGCTGGCCCGGATCCGGATGCTGCGCAGCTTTGATCCGGCAGTGGCTGGCCGTGACCTCTTGGACCAGGGCATCGAAGACCCCTGGTACGGCGGCCATGCGGACTTTGACGTCACCTGGGACCTCATCAAGGCTGCCGTTCCCGGAATCGTGGACCATGCCCGGCAGGAACTGCAGCAACAGAACTGGTCCGGGCAGCAGGTACGCTCTATTTCATGACCCCTGCACCCGTGATCATTGCCATCGATGGCCGGTCCGGCGCAGGTAAGACCACCCTCGCGATCGAGCTTGCCGCCCGGCTGCGGGAGCACCACAAGGTCTCGCTGTTCCATCTGGAGGACGTTTATCCCGGCTGGAACGGGCTGGCGGCGGG
Organism: Arthrobacter sp. GW460-12-1-14-TSB2; assembly: GCF_059423525.1. Lineage (NCBI taxonomy): Bacteria > Bacillati > Actinomycetota > Actinomycetes > Micrococcales > Micrococcaceae > Arthrobacter > Arthrobacter sp. GW460-12-1-14-TSB2. The sequence continues at coordinate 10,176 of NZ_JBWKYC010000028.1, forward strand.
CATCGAGCGCTATGTCACCACCGTGCTCGCTCCGCTGAGCCGCGGCGAAGCTGCTGACTGGGTCAGCTGGGACTGGGAGAAGCACTACGACGGCCAGGCGCGCACAACACTGCCGGCAGAGATCGTGATCGTGGAGGGCGTGGGAGCAGCCGCGGCATCCGCCCGCCCGATGCTGGACGCCGTGATCTGGTCGGAATCTTCCAACGACGACCGCCGCACCCGGGCGCTGGCACGCGACGGCAGCACCTACGAACCCTTCTGGGACCAGTGGGCCGCGCAGGAGGATGAGTGGCTGGCAACGGATCCGGTGCCGGACCTTGCCGAGATCCGGGTGCTCAACCGGGCCGACGGCACCGCCCAGGACGACGTCCTCCAGGCGCTCCTGCACCTGCCGGCCCTCGCCGCAGTGCTGTTGCCGGAGCTCTCGGCACGCCTCGGCCTTCAGCTGCATGCCGAGCGGCTGGACTGCGTGCCTGATGCCGCCCGGCTCTTCCACACCCTCTACGGCCGCTCGCCACGCGCGGTGTGGCTGGACTCCTCGCTTCGGACGGAGGGGACGCCCGCCGAACGCAGCCGCTTCAGCATTCTGGCGGACGACGGCGGCAGGTTCGGCCAGGACGTCCGGCACCGTTCCGGCGTAACCCGGCTGACCATCGGCACCGCCACGGTGGCCACCGCCGGGCCGTTCTTCCGCTGGCTCGACGGTGTCTGGGGCCGCCGCGCGCTCCGCCCGCCGGAGGGCTACGCCTGCGAATTCACCCTCGGCTGGCTGGGCTATTTGGGCTACGAGCTCAAGCGCGAAACCGGCGGCAGCGACGTTTCGTCGGGAACCCCCGACGCCGCCATGATCTTCGCGGGCCGCGCCGTGGTCCTGGACCACCGCGACGGCAGCGTGTGGCTCCTCGCCCTGGAGGCCCCCGACACCGCGGAGTGGCTGGCACTGGCCCGCTCGGCGGTCACGGCGGCAGCGACTGCCGATCCTCTCGGAGGCACCGCCGTCGGAGGCACCGCCGTCGGGGTCGGCACCGTCGGAGGCGCCATGGAGACTGCCGTCCGCACCGGAACCAAGCCCGCTCCGGTGTTCACGGGCCGCGACACCGAAACCGCATACAAGGTCAAGATCGCCGACGCGCAGCATGAAATTGCCGAGGGGAACACCTACGAGGTCTGCCTCACAACCGCCGTCAGCGCCGACGTTCCCGCCGATCCCGCCGGACCGGGGCTGGACGCCTGGGCGACGTACCTTGCCCTGCGCCGGAAGAACCCGGCGCCGTTCGCCAGCTACCTGCGGTTCGGCGAGCTGACGGTGGCCAGCACATCACCGGAGCGTTTCCTGCGGATAGCGGCCGACGGCGCCATGCGCGCCGAGCCGATCAAGGGAACCCGCCCGAGGGCCGCGGAACCCGCGCGGGACGAGGAGCTGCGGCGCCAGCTGGAGGCCTCGCCCAAGGACCGGGCCGAGAACATCATGATCGTGGACCTGCTCCGCAACGACCTGAGCCACTTCGCCGTAGCCGGATCAGTCACCGTGAGCAGGCTCTGCGCCATCGAAAGCTATGCCACGGTCCACCAGATGGTCAGTACCATCGATGCGAAACTGAAACCCGGGCTGCCGCGCGCCGAAGCGGTGGCCGCATGCTTCCCCGCAGGGTCCATGACGGGGGCGCCGAAGATCAGCACCATGGCCATCCTGGACCGTTTGGAAGAGGCGCCGCGCGGGGTCTATTCGGGCGCCATCGGCTATTTTTCGCTGAGCGGGGCGATGGATACGGCGGTGGCCATCCGGACCCTGGTGATCCGCCCGGATGGTGCAGGCGGCTCGGAACTGAGCCTCGGCGTCGGCGGTGCCATCACGGCGGATTCCTCCCCGCAGGAGGAGTACGACGAAATCCGCACCAAGGCGTACGGAGTCCTCTCTGCGCTTGGCGCGGAGTTTCCGGAAGGCTGACCGCGGCAGGCTGAGCTACTGCAGGGTGGCCGTCAGCCGGGCGACGTTGTCCACGTACTTGACGGCCATGGGCCGCTCCATCCAGTCCTCGAGCGTCAGCTCACGGGAAATGCCCCGGTAGGTGTCTTCCACGGCGCGCATCTTGGCCACGATGTCGGCGCCCAGGAGCATCACCGAAACCTCCAGGTTCAGCGAAAAGGACCTCATGTCCATGTTGCTGGACCCTAGGACGGCCACTTCGTCGTCAATGGTGAAGTGCTTGGCGTGCAGCACAAACGGTGCCTTGTACAGGTAGATCCGGACGCCCGCTTCCAGCAGCGCCTCGTAGTACGACTGCTGTGCATGGTGGACCAGGAACTGGTCCCCCTTTTCCGAGACGAAAAGTTCGACGTCGACGCCCCGCTGCGCCGCCGTCGTCACCGCATAAAGCAGCGAATCGTCCGGGACGAAGTACGGACTGCAGATGGAGATCTTGTGCTGGGCGGAGTAGATGAGGGTGTTGAAGAGTCGCAGGTTGTTCTCGGTGATGAAGCCGGGGCCGCTGGGCACGGCCTGGGCGGTCACGGCGCCCGGGGCCGACTCCGGCCGGTGGGCCAGCTGGTCCTCCAGGGACTCGTCCGTCTCGCTGAGCCAGTCGGTGGCGAAGACCACGTTGAGTGTGGTGACAATCGGTCCGCGCAGGCAGGCCATGAGCTCCACCCATTCGCGTCCCACTTTGCGGTGCCGGGGGTTGTTGTAGGAGGGCTCGATCAGGTTCTGCGAGCCCGTGAAGGCGATTTCGCCGTCGATCACCATGATTTTGCGGTGGTTGCGCAGGTCGGGACGGCGCCACTGGCCGTGGACGGGATTCAGCGGGAGCATGGGCCGCCACTGGATCTTGCTTGCCTTGAGGCGTCTGATGAGCTTCCGATAGCCCTTGATCCGCAGGGTGCCGAGGTGGTCGAACAGCACACGGACCTGGACCCCGCGCTCCGCCGCCTCTTCCAGGGCCGTGAAAAGGTCGTCAGTGATGTGGTCCGTGCTCATGATGTAGAACTCGGCGTTGACGAACTCTTTGGCCTCACGGACGGCGGCGGCCATGGCCTTGATGGAGTCGGGGTACCCGGGCAGCAGCTCCACGCTGTTGCCGTCCACCATGGGCAGTGAACCGAGGGTCTTGTTCAGTTCGGCTGCCGAGGCCACCCATTCCGGGCCGTCGTACTCGCTTTCGACGGCGGCCAGCTGGGACGTCCCGGCGCGGACCCGCTTGTTCACGGCATCCTGCTGGGCCCGGCGCTTGCGGGAGAGTTTGAAGTTTCCGAACAGCAGGAACAGGATCAGGCCGAGAGCGGGCACGAAGAAGATCCCCAGCAGCCAGGCCATGGCCGTGGTAGGGCGGCGGTTGCCAGGAATGATGCCCAGCGCCAGCACCCGGATTATCAGGTCAACAATGCTCAACGCCAGCACGAGCCAGTAAGGCGCGGTGCCCACCAGCGGAAACGGCCACAACACAGACAGACTCCCACGGTTATTCCCCCGCCGGACCGGTTCCGGAAAGGCATCCAGCACAGCCTATCCCGCGGCCGGCATCCAGGGCCGAGGATAAGCTTGAGGCATGACTCCTGCTGCCCCGGCCACCGTTCTCGTGTTCCTTGATCCCCGCTTCGACGACGGCCGGATTGCCGATGCTTCACAGCCGCAGCTGATGGCCACGGACCAGGGTGCCACCCGGGGCGACGGTGTGTTTGAATCCATGCTGGCCGTGGGCGGAAACCCGCGCAAGCTCGACGCCCACCTGCGGCGGCTGCAGGGTTCGGCGCGCGCGCTGGAGCTGGCCATCCCCGCCGAGGACACCTGGCGCCGGGCCATCGCGACGGCGGTGGCCGAATACCGCTCCCAGCATCCCGCCACCACTCCGGCGGAGGACGAGACGGTGGTGAAGCTGATCTGCACCCGCGGCGCCGAGGGCGGAGCAGCCCCCACGTGCTGGGTTCAGGCTTCGGCGGTCCCGGCGGCAGGCCGGAGGCAGCGCGAAACCGGGATCGACGTCATCCTCCTGGACCGCGGCTACGACAGCGAAGTGGGCGAACGGGCACCTTGGCTGCTGCTCGGCGCCAAGACGCTCTCTTACGCGGTGAACATGGCGGCCCTACGCCACGCCCACAACCAGGGAGCGGACGACGTCATCTTCACGTCGTCCGACGGCCGCGTCCTTGAAGGCCCCACGTCCACCGTGTTGCTGGCTCACCTTGACACGTCCGACGACGGCGCCGGCGGCACCCGCACGGTGCGCCGCCTCATCACACCACAGCTGGACAGCGGCATCCTGCCGGGCACGTCGCAGGGCGCGCTCTTTGCCGCCGCCAAGGCCGCGGGCTGGGAGCTCGGCTACGGTCCGCTGGAACCGCGAGACCTCTTCGACGCCGACGCAGTGTGGCTTATTTCCAGCATCCGGCTGCTGGCCCCCGTGAACCACATCGACGGCAAGGAAATCGGCACACCCGCCCTGCGGAAGCAGCTGACCGACGAACTCAACGAGCTGTTCGCCACGATCGAGTAGAGCTCCCACCCCCCGAACGCTCTCTCACCTTTCGTCGCCTTCCCCCGGACGCTCTCTCACCTGGTCTGCGGCCGCGCGGGCTGCCGCGTCGATGCGGGCGCAGTGCGCTGCCCATTCCTCCGAAGTGCGCGTCGTCAGGTTGGGGTCGCCGGGCCGCTGGCCTGCTGAACCGTCGATGAGCTCACGGAGGATGTCCGCGTGGCCCAGGTGGTGCGCCGTTTCCACGCACATGTGCACCAGGATCTGGTGGAGGGAAACGTGCCTCCGCTCCTCCGGCCACCACGGAACCACCCCTGGCGCGTCCAGCGGCAGCGCGTCAATGGTGGCGTCACTGTGCGCGGCAGAAAAATGGTGGAGCTCGATGATCTGCTCCCGGGTCTCGTCCGCGGGCGCCCACAGGTCGGCGTCAGGCTCGGCATCGTCGTCAAGCCACGGGAGGTCCATCGGTGCCGGCCGCCCGAAGACCTCGCCGAAATAACCGAGTTCCACGCTGGCCACATGCTTGACCAGGCCGAGCAGGTTGGTACCTGTGGGCGTCAGTGGCCTCCGCGCGTCGTACTCGTCCAGCCCGTCGAGTTTGGCGAGCAGGTTCGCACGCCGGGTGCGCAGGTAGCTGTGCAGAGTTGCTTTGTCATCCATAGCGGGCACTATACCGACGCTCGCTCATTTCCTGAGCGCCCCGGCCCAGGCAGCAGGAAGCGACAGGGCGTCCCGTTATGAACAGCAGGAACTGCGAGAGCGTCTAGTTGGCCGGGCCGCCGGACCCCGAGGTGAAGGCTTCCTCGTCGGCGGCGGTCCGCCAGGCTGCCCAGTCCAGCGGCTGCACCGATGGGCGGCCCAGGAGGTACCCCTGCCCGAAGGCCATCCCCAGGTCCATGACCGCGGTCAGCTCGGCCTGGGTTTCGATCCCTTCCGCAACCAGGTCCGCGCCGATCTGCCGGGCAAACTCCACCATGGCTGCGCCCAGGGTTTTCTGGCCCGCCGCATGGTCGATTCCCGCAATGAGGTTGCGGTCGAGCTTGATGATGTCCGGGCTGAGGTGCTTGACCTGGCTCATCGAGCCGAAACCCGCGCCGGCGCCGTCAACAGCCACCCGGAGTCCGCGTAGCCGGAGCGGTGCAAGTGCCGTAACGACAGGATCGTATTCGTCCTCGGCCAGCCGCTCTGTCAGCTCAATGACGAGCCGGTCCATTGCCAGCCGGGAGTGCTCCACGAACGCCCGGAGCCGCGGGTCAAGGCAGGTGGCCGGTGAGAGGTTGAGCGCCACGTAGACGTTCTCCGGCAACTGCTCTGCGGCCACCAGGGCTGCCTGCAGCGCGGCAAATTCAAGGTCGGGCCCGAGGCCCACGGCCGCTGCCTCGTTGAACCAGTGATCCGCGCTGGCGCCGTCGTCGCTGACAAACCGTGTCAGTGCCTCAACACCGATGACGTCACGGGTGGAAAGTTCGTGGATGGGCTGGAACGCGGTGAGGAGCATCCTGTCACCGAGAATGGCCTCTATGCGGCGCCTGCTCCGGCGGGTGAACAGCACTGTAGCGCCGTAGTCCTCATCGGGCACGGGCAGGTCAGGGCTGGGCAGGTTGGCCTCAGAGTCGTCCGAATCCTGGCCCGTGATGCTCCGCGTGGCCATCAAATGTTCCAGGAGGGCGCGTTCGGGATTCCCCGGGTTCGATTCCATCCGGCTGCGCAACTGTTCGCGCGCCCACTCGCTCTGCGGAGTGGCGTCATCCAGTACAGACTCGATGATGTTCCACGCCTGGCCACGGATCGTCGGGTCACTCACGTCCGAAGGCGGGATCGACTGGGGTCCCCGGTACGCAGTCGTTTCCCCATCGGTCAATGCTGGAAAAGAAGTCTCATCCATTGACATGGTTTATTCCTTTATAAGTGCTGGTCCCGGCTGAGCCCGGGACCCGTCCTTGAAAACACCGCATGCCGATTCGCGGATGCGGGAACCACGAACGTTTCAAAAGCGTACAACGAGACCGGTCTGTCTGTCTGTAGCTGTATCCGAGTCGTAATGCTAAGCACGCGGCCTATTCCTCCACGAATTCCGCTGCCAGATGGATGTGGTTATCTGCCAGCCACACCGGGTTGAAAGCCTTGCTCAAATAGTTGCTGCCGGCGTCGGGCGCTATTGCCACCACCACCGAGCCATGCGGCGCGGCGCGCGCCACCCTCAGGGCGGCGGCCACGGCAAGCCCGGAGGAGGGCCCGAGGGACAGGCCCTCTTCGTTCAGCAGCCGGTGCTCCGTGGTGTACACCTCGTTGTTCGGAACGCGGAGGAAGCGGTCCACGACGCTGCGGTCGAAGATTTTGGGCCATTCGGCTTCCGGCCAGGAGTTCCCCACGCCGTCCACCAGGATCTCCCCGGGATGGCCCCCGCTGTACACCGAACCAACGGGATCCGCGGCGATCACCTCGACGTGGCCGCCGGTCTTTTCCTTCAGGTACCGGCCGTTGCCGCTGATGGTTCCGCCCGTGCCGATTCCGGCCACGAAATGGGTCACTTTCCCGGCCGTCTGCTGCCAGATCTCCGGCGCGGTCCCTTCGTAGTGGGCCCGCGGGTTTGCCGGGTTGTCGAACTGCTGGGGCCGCCAGGCGCCCGGGTTCTCGGCGGTGATCCGCGCTGCAACGGCCCGTGCGTTCTCCGGCGACTCCGACGGCGCGGCCCAGTCCGTCACCACCACCCTGGCGCCGTAACGGTGCAGCGCGGCGAGTTTCTCGGATGAGATGGTGTCCCCGGTGACCACCACCACAGGGTGCCCGGTCAATGCACCGATCAGCGCCAGCCCGATCCCGGTGTTCCCCGAGGTGCTCTCCACGATGGTTGCCCCCGGCCGGAGCTCACCGCTGCGCTCAGCCGCGCGGACCATGCTCAGTGCCGTCCGGTCCTTGATGGAGCCGCCCGGGTTATCCGATTCGAGCTTGACGTACACCGTGCTGCCGAGGCCTTTGGAGAGGACATCCAGCGGCACCAGCGGCGTGTTTCCCACCTGCGCCAGGACAGCTGCGGCGTCCGCCGCAACATCAGCAGCCTGAACCGCGTGCCTGCCTGTCATGATGCTCATCGTTGCCTTTCCGTGCTGCCGGCGGGGCCGCCGTCGAATGCGGCGGCCAGGAAGCCGGTGCCTAGGAAGCCGTCCAGTTCTACGGATGCCTGTTCTACGAGCGCTGCCGCCGGCAGATGCCGGGCCAGGAGGCCGGACAGACGGGCGACGACGGCGGCAGTCCCCTTTCCGAGCGGCCGCACCGCACGGGCTTCCGCCCCGCCCAGCAGGTACGCGGCGGTCAGAGCCTCGATCGCGAGCAACTTCCCGGCGGCGTCCACGGAACGCTCCAGCAGCTGGAGGGCCAGCGGCGCCAGGGTGGAGTGGTCTTCGATGTCCGCGGAGAGCGTGGGCGCCCCCAGCGTGGCCGGCGCCGCGAGGACCTTAAGCTCGGACAGCAGGCCGGCCGCCGAATACCAGAGCAGCCCGGGCAGTTCTTCGGGCTCCAGCGTGGCTCCGTTCCTGGCAGCCTCGAGGTGCCGCTGGCGGATCCGGCGCTGCGGCGGGTAAAGCTTGGCAATCCGGCGTTCGCTGCTGATCCCCAGATGGGCCAGTCCCAGGCGCAGCGCCTCGAAGGCCAGGGCCAGCTGCATGGGCTGGAAGTTCCCGCCGGACACCATCCGCCCGGAGCCGACGTCGGTGAGCGGGTTGTCGCCCCGGCCGTTGAGCTCCACCTCCAGGGCATCTTCCAGAGAAGTGACCTGCCACCGGACAGCACCGTGGGTCTGGGGCGCCGCCCGGAAGGACAGCGCGTCCTGCACGGAAACCTCCCGGGTGTGGTCCTCCAGCCAGCCGCCCTCCAGGAGCCCCAGCACGTGGGCCGCCGTGACCGCCTGACCGTGCACGGCTTTGGCAGCCTGCACCGCTGGCGAAAACGGGCTGAGGTTGCCCCCGCCGTCATGCCTTGCCGTCGCCTCAAGCGACAGCGCGAGCGCCGTGTCGGCAAGATCGGCGAGCCGCAGTATGCGGTGCAGCACCAGCGCGCCGACACCGATGGAATAGGAGTTGGAGCTGACCAGGGCCAGGGCCTCGCCGGGCGCCAGTTCCAGCGGAGCCAGCCCGGCGTCGGCCAGCGCCTGCCCGCCGGTCACCAGCTGCCCGTCCGCGCTGACAGCCTGGCCCTCCCCGATGGCGACGGCGGCCACTGCGGCCAGGTGGGTGAGGTCGGCGGAACCTACGGATCCTTCGCGCGGGATGGCGGGGACCACACCCCGGTTGAGCATGTCAGCGTAGAAGCGGGCTGTTTCCGGCCGGACTCCGGAGCCGCCGCGGCTGAAGCCCACCAGCCGCGCCAGGATCACGGCCCTGACCTCGTCGGCGCCCAGCAGGTCCCCCACGCCGCTGTTGTGGTACCGCACCACCTGAACCTGGTAGGCAAGGATCGACTTCTCTTCCACAGCGGTGTCCCGCCCGGAGCCCAGCAGCGTATTGAGGCCGTAGACGCGGTGGCCGGAGTCGATGGCCTGCTCCACCACCTCGCGCGAGCGCCCGATCAGTTCCAGGGCGTCCGTGCTGAGGACGAACTTCACGGCCGGGTCAGCCGCGGCCTCGGCGATGTCCCTGGCACGCAGGTGCGCCGTACCGATCAGGAAGTTGCCGCTGCCGTTGCCCATCGGACTAGAAGTCCAGCAGGTTCCGGCGGAAGCCGCCGTCGCCGTAGCTTGTCCGGAGCAGCCCGCGGCGCCGCAGCACGGGCGCCAGGCGGTCCAGCGCCCCGTGAACGGTGGCCGGGTCCACGAAGCCGGAGAACAGGAACCCGTCTCCGCCCACCGTGGCCCCTGTCTCCTCGAGGTAGTCCGCAATGTCCTCGGCGGTGCCGATGATGCTGTCCCCGGCGCCGCCGCTGCGCGCCTGCAGGAGCTGGCGCAGCGTGGAGCCGGGCGGACCGGCTTTGGTGAAGTGATCCAGGGTGCCCTGGTTGCTGTTCGTGGTGAGTTCAGGGAGCGGGGCGTCGAGGTCGAACTGTTTGAAGTCGATGACGGAGAGATAGGAGATGGAGTTCAGCTGGCTGTCGATGTCGCGCTGCGTGAGCCGGCGCCGCTGCTCCCGGAGTTCGTCCGCTTCTGCCCGGGACCCAACCACGGTGGGCTTGAGGACGAACAGCACCTTGACGTCGTCGGGGTTCCTCCCTGCCGCTGCCGCCTCGGCCCGGATCGAGTCCCGGTAGGCCTTCATGCCGTCCGCACCCCTGGCCAGCGCGATGGCGACGTCCGTGTTGGCACCCGCGAACGCCTTACCGCGCGGGGATGCCCCGGCCTGCACCAGCACCGGTTCCTCGGGTAGCGGCGCGGTGTTCAGCGGTCCGCGGACCTTGAAGAACTCGCCGTCGTGGTTGATGGGGTGGACCTTCGTGTGGTCCGCGAAGATACCGGCGTCCGCGTCCTCCACAATGGCGTCCGGCTCCCAGCTGCGCCAGAGCTTGCGCACCACGTCCACGAATTCCTCTGCTTTCTCGTAGCGGAGGTCGTGCTCGATCTGCTGGTCCAGGCCGTAGTTCTGCGCGGCCAGGTCGCTGCCGGAGGTCACCACGTTCCAGCCCACCTGGCCGTTGGAGAAATGCTGCAGCGTGGCCAGCAGCCGCGCCGCGGTGAACGGCGGGTAGAAGGAGGCGCTGACTGTTGGAACAATGCCCAGGTGTTCCGTGGCGGAGAGCAGGTACGGCACCAGTGCCAGCGGATCGTGCTTGGGCGCGAACGACGCCTGCGCCAGCGACACCTCGGCGCTGCCGCCGTAGGTGTCCGGCACCGTGAGGGAGTCTTCGATGATGAACAGGTCCAGCCCGGCCCGCTCGAATTCGCGCACGGCATGCTGGTACAGGGCGGGCTTTTTCCAGTCGTAGCCGATGCCGTAGCCTGGCGTGCCCCAGCCCTGGACGCCGAAGCCGTGACCCACAAACCAACCGAAGTGCAGCATGGGACTGACTGTATTCCCGTTCGATCCATTCACGGCTGCCTGATTTCATCCGGCGTTACAGCGGTTCATCTCCCGTCATTATCCTCCCGGCAGGGTCTTTTGTAACCGCAAGATGGGGTCACGCACGGGTCACTGGAAACAGGGCGCAGCGCCGCTTTCAGCCGTGTCCCGTTACGGAAGATGACGACGACGGCGGTGCAGGCCGCCGTCGTAAGTGTTACGTTTTTGGGGAGTAATGAGAACCGGTGCCAAGCCCTGACTGGCCGGTCGGCAACCCTCCTTCCACGGCGGGGTGCCTCAGGTGAATACTCGGCATATCGACCCATTCGAGCTGCAAGCGTGAGAGAAGGAGATCCGTCGTGTCTGACGCACCCGCCCCACTGGCTCCGGCCGCCGCCGGCCAGGAACTACCGGCCCAGGACCTGCCCCAGGAAAAGCTGGCCTACCGGCTCATCACCGGCCCCGATGACCGCTCCTTCTGCGAGCGCATCTCCGCAGCGCTGGCCGATGGTTATGTTTTGCACGGGAGCCCGGCGGCCACGTTCAACGGCACCAGCGTGATCGTGGCGCAGGCCGTGGTCCTGCCCGCAGCCATCGCCAGCTCGGACGCCGCGGTGGCAACCGCCGTGGACGAACTTGAGTTTGACCTCGACTTCCCCGGCGAGGGTTTCGAGGGCCACGCATGAGCTACGCCGGAGACCTGAGCCCCCAGGACGCCTGGGCCAAGCTGGAACAGGGCGCAGTCCTGGTGGATGTCCGCACCGAAGGCGAGTGGGCCCACATCGGCATCCCGGACACGAAAGCCACCGAAAACGATCCCCTCTTCATCCAGTGGACCTTCCCCGGCGGCATCCCCAACCCGGATTTCATTCGCCAGCTGAAGCAGCAGGCACCGGAGGACACCGGCGTCGAACTGGTGTTCCTCTGCCGTTCCGGCGTCCGCTCGGTCGCCGCGGCAATCGCCGCCACGCAGGCCGGCTTCACGGCCTACAACGTCCTCGAAGGCTTTGAAGGCGAACCGGACCGTTATGGCGAGCGCACCGTCAACGGCTGGAAGAACCGCGGACTACCCACCAACCTCGGAAAGAACTAAGTGACTTTCAATCCCGACGCCGCCGGCTGGAACCCCGACACCCAGGCTGTCCGCGGCGGCCTTGACCGCACCAACTTCCAGGAGACGGCTGAGCCGATCTTCCTCAACTCCGGCTTCGTGTATGAATCCGCGGCAGCCGCCGAACGCGCCTTCACGGGCGAAGACGAACGGTTCGTGTACTCCCGCTACGGCAACCCGTCGGTGGCGACGTTCCAGGAGCGGCTCCGGCTGCTCGAGGGCACGGAGGCGTGCTTTGCGACGGCGTCGGGCATGTCCGCCGTCTTCACTGCCCTCGGTGCGCTGCTGGCCGCGGGCGACCGCGTGGTGGCTGCCCGCTCGCTGTTCGGCTCCTGCTTTGTGATCCTGAATGAGATCCTGCCCCGCTGGGGCGTGGAAACGGTGTTCGTGGACGGCCCGGACCTGGAGCAATGGCGGGCCGCGTTGGCGGAGCCGACGACGGCGGTCTTCTTCGAGTCGCCGTCGAACCCGATGCAGGAGATCGTGGACATCGCCGCGGTCAGCGAACTGGCCCACTCGGCCGGGGCGACGGTCGTCGTCGACAACGTCTTTGCCACTCCCCTGCTGCAGCGCTGCGGCGAGCTCGGCGCGGACGTGATTGTGTACTCCGGCACCAAGCACATCGACGGCCAGGGACGGGTGCTCGGCGGCGCCATCCTCGGCACCAAGGAGTTCATAGACGGCCCGGTCAAGCAGCTCATGCGCCACACCGGGCCTGCACTGTCCGCATTCAACGCCTGGGTGCTGACCAAGGGCCTGGAGACCATGGCCCTGCGCGTCAACCACTCCTCCGCCTCCGCGCTTCGCCTGGCCGGATGGCTGGAGGAGCAGCCGGCTGTCAGCTGGGTCAAATACCCGCTGCTGAAGTCGCACCCGCAGTACGAGCTGGCCGCCAAGCAGATGAAGGCCGGCGGCACCGTGCTCACGCTGGAGCTCTCGCCGTCGGCGGGCCGCACGGCGAAGGAGGCGGCCTTTGCGCTGCTGGACGCGCTGCGGATCATCGACATCTCCAACAACCTGGGCGATGCCAAGTCGCTCATCACCCACCCGGCCACCACGACGCACCGCGCCATGGGGCCGGAAGGCCGAGCGGCCATCGGGCTCAGCGACGGTGTGGTCCGGTTGTCGGTTGGGCTCGAGGATGTCGAGGACCTCATCCGCGACCTGGAGCAGGCGCTCAAGCAGATCTGACCCGGGGCTTCTGTGACCGCCGTGTCTGCAGTGCCATGATGAAGGCATGCCCTTCTTTGGTGACATTGCTTATGGTGATGCCGGGCTGTCCCGGAACCGCGCCCAAGCCCGTGCCCGGGCAGCCGCGGTGCTTCTGATGCTGGCAGCCGCGGCCACCGCAGTATCGGGCTGCGGTTCGGCCGGAGCCTCAGATCCGGCCAGCACGAGTGCGCCGGGGCCCCAAAGCACCTCCACGCCGTCGTCGCCGCCGTATCCGTCCTCGCCGCTTGCCACGTACGAGTGACCAAGCCGGACTCGTGCCGGGATAACAACGTCTGGCAGGTGGGGCAGACGGACTGAATCGCCAGCCGCAGCGCCGAAGGTGCAGAAGTACCGGGTCGGATTTCGGAGTAGCTCCGGCTAGCCCCAGAATGCGTCGCCTTTCGCAGTGTCCTGGAAGAACTCCCGCGCCTCGGTAATCTTGCCGTCAGCCACCCGGAATGCGATTGCGCCGTCCTGGTCCAGGGACCGGCCGCCGGTCTCTGCTCGGTTGTGCTGGACCGCAACGGTGTTGGTTTCCCCGCCGATGATCTCCTCAACGGTCACCTTCAGGTTGCCTCCGGAACGCGTTCCGAGCTCACCGAAATAGGCCAGGATGGCGTCGCGTCCCTCCTTCTTTCCGGACAGCACGCCGTCTCCGGCAACGTGCCAGACTGCGTGCTCCGCGAACATTTCGCCAAGGGTTGCCATATCGCCTGCACTGAATGCCTCGTATCCGCGCCGGACCAGTTCAACATTCTCCTGGGTTCCCATTTCGGGTACCTTCCCGTCTTCGTCGTCGGGTAATTCTCGGACGGTTCAAGGCTATTCCCGCGGAATTTGATTGTCGATGAGTTAGGTGTCGAGCTCCCAGTGCAGGCGGATCGCTTCGGCGATGGGACCGGCCGCCACATCCACCGTGAAGGCCACAGGTGCGGTTCCGGTCTCTTCAATGACGGTGTCGTGGTAGACCCGGCCGCAGGCAGGGCACAGCGTGTAAAGGTCCTCATCCCCGGGCCATGCCGCGAGTCCCTCCGGCACGGGGGTGCCCTCGCCAAGGTGGACGGGCATGCCTTCAGAGTTGGCCTGGATCAGCCCCTCGTCGCTGACGGTGTTTCCGCAGACACAGGTGATGGTGGTGACATCATGGCCGGCGACTGTGGCGAATTCGGTTTCCATGGCGCGCTCCGGGGTAGTAGGAACCTGATCAGGACTGGCGGACGCGCAACAGCACCGGCGCCTGCTCGCGCGCGGTGATGGCTTCAGCCGGGCGCATGCTGACATCCACCGCGTGGGCCACCACGGCAGCCAGCCCGGCGGCTGCGTCCGAGCTGGCCGCCAGGCCCTCCTGCATGGCACGGCGCTGCTGTTCCGAGCCCGTGCCCCGGTCCAGGACCCTGCGCATGCCTTCGCGGGCCAATTCCAGCTCGCCCTGTTCGGCCAGGACGGGCGCCACGTAGTCCACCAGCGCCTCCACTACTTCAGCGGCCGGTGCCGGGCGGAACGTGCCGAAATCGAGCAGGTCTCCCCGAAGCCCGCAATTGCTGGCCTGCCACGCCGCCATCCTGAGGAGCACTGTGGGTACGGGGGCCGGGTCCACACCGGCCCGCCATTCCCTGCTGGCCGATTCCACCAGACCGCGCACAAGGACGGCGATCAGGGCCGCGTCCTCGGCATGCAGGCAGACGTCTGCCACCCGGACTTCCACGGTGGGGTGGTTCCGGGAGAGCCGCGCGTCGAAATAGATCATGCCTTCATCCAGCAGCACGCCGCTGTCGAGCAGCCGGGTGACCACGCGGCGGTACATGGAGTGGGTCCCGAAGATCTGGGACGGGCCCGACGTCGGCCAGCGGTTCCACGCCTGCGTGCGGTAGCTTTCGAAACCGGTCTCAACGCCGTTCCAGTACGGCGAGTTCGCGCTGAGCGCCGTGAGAACCGCCAGCTTGTCCCGGATCCGGTCGATGACGGCGACGCCTTCCTCAGCCGATTCGACGAAAGTGTGGACGTGGAAACCGCAGGTCAGCTGCTCATGGACGGTGAGGCCGAAGCGCTCCTGCATGGTGGCATAGCGGGGGTTCGGCGTGGTGTGCGTTGTGGAGGCAATGGGCGATGTTGCCAGCGCTGCCACGCGGGCATTGTGTTTCTTCGCGGCGCTGTCCGCCAGGGCACGCCCCTGGCGGATCTGCAGCAGCAGCTCCTCATAGTCCAGGCACGGGCGCGTCTGCGTCTCGATCTGCTCAAGTTTCAGCTCGGCAGTCAGCCCGGTGTCGCTGTCGTTACGGGCTGGATCGTGCGGGTCCGGAATCCGCGGTTTGTCCGGAGCGTCGTCGGCAGCGAGCTTCCGCCCTGTCAGGAGGGCGTCCGCCAGCGCCAGCGGCTCCCCGGTCACGGGGTCCACAATCAGCAGCTCTTCCTCAACCCCGAAAGTTCGCATGCATACATTGTGCCCCCGTGGCGGGCGGTTAGACAGGCGCCGTCACATAGCCGTCGTTTAGTCCTGGAAGTACTCGATCTTCGCGCCGATGGTGTTGAGGCGCTCGGCCAGGTCCTCGTACCCGCGCTCAATCACGTAGATGTTGCGCAGCTCCGAAACCCCGCGGGCGGCCAGCATGGCCAGCAGGATGCACGCGGCCGGGCGGAGGGCCGGCGGGCAGCCCACTTCGGCTGCGCGCCACCGCGTGGGTCCGTTCACGTAGATCCGGTGCGGATCCAGGAGCTGGACGCGGGCTCCCAGCTTGTTCAACTCGGTCAGGTAGATGGCGCGGTTCTCGTAGACCCAGTCGTGGATCATGGTCTGGCCTTCCGCGTTGCCGGCAATGACGGCGAAGAACGGCAGGTTGTCGATGTTCAGGCCGGGAAACGGCATGGGGTGGATCTTGTCCGTGGGGGCATGCAGCGCGGAAGGCTTCGTGGTGACGTCCACCAGCCGGGTGCGGCCGTTGCGGGCAAAGTACTCCCCGGAGATCTCCAGTTCCTGGCCCATCTGCTCCAGGGTGGCGAGCTCGATCTCCATGAATTCGATGGGAACCCGGCGGATGGTGACCTCGGAGTTGGTCACGATGCCGGCGGTGATCAGGCTCATCGCCTCGATGGGGTCCTCGGACGGGAAGTATTCGATGTCGACGTCGATGGACGGCTGCCCCGAGATCTTCAGCGTAGTGGTCCCCACGCCGTCGATCTCCACTCCCAGGCCCTGCAGGTAGAAGCAGAGGTCCTGGACCATGTAATTGGGGCTGGCGTTGCGGATCACCGTGGTGCCGCGGCGGTGGGCGGCCGCCATGATGGCGTTTTCGGTGACCGTGTCACCGCGTTCGCTCAGCACGAAGGTGCGGTTGTCGCCGTCGGCCGGAGGTGCCTGCACGGAATAGAAGCCGGACGTCGCTTCCACCGACAGGCCGAACTGGCGCAGGGCCTGCATGTGCGGCTCCACGGTGCGGGTGCCCAGGTCGCAGCCGCCCGCGTACGGAAGCCGGTACTCGGCGGATTCGTCCAGGAGCGGCCCCAGCAGCATGATCACGCTGCGGGTGCGGCGGGCCGCCTCCACGTCCATGGAGCCGAGGTCCAGGACGGCGGGGCGGCGGATCTGCAGATCGTTGGCATTGAGCCAGGTGCATTCGACGCCGATGCTGGTGAGGACCTCCACGATCCGGTTCACTTCCTCGATCCGGGCCAGCCGGCGCAGCGTGGTGGTGCCGCGGTTGATGAGGCTCGCGCAGAGAAGGGCCACGCCGGCGTTCTTGCTGCTGTTCACGTCCACCGACCCGGACAGCGTGCGGCCGCCTTCCACCCGGAGGTGCGTCATCTGCGGCCGTCCCACCTTGACGATGCTGCGTCCCACAATTGCTTCGAGCCGCTGGATCATCTTGAGGCTGAGGTTCTGCTTGCCCTGCTCCATCCGGGCGATGGCGCTCTGGCTGGTGCCCAGCTCGCCGGCAAGCTGCCCCTGGGTCCAGCCCTTCTCGGTGCGGGCATCGCGGAGCAGCAGGCCTACGTGTTCAGCAGTCTCTTGAGTCATAAGACGAAAATATCACCCATGAGCTATTAAGCGGCGCGAAACGCCGGAAACTGCAGTTGAAGTCACAGAATATCCACTTCGTGCGATATGTCGGTGACGTGTGGCCTATTTCTGCTCGAGAAACACCATGTTCCAGGTTCCCGCGCTGACGGCCGCCCATACGGCCGCGGCCGCAATCAACAGCCCGCCGAGGACCACCCAGACGTCCAGGGTGCTGTACGTGGACTCCCGCGCCCACGTCCGCTGCGCACCGCCGAACCCCCGCGCCTCCATCGTGACGGCGAGCCGGGACGCCCGGCGGACGGCCTGGACCAAGAGTCCGAAGCTCTGCCCCAGCGTTGCCCGGAGCCGCTGCACCGGGCTTCCGTGCGAGCCCACGCCGCGGGCGCGCCGGGCCATGCCGATGGTCTGCCATTCCTCAGCCATCAGGCCCACGAGCCGCATGGCGGCCAGAGTGCCCAGCACGAACCTGTGCGGCAGCCTGGCCTTCTGGGCGAGGGCGTCCGCCAGGTCCGTGGGATCCGTGCAGCTCATCAGCAGCACCGCGGGCAGGGCGATCGCCACTCCCCGCAGCAGGAAACCCAGCCCCAGCTCCAGCGAGCCTTCGCTGATGGACCAGATGCCGACGTCGAGCAGGATCCTTCCAGTGTCCGGCGCCAGGATCGAGGTGCTCCAGCCGCCCAGCGCCGCCGCCAGGATCAGCGGCCAGCCGCGCTGCCAGAGCAACGCGACGGTCAGTCCGGCCAGCGGGAAGAGCAGCAGTTCGAAAGCCAGGGCCACGGAGGCGGACACCCAGTCGATGGACAGCGCCAGCACCACGGTCATCAGCATGACGACGGCGAACTTGGCCAGCGGATTGGCCCGCGTGAGCAGGGCGTGGTTCGCGGTTAGGGTCAAGGCGTCCCTCACGGTGCTGCCACCTCCGGGTTGCGCAGGCCCGGTTCCTGCCCGGCGAATTTGAGTTCGGGCGCACCCAGTTTCAGCTCGGTGCCGCCCAGGACGTCGCTGAACTCCTGGTCGTGGGTCACGGACACCACGGCGGTGCCGGCGTCGAGCAGTTCCGACAGGAAGGACGCCAGCTCCGCCCAGGTGTTGGCGTCCTGGCCGAAGGTGGGCTCGTCCAGGATCAGCACCCGGGGATGGGCGGCCAGCACGGTGGCCACGGACAGCCTGCGCTTCTCGCCACCCGAGAGAGTGTAGGGGTTCGCGTCCACGAGCTTGGTCAGCCGGAGGCGCTCCAGGAGTTCATCCACGCGTTCCTCGCCATGGCCAAGATGCCGCGGACCGAACATCAGCTCGTCCAGCACCCGGCCGGTGACGAACTGATGCTCCGGTTCCTGGAACACGGTACCGATCCGCGCGATCAGCTGCTCCGCCTTCCACTTGTACGGGTCAATGCCGGCGCCTTCGCTGAGGTCCACCGTGGCGGAAACGTTGCCGGCCACCGGGCGCAACAGCCCGGCGAGGGTCAGGGCAAACGTGGACTTGCCGGATCCGTTCGGGCCCGTGATGGTCAGCGCCTGCCCGGCCCGGACCTGCGCCGTAATGCCGGATTGCACCGGTACCGGCGGAACCGCCTTGAACCGGCGCCGGCGTGGACGTTCGCGGGAAACGGCTAGGCGCTCCGCGGCCAGCAGGAGGTTCCCGTTACCGGGCACACCCGCGGCCGCCGGCACTCCCGCGCCGTTCACTCCCGCACCGTGCGCTCCCGCGGCACCCACCAGTGCGGCACCGGACCGTGCCCGGGTGGCGGGCACGTACCCGGGCACCCAGACGCCGGCGGCAACGAGCATGTCCCGGGCTTCTGCCAGGACCTGGTCCGGCGGCCCGTCCAGGAGCACTGCGGAATCCGTGGCCGAACCCGGCTGCAGCACCACGATCCGGTCCACCAGGTCTTTCCACACGCCCACCCGGTGTTCCACCACCACCAGCGTTGCCCCGGTCTTGTCCAAGCACCGGCCCACGGCGTCCCGGACCTCCAGGACCCCTGCGGGGTCAAGGTTGGCGGTGGGCTCGTCGAGGAGCAGCAGTCCCGGGCGCATGGCAAGGATGCCGGCGAGCGCCAGGCGCTGCTTCTGTCCGCCGGAAAGGGCCGACGTCGGGTGGTCCAGCGGCAGGCGGGCCAGCCCGACGTCGTCGAGCGCTTCTCCCACGCGTGTCCAGATGTCCGCACGAGGCACGGCAAGGTTCTCGGCGCCGAAGGCGACGTCGTCCCCCACGCGGGAAAGGACCACCTGCGTCTCGGGGTCCTGCTGCATCAGGCCGGCGCGGCCGCGCTGTGCACGCGGCGGGGCGCCGTCGATCAGGAGGGTGCCCGTCTCGTCTGAGTCGTCGGCGTCCGGCACGCCCTCGTGGTGGGCGCCGGCGTCGCTGTCGCCGAGCACGCCGGCGAGGGCGTGCAGCAGCGTCGATTTGCCGGCGCCGGAGGGGCCCAGCAGCAGCACGCGTTCGCCCGGCTGAATGTCCAGGTCCAGGCCGCGGACGGCGGGCCGGGACCGGCCGGCGTGCCGCCAGCCCCAGCCGCGTGCCGTGACCGCTGCCGGGCGGACGTTGTCCGAAGATGTCATGAGCGGGGTGCGTTCGTCAGGAGAAGACGGGCTCCGTTGCTGCCTTGCGGGAGGCAAAGGAGCTGAGCACACCGGTCCGGGCCAGGCCGCGGGTGGCGACCCAGGACAGCGCACCGGCAATGATGGCGCCGGAAATGGCGGTGAAAATGATGTAAGCGAGCTTGTCGCCGGCAGCGTAGGCGATGTTCCAGCCCCACGGAGCGAACGAGTCGTTCAGGCCGCAGAAGAGGCCTGCACCGGCACCGGCCAGCAACGAAACGGGCAGGTTGAACTTCTTGTAAACGAACACCGCGAAGATGATTTCGGCGCCGAGCCCCTGCACGAAGCCGGAGAACAGCACCGAGGCGCCGTACTGCGAGCCCATGATCAGCTCGCCGGTGGCAGCCACCGTTTCACAGAACAGGGCGGCTCCGGGCTTGCGGATGATCAGCATGCCCAGGACGGCGGGAATCATCCAGCCGCCGGCGATGAGGCCGGTCAGGGGCGGGTAAACGGCGTTCATGGCCGGCGAAACGGCGGCGGCCCCCTGGGACCAGGCCCAGAAAATGACGCCGCCGGCCACTGCGATCAACGCAGCCACCACAATGTCCACCACGCGCCAGGTGTACTTGCTGTGCGGCAACGCCTGCTTTGCAGAAATATCAGTCATGTCGTCCTCCTGAGGTACAGGAGGGGAGAGTGTTTCCCGGCCAGGGCCGCGGCTTCCGCCGCCTGCTGCCGGACACTCTGAGAACTCGACTCCCTTGCGCCGGTACTAACCGGATCAGGTTCGAGGGTCTGCGGCTGCCCGCACTCTCAGCGCCCGCCTCCGGTTCCTGGACTGCTCCAGTGACCCCGACGGCGACGCTCCCCTGTCGTATTAATTCGCCCTTATGGGCGTGGCTCAGTTTACACCCGCAGGCCCGCGAAATCCCGGGGCCGACTGTCACAATGCGCGGTGATGGGGGCGGGCTGATGCGGCTAGGCTAGGGGAAGCCCTGTTTCCGCCGTCTCCCACCTGTAAGGGGTACTGGAATGAGTTTTTTCATCAAGCTGCTTGGAACCGGAGTGAGCCTGCTGGCCGGATTCGCCGGCACGAAGGCCGTTGACGTCGTCTGGGAAAAGGTCACCGGCCGCAAGCCCCCCAAGGGCGACAAGAACGACGTCCCCACCACCCTGCGCAGCGCCCTGACCTTTGCGCTGATCTCCGCGGCTGTCAGCGCCATCATCCAGGTCCTGGCCAACCGGGGCACGCAGCGTGCCATCACCCGCTTCGCCAAGAGCCAGGACATCGTCTAGGCCCCAACCTTCCTACGGGGTCCCCCTAGGCTGGGGCGCCGTCATCGGCGGGACCGTCGTCGTGCGCTGCGCGTTTGTCCGGGTCCTGCCTGCCTGAGTCCTGCCTGCCCGGGTCCTGCCTATCGGCGGTTTTCTTGTCCGCTGCCTTCTGCACCACGGCCTCCAGCTCGTCCGTCGTCAGCAGCTCCCTGTGCAGGTGCTTGGTGCGGTAGCCGGCCCGGCCCACCATGTGCGCGGACACGGGAACGGTGAGGACCTGGAAGATCCACGCCACGAACAGCACGGGCCACACCCACCAGGTCCGCAGCTGCAGGCCAACCGAAGCCAGCAGCAGGAATAGGCCCAGCACCTGCGGCTTGGTGGCGGCGTGCATCCTGCTCATCAGGTCGGGGAAGCGCAACAGGCCAATGGCCGCGCCGAGGGACATCACGGCGCCCACCACCATAAAAACGGCCGAGACTGCGTCAATGATGGTGTCGACGGCGGATGGTTCAGGATTCATTGGGGTGCTCCCGCCGGTCGGCCACGAAGCGCGCCACCGTGACGGACCCGATGAACCCGATGATGGACAGCGCCACCAGCAGCATCAGGTTGTTCAGGTGCCGGTTCACGGCCATGTCGATGCAGAGCGTGGCCCCGATGATGGCCAGCAGCACGTCCGAGGCCAGCACCCGGTCCAACAGCGACGGGCCGATGGCGATCCGGACAATGGCGCCCGCTGCCGCCAGTGACAGGATCACGGCCGTTACGGTCAGGACGACTTCCATCATGCGCCCACCTCCTGTTTCAGTGCGGCCAGTTCTTCACGCGTGCCCATGATCCTGATCAGTGCTGCCTCGGCATCCCGGACTTCCTTGCGCAGGCTCACGATGTCCTCCCCGCTCCGCACGTTCAGCCCGTGGATGTAGAGCGTGGACGTGGAGCGGTCCACCTCCACCACCAGTGAGCCGGGAATCAGCGAGATGACGTGGCCGGTGGCAGTGACCATCAGGTCCGAATGGCTGCGGAGCTGGACGGCGACGACGGCGTTGGTCACCTTGGGGCCGCGGGCCACTGCCAGGTACAGCACCTGGCAGCTGGCGGCCACCACCTTGCCAAGGAAGACGATGGCAAACGGGACGGCACGCACAATGCTGAACCGGCCGCCCAGTTCCACCGGGGGCAGGTAGAACAACCGCGCCACCACCACGGCGATGAGGGCGCCGAACAGGAGGTTTCCGGGGCTGAAGTCCTGCCACAGCGCACACCAGACAAACACGAGCCAGACGAGGAGGGGCAGTTCCTGCCGGATAGAGATCCGTCGGCGGTTCATTTCTGGCCCTCCGGCTGCGGGCCTTCCGGCTGCGGGACCGCAGGTTCAGGCTGCGCGATCGGGGGCACGGGAGCGTTTTCGCCCAGCACCGCCTGGATGTAGGAGGACCTGTCCAGCATGTCCACGGCCGACTGGTCCGCCACCCTGAAGAGCGGCCCGGCGAAGACGGTGAGCGCCACGCCGAAGGCAACGAGCCCCAGGGTTGATCCCACCATGGTCCGCGGCAAGAGCGTGACGTTGCGTTTGCCCGCCCGGTCGCCGGTGTCGGAGTCCTCGGGGGCCGCCAGCAGCACGGGGTCGGGGTTCTCTGCGTCCTCGGGCTTGCGCCAGAATGCGCGGTTCCACACGCGGGCGACGGCAAGGAGCGTCAGCAGGCTGGTCACGACGCCTCCGACCACCAGGGCGTAGGCCAGCGGGGTGCCGAGCTGCACGCCGGCCTGCAGCAGCCCGAGCTTGCCCAGGAAGCCGGAGAACGGCGGGATTCCGGCCAGGTTCATGGCGGGTATGAAGAACAGCAGGGCCAGGATCGGGGACAGCTTGGCCAGGCCGGCCACCCGGTCGATCGACGAGCTTCCGCCGCGGCGTTCGATCAGGCCCGTGACCAGGAACAGGCTGGTCTGGATGGTGATGTGGTGGGCCACGTAGAACACCGCCGCGCCGAGCCCTGCCACGGAGGACATGGCAAGCCCGAACACCATGTAGCCGATGTGGCTCACCAGGGTGAATGAGAGCAGACGCTTGATATCGCTCTGAGCCAGGGCACCCAGGATTCCCACCACCATGGTCAGCAGTGCAGCCACCATCAGCGGGGTGTTCAGCGAGTCCCCCGGGAAGAGGAGCGTCTCGGTGCGCACCATCGCGTAAACGCCCACCTTGGTCAGCAAGCCGGCGAACACGGCCGTGACGGGGGCCGGCGCGGTGGGGTACGAGTCAGGCAGCCAGAAGGACAGCGGGAAGATGGCCGCCTTGATGCCGAAGGCCACCAACAGCATCACGTGCAGCAGCATCCGCGTACCGGAGTCCAGGTCTGCGAGCTTGATGGCCAGGTCCGCCATGTTGATGGTTCCGGTGGCCCCGTAAATCATGGCGATGGCGATCAGGAATAGGACGGACGACACCACGGAGACCACCACGTAGGTCACGCCGGCACGGATGCGGGGGCCCGTTCCTCCGAGCGTCATCAGCACGTAGCTTGCCGTCAGCAGGATCTCGAACCCCACGTAGAGGTTGAAGAGGTCCCCGGACAGGAACGCGTTGGACACCCCGGCCACCAGGATCAGGTAGGTGGGGTGGAAAATCGAGAGCGGTGCGTCCTGGTCGCCGTCGGCCATGCCCTGGCCGGTGGCGTACACCAGCACGGCGAGGCTGACCGTGGAGGAGACCACCAGCATCAGGGACGAGAACTGGTCCACCACCATCACGATGCCCCACGGGGGCAGCCAGCCGCCGATGTTGACGGCAGCCGTTCCGCCGTCCCAGACGGAGGCCAGCAGCACACACTCCAGGAGGAGGGTCAGCGCGAGCAGCGTAATACTGACGGCCCGCTGGGCCCGCGAGTGCCGGATCAGCACGAACGTCAGGGCGGCACCGAGGATGGGAAGTACGACGGCGAGCGGGGCAAAGCTTGCGATGTTCACTTCACGCCTCCTTCCGGGCCGGGGGTCACGTTTTGGGAGCCGGGCTGCTCTTCCGCGGCGGCGTCCTTGGCTTTGATCGTGCGGGCGCCCGCCTTCACGGTCGCGCCACCGTCCCCGGGGCCGGAAACGCCCGAGTCGGAAATTCCCCTGCCGTCCGAGCCGATCATTGTCAGCGGAAACTCGGAGGTCTCCACCGGAATCTCGGAGTCGTCCTCGGCATCGAAGCTGGGGGTTTCGGCGACGCGGATATCTTCCACGTCGTCCTGGATCTCATCGCGGCGGGCCAGCACCCAGGTTCGGTAGATGATGCCCAGCATGAACGCGGTCACCGCGAAGGAGATCACGATCGAGGTCAGGATCAGTGCCTGCGGGAGGGGGTCGTTGTAGTCGCGGGGGTCCGTGTCCTTGCTGAACATGGGCGCCAGGCCGGCGTAGCCGCCCGTGGCGAGGATCAGCAGGTTGGTGGCGTTGGCCAGCAGCATCAGGCCCAGCAGCACCCTGGTGAGGCTGCGTTCCATGATCAGGTAGATGCCGCAGGCATAGAGCGCGCCCATGACTGTCAGCAATGTCAGGTTGACGCTCATGCCTTCCCCCTCCCGGTGGTTTCGGCGGGAACGCCTTCGGGTTCCTGCCCTTCGGTCTCGCCGGCGGGGTCTTCTTCAAAATGTTCATCGATTTCGGCGCCCAGGCTGCGCAGCACGTCCAGCACCAGGCCCACCACCACGATGTAGACGCCGATGTCGAAAATAGTGGAGGTGACGAACTTGATGTCGCCGAATACCGGCAGCCACAGTTCGATAATGGCGCTCTGGAAAACCTGCCCGCCCAGCAGCAGCGGCACCACCCCGGATGCCGCGGCCGTAGCCAGCCCGATGCCCAGGAGCGTTCCGGCGCCCACCGGGGTGGCCTCCCGTAGTTCAAAGCGGCCGCCGGCAAGGTACCGGATGGTCAAGGCGAGCCCGGCCGTCAGTCCGCCGGCGAAGCCGCCGCCGGGAAGGTTATGGCCGGCCAGCAGGAGGTAGACGGAGAACACGATCATCGAGTGGAACACCAGGCGCGTCACCACTTCGAAGATGATGGAGCGGCGCTCGGGAGCCATGGTGCGCCCGGCCACCAGCCAGGCATCCCGGGTGGATGCTGCGAACTTGCGGCTCAGCGCCAGTGCGGCGCTGTCACGCGAGCTCTGGCCTGCGGCGGACCGCCGCCCCACTGTGCCCTCGGCCACGGACGTCGAGGCGCGGATGCCGTCGCCGCGTCCCTTCACGAAGATGAGGCTCGCCACGCCGGTGGCGGCGAGCGCCAGCACGGAGATCTCCCCGAAGGTGTCCCACGCCCGGATGTCGACGAGGGTGACGTTGACGACGTTCAGTCCGCCGCCGCCTTCATAGGCCAGCCGCGGGAACTCCAGCGCGACGGGGGTCGCAACCCGTGCACCCATGGCGTAGATGGCCACGAAGATCATGGTGACTCCGAACGCCACACCGATGATCACGCGGATCACCCGGTACTTGCCACCGGTGCGGTCGCGGAGTTCGGCCGGCAGGCTGCGCATGGCCAGGACGAACGCCACCAGGATGATGGTTTCCACCAGCATCTGGGTCAGGGCGAGGTCCGGTGCACCCTGGAGTGCGAACATCAGGGCGATGCCGTAGCCGGTCACGGAGACCATCAGCACCGCGAGGAACCGCTTGTTGGCCCGGACGGCCGCCAGCGCACCGATCACGATGCCGGCACCGGCCACCAGCTGCAGCGGCGAATTGGGATCGATGAAGTACAGGCCGTCGGGCAGTGGCTTCCCGGCAATGAGCAGCGCGGTCAGCGGAAGCGCGAACGCCACCGTCAGGATCACTGCGAGGTAGAAGAACAGCGAACCACGCTGCGTGCGTCCCGTAACCCAGACGGCAACGTCGTCCAGGGCGCCGATCGTCACCTGGTAGGCGCGGTCGCCATCCACCCACGCCGGCACGCGGCCCTGGGCACGGGCAACGATGCTGCGGCCGTAGAACATGGCCAGGCCCAGAACGAAGGTGATGGCCGTCAGGCCGAGTGCAGGGGTGAGGCCGTGCCACAGCGCGAGGTGCCCCGCGGCGCTGGCCGGATCCCCGCCGTCGTGCACGAAGTCCGCAGCGTACGGCTGGATCCACGCGTCCACCGGTGCCGGCCACAGGCCGTAGACGATGGTGAGGAGGCTCAGCAAGGCCGGGGCGGCGAGGAAGGACGGCTTGATGGCCTTGAACGGGGTGGGCTCGATGCCCGGTTTCGACGCGAAGGCGCCCCACATGAAGCGTGCGCTGTAGGCGAAGGTGAGGATGGACCCCAGGACCAGCCCTGCGATGACCACCATGCCCCAGGCACCGGAATCCGATGCCGTGCCGTAGTGCACGAAGGCCTCGAACACCGATTCCTTCGCCACGAACCCTGCCAGCGGCGGGATGCCGGCCATCGAGGCGGCACCGACGGCCGCGACAACCGCCAGTGCACGTGAGGACGTGTAGACGCCGGACAGCTTGCGGAGGTCACGGGTTCCGGACTGGTGGTCGATGATGCCCACCACCAGGAACAGGGTGGCTTTGAAGAGTCCGTGGGCCAGGAGGAGGGCCAGCCCGGCCAGCGCCGCGTCCGGCTTGCCGAGGCCCACCACCATGGTGAGGAAGCCCAGCTGGCTGACCGTGCCGTAGGCGAGGATCAGCTTGATGTCGGTCTGCCGGAGCGCGCGGTACCCGCCCACCAGCATGGTGGCCAGGCCCAGCCCCAGCACCATGGGCAGCCAGTACGCCGTTTCCGCGAACCCCGGCGCCAGCCGCGCCACGAGGTAGACGCCGGCCTTCACCATGGCCGCGGCGTGGAGGTATGCGCTCACCGGGGTGGGCGCCGCCATGGCACCGGGGAGCCAGAAATGGAACGGGATCAGCGCGGATTTCGTCACGGCACCGATGAGGATCAGGACGACGGCGGCCGCTACGGCCCCCGCTGCCGGCCCGGTCGCCAGCCCGGGGGCCAGCTCCAGGATGGACGAGATCCGGTAGGTTCCGGCGCTGAAGCCCAGGATGATGAGGCCCACGAGCATGGCCAGGCCGCCCGCGGTGGTGACCATCAGGGCCTGCAGGGCCGAGCGCCGGGCGGACAGCCTGGTGCGGGCGTAGCCGATCAGCAGGTAGGACAGGACGGTGGTGAGTTCCCAGAAGATGAACATCAGGAGCAGGTCATCGGCCGTGACCAGGCCGAACATCGCCCCGGCAAACGCCAGGAGCTGGGCGCCGAAGCCGCCGAGGTTGCTGTCCTTGTTCTTGAAGTAACGGGCGCAATAGACCAGCACCAGGGCGCCCACGCCGAGCACCAGCAGGGACATGATCCAGGCCAGCGGGTCCATCCGGAACGCGAGCTCGATCTTGAGCTCAGGAATCCAGGGAAGGAGCTCGGTGACCGCGCTGCCCGTGGAGGAGTGCGCCGCCTGGCCTGCCGCGACCTGGTACACGGCACCGTGCTGAAGGAGGAGCCAGACAAACGAGCCTGCGGGGACCGCAGCCAGCGCGTAGAACGAGTTCCTGCGGAATTTCCTGAAGAGAAACGGCGCCACAGCGGCCACCGCGAAATGCACGGCAAGGACTGTGATCACAGGTATCTCCGCAACGTCAGGATTTCGATTGTCAAAAGTTGGAGCAGGCGGTCATTCGTCAGGTTCGGTGCAGACAGTTTATCAAGCGGACGCAAACACTTTTGCCAGCGACCCGTCCGCTGAGCCGCGGATTCCCCGTGGCGCCGGGGAATTTCCACCGCCCCTTCACTCGCCGTTTAGCTAGGGGCGGATAGCATTCAGCCTATGAACCCCGCCACCGCCTCAGCGGCTACGCAGCCCCCGTCCGAGCTGGAGTCCGGAACACTGGCCACCAGCAAGGGCAAGGTCCTCGCCTGGGCCGCCTGGGACTGGGGCTCGGCGGCCTTCAACGCCGTGATGACCACATTCGTGTTCACGGTGTACCTGACGTCCAAAGCATTCGGCGGCGAGGACCAGGCCTCGGCGGTGCTGGGCGGCGCCCTGGCGATCGCGGGCGCGGCCATCGCCGTCCTGGCGCCCGTGACGGGCCAGCGTTCGGACACCGGCGGCCGCCGGAAGTTGTGGCTGGGAATCAACACGGCCGCTGTCGCGGTCCTGACCGGATTGTGCTTCTTTGTCTTTCCGCGGCCGGAGTTCCTCCTGCTGGGCGTCACGCTCATCGCCCTCGGCAACGTCTTCTTCGAATTCGCCGGGGTGAACTACAACGCCATGCTGGCGCAGATTTCCACCCCAAAGAACATCGGCAAGGTCAGCGGCTTCGGCTGGGGCATGGGCTACCTGGGCGGCATCGTCGCGCTGCTGATCGTGCTGCAGCTGTTCGTCCAGCCCAGCTTCGCGTGGTTCGGGGCCTCCACCGAGGACAGCCTCAACATCCGCCTCGTCGCGGTGTTCTCCGCGCTCTGGTTTTTCATCTTTGCGTTACCCGTCCTGTTCGCGGTGCCGGAGCTGCCCCGGCCGCAGCAGGCCGCCAGGCTGGGGTTCCTGGCCTCCTACGGTTTGCTGGTGCGCCGTATCAAAGCGATCTACCGCACCAGCCCGCACACCATCTTCTTCCTCCTCGCCAGCGCCATCTTCCGGGACGGACTGGCCGCCGTCTTCACGTTCGGCGGGATCATCGCTGCGGGAACCTTCGGCTTCGAACTGAAGGAAGTCATCTTCTTCGCCATCTTCGGCAACATCGTGGCGGCGGTGGGAGCGATGATCGGCGGCTTCCTGGACGACCGCATCGGGCCAAAAGCCGTCATCATCGGTTCGCTCGTCGGACTGCTGATTGCCGGCACGGTCATCCTGGTCCTGGGCAACGGCAGCTATGTCTTCTTCGGGCAGGCCTGGGCGGGCACCACCACCTTCTGGGTGTTCGGGCTCTTCCTGTGCCTCTTCGTGGGGCCGGCCCAGTCCTCCTCGCGTGCCTACCTTGCCCGGCTGGCGCCGCACGGCGAATCCGGGGAGCTCTTTGGCCTCTACGCCACCACCGGCCGCGCAGTCAGCTTCCTGGCGCCGACGCTCTTCACCCTGTGCATCGCCGTGGCCTCGCCGCTCGTGGCGCCGGGGGAAGCCCAGCGGTGGGGCATCCTCGGCATCATGGTGGTGCTGCTGGCAGGGCTGCTGGTGCTGCTGCCGGTCAAGCCGCCGGGAAAGGTGGAAATCGCGGTCGTTCCCGCGGCCTGAGCAGGCAGCGGGGAATTCGCCGTTTCAGCCCTCCAACGCCCTCTGCGCGGACTAGGCTGGTGCCATGAACGTGGATGAGACAGACCTCCCTGGCCTCGGCAGGCGCAAGGATTTCATGACCGCTTCGGGGCGCCGCATCGGCGTGGTGGAGTACCGCGAAGGGCAGACCGAACTGATCGTTTCCACGTGGGACGATCCGGACACGTGCCAGGCGTCCATTCCCCTGACCGCCGAAGAAGCCGCCGCCCTGGGCAACCTGCTGGGCGGGCAGCGGCTGGCGATGCAACTCTCCGAAGAGCACCGCGAAATCCCCGGGATCGTCACACGCCAGTTCTCCATTGCCGGAGACTCGCCGTTCCATAACCAGCCCATGGGCAAGGCCTGCATCCGCACCCGCAGCGGCGTCTCCATCGTTGCCATCATGCGGGAAGGCGAGGTGCTCCCCTCCCCCGGACCCGACGTCGTCCTTCACCCCGGTGACCTGCTCGTGGCGGTGGGAACGCAAGAAGGCCTAGATACGGCGGCCGATATCCTGCGCAACGGCTGAGCGGCATGGACCCGCTCGCGCTAACCCTCATCGAGCTGGGGGCCGTCGTGTTCTGCCTTGGCCTGCTGGCCAGGCTGGCCGGGCGGATCGGGATGTCCCCCATTCCCCTATATTTGGTGGGCGGGCTGTTTTTCGGGGCCGGCGGCCTGGTCAAACTCGAAGGCATGCACGAATTCGCACATCTTTCGAGCGAGATCGGCGTGATCCTCCTGCTGCTTATGCTCGGATTGGAATATACGGCGGCGGAGCTGGTCACCGGGCTGCGCCGGTCATGGCAGGCCGGCGTTCTGGACCTCGTGCTGAACTTCATTCCCGGGGCAGCGCTGGCCGTTCTGCTCGGCTGGGGCCTGGTGGGAGCCATGGTGATGGGCGGCGTCACGTACATCTCCTCCTCCGGCATTGCGGCAAAGGTGATCACGGACCTCGGCCGGATCGGTAACCGCGAAACCCCGGTGGTGCTGTCCATCCTGGTGTTCGAGGACCTTGCGATGGCCATCTACCTGCCCATCCTCACGGCCACCCTTGCCGGGGTCAGCTTCCTGGTGGGACTGCAGACCGTCGGGATTTCACTGGCCGTCGTCACGGTGGTGCTGGTGGTGGCCCTCCGGCACGGGCACCATGTGTCCAAGGCGGTGCACAGCGAAAATTCCGAGGTGTTCCTGTTGAACCTCCTCGGCGCTGCGCTCCTGGTTGCCGGCCTTGCCGCTGCCATGCAGGTCTCGGCCGCAGTGGGGGCGTTCATGCTGGGCATCGCCATATCAGGCGCCACCGCTCACAGCGCGACCCGGATCCTCGAGCCGCTGCGGGATTTATTCGCCGCCATCTTTTTCGTGGTCTTTGGCCTCAACACCGACCCCTCGTCCATCCCGCCGGTCCTGGGGTGGGCGCTGATCCTGGCGGTCCTCACGGCCGTCACCAAGATGATCACGGGAATCTGGGCGGCCAAGCGGGCAGGAATTGCCCTGCCGGGCCGTTTCCGCGCCGGGGCCGCATTGATTGCCCGCGGTGAGTTCTCCATCGTCATCGCCGGGCTGGCAGTAGCGTCCGGCGTGGTGCCGCACGACCTCGCTGCGCTGGCCACGGCCTACGTGCTCATCATGGCCATCATGGGCCCGCTGGCGGCACGCTACGTGGAGCCGGTGGTCAAGATGTTCCGCCGTCCGGCGAAACCCCGGCCGGCCGCCCGCCCCATCTGACGCTCTCTCAGATGCTGCCGCTTCTCGGGCGACGCTCTCTCAGATGCTGCCGCTTTTCGGGCGACGCTCTCTCAGATCCTGCCGCTTCTCGGGCGACGCTCTCTCAGATCTCGGTGCGGTGGAAGTTCAGGTAGCTGCGGCTGGCGGTGGGGCCGCGCTGGCCCTGGTAGCGGTTGCCATACTCACCGGAGCCGTAGGGGAATTCCGCGGCCGAGCTCAGCCTGAAGAAGCACAACTGGCCGATTTTCATGCCTGGCCACAGCTTGATGGGCAGCGTTGCCATGTTGGAAAGCTCCAGCGTGACGTGCCCGGAGAACCCGGGATCGATGAACCCTGCCGTGGAGTGCGTCAGCAGCCCCAGCCGCCCCAGCGAAGACTTTCCCTCAAGGCGCGCCGCAATATCGTCCGGCAGCGTGACGGTCTCATAGGTTGAGCCCAGCACGAACTCGCCCGGATGCAGGATGAATGGCTCTCCCGCGTCCACTTCCACCAGCCGCGTCAGCTCAGGCTGGTCCTCGGCGGGGTCGATGTGCGCGTACTTGTGGTTGTCGAACAACCGGAAGAACCGGTCAATCCGGACGTCCACGGAGGACGGCTGGACCATCACCGGGTCATACGGGTCCAGGACAATCCGTTGGGAATCAATTTCGGCACGAATATCGCGGTCAGAGATCAGCACACTCAAAAATACCGCATCCATTGCCGCCCCCGTTTTGCAGCGTTACTGTTGCTGCTGTTACGAAATGTCATCGTCGATACAGAATGAGGTTGATGTTGCGGTTGTGACGGTGCACCTCCCTTTGAAGGGGCGGCACCAAAGGATCTGGGGTTGGCTTGAGGAAAATTTCGGCACGGACACTGGCGGCCATGATCTGCGCTCTGGCTCTCATTCCGCCTGCCGCCGGCCAGCTGGGGGGATCTTCCTCAAGCCCGGAACCCCTCTCCTCCTCTGCGGCCGGTCATCAAACGGCGGGTCAACAGACACCGAGCGTCGCCTTGGGCACGCCGTCGTTCGCGTACGACGGCGGCACGGACGCCGCAGGTAGCGCACAGGGCCAGCGGCTCGCCCCCGCCGTGGACCCCAACATCACTCACGGGACCCAAACCGGAGCCGCTGCCGCTTTGGCCGCCACCGGAGGAACGACGCCCGCGGCCCCCGCCGGGACCCTGTCCACCGAAGCTCAGCCGGACTTCCCGGCAGCCGAGGGTTCCCCGCCCGAGCCGGTGTCCATCCCGCCGCTGTCCGCCACGGAGTCGGACCTCGCAGCCATCCCCCAGGCC
>NZ_JBWKYC010000029.1:0-41656 GCF_059423525.1 Arthrobacter sp. GW460-12-1-14-TSB2
GGGCGGGGCCGGGAGCCGGGACTCGAGGAAAGTCCGGAGCTGGTCCAGCGTGAGGTCATCCAGTGTCACGATCGACAGCTGCCGGGCCACCACCGATTCCATCAGCTCCATCGGCAGTTGCCGGTCGGAACGGTGGCTCGCCAGCATCCTGATGTCCGGTTCTGCGAGGAGCTGGTTGATCACCCACAGGGATGTCCCGTCGAGGTGGTCCACATTGTCCAGGACCACCAGGATTCCGTTGGCTCCCGGGTCCTGGCTCCGCAGCGCATCACGGCAGGCCCGGACAATGTTCAGCGGCGACACCTTGGCACCTGCAGGCAACGCAGGTGCCAATACACTGCCGATGCCGAACTTCATCCGACGGCAGGACGCGGGAATGCTGTGCACAATGACCGTGAGCTGGCCGGAGAGTGCCTCGGCCGCCGCCGCGATGAGCCTGCTACGGCCCGATCCGGCTGCCCCCGTAACGATGACGCCTGAACTCTCGGATCCTGTGAGGGCAGTGACTGCAGCCCGCAGTTCAGCCACCCGAATGACCGGGGGGAAAGGTGAATTTCCTGCCCTAACGTCCATGGTTGCGCCGATTCCTTAGCCGTGGAGCGCGAAGATCCGGACCGCCCCCAACCCACCTGCCGGCATTAGCAACTTCCACGCTACCTAGCCACTGCTTGCGCTGGCGTGAGTGGTGACTACTCGAATATGCCCGCCCCTCGCTCTCAGCCCCGTTCAGGCTACTCACAGGCATCCGTGTAAAGTGGAGCGGGTGTTAACGGTCTCTTCGGGTCTCTTGACGGTCCCGCTGGCTGCTTCTGGGGAGTATGCGGCTTAGCTGGTTTCACTATCAGCATTGATTCTGGGCGCGGCCATTGCTGCGCCAATCTGGCGGTCATGACCCGTACTTGGCGTGCCCTCATGGGGTACCTGCCATCCCTGTTAATGTCCCCAACAGATATGTATCCCAAAAAAAATGAAACACATGACCACACCAATCATGGCTGTGTTGATCCTCCTTATCGGAGTATTGACCGCCGGCTGCGCCGCCCAATCGGCGCCCAGCCCGTCGGCCTCCACCAGTCCTTCGTCAGCCACCGCAGAAGCGTTGCCGGCAACTCCGAAGGCATCACCCTCACCGAGTAAGACGCCGGCGGCGGCCCCCGTCGAGGAACCTGCACCAGCTGCGGTTTCCGCTCCCGAGACTGCTGCCGCGGCTCCCGCGCCGGTAGCAGTGGCTGCAGCAGTGCCCGCGGCCGCGCCCGCAACCAGCAAGTACCCGTTGCACACCAACGTCGTAAGCACCACTTTCTGGGTCGGCGAAATCTTCAACGCCAGCCTTGCTGACGGATCCCAGGTGTGCTCGACGTACAACGGCCAGTGGGCGTTCCAGCACACGGGCATCAACGCGGGCACCACACCCGCGTCGGCCTCTGGTTGCCCCGGCAGCATCTACGGCGGCTGCGACGGTGTGAGCTCCGGCACAGGCGCCTCGTTCGCCTGCGCTACCGAAGCACGCGACGCTTCCAACGGATACTTCCCGAAGAACCAGCCCGCCCCGCTGGAGAACCCGTTTTACCTTGACCTGCCCTACGACGACGTTAATGACAGCGTCGCGTTCCAGCAGCGCTGCCAGGTCATCCCTTGGGCTGCCGCGGACAACGCTGCCACCGGTGTTGACCACTGCGCCGACGGCAGCTACTCCTACATGAAGAACCGCTGGGTGCAGATGACCGGACCCAACGGCAACGTCTGCTACGGACAGATTGAGGACGCCGGTCCTTCAAGCGGTTCCGAATATCATGATGCGAACTACGTTTTCGGTGCCGCCGACGCACGTCCGGCGAACACCGATTTCTCCGCCGATGGCACCCAGGGCGCGGGAATGGATGTTTCCCCCGCACTGAACGGCTGCCTCGGCTTCGCCGAACTGGACGGCAGCGGCGACCACGTCTCGTGGAGGTTTGTTGACCGCGCCGACGTCCCCGCCGGGCCGTGGCTGAACGTCCAAACTACCTCGGGTGTGAGCTGGTAACAGCAGCATCTCGCTGAACGCAGCGGCGCCCCTCCCCTGGACATAATGTCCCTCGGGAGGGGCGCTTTTCTGCGCTACCGAGTGACGCCGGCGCCCGCGGTGGCTTCTTCCAACTCGAGCACTTCACCCTGGACACGCCGCATCGGGCTTACCCACACGCCCGATGAGGCCGCTGAGTAGGCCCGTGGCAGGACCATCAGGCAGATCACCGAGTCAAGGATCCGCATGAACGGGAAGAACGGCGCCATCAGCAGGATGGCCGGCCGGCGGAGGGCAATGGCCGCGATGACGGTGAGCGTGAGGTCCGGGATGAGGACACCCAGCAGGACGTCCTGCGGACGCACGAGACCGGACAGGTACAGGAAGGATGCGCCGTTGTCTCCGAAGGCTTCCAACTGCATTGACGCCACCAGAGAGAGCAGGAAGACCGGAATCAATAAGACGAAAAAGATGCAGCTGATGACCAGTTCGATGATGTAGAACACCAGCACGAACCAGAATTTTCCGGCCTGCAGCCGGTGCCGCCGGACAGTCTGCCAGAATCCGAGGATCCAGCGCCGCACCTGCCTGGTGTAGTCCTGCAGGTTGTCCGGATCCTGGGTGTAGGCGACGGCGGCCGAAGGGTGGAACGCGATCCGTCCCAGTTTCTTGGCATGGATCTCGAAGGTCATGTTGAAGTCCTCGATGACCAGGCCCGGTGCCAGTACTTTGATTTTTGCGAGGGCGCTGGTCCGGTACATGCTGGCAAAGCCCGGCACGATCGAGACGACGTTGGCACCCCTGGCCGCCTGCCCGTATTTCAGCAGGAGCTGCACCACAATGTACAGCCGCTCACGGTAGGCAACCAGGAAGCGCCCAAGCACCGTGGGCGCCGGCGGCGTCATGATGGACTTGGCACGGCCAGCCACGGCAACCACGAAGGGATCACCGAAAAGCGGCAGGCCGGTGTCCAGGTAGTCGGGGGTTGGCCGGGTGTCCGCGTCCAGCATCATCACCACTTTGAAGTTTCGGCACAGCTCGAAATAGGCAATTCCGGCGGCAAGCGCCCCGGCCTTCCCCCTATTCGGTTCCAGATCCAGCACCTTGACCCCGGCGGCGCGGGCAATCGCTGAAGTATCGTCCGTGGACATGTCCGAGATCACGTGGATGTTCCGGAGCGGCACCAGGGCCGCAGCTGCCCGGATGGTCTCCCGAATGACCAGCGCCTCGTTATGCGCAGCAATGAGTACCGCAACATTTGCCGGCAGGATCCTCGGGGCCCTGGCACGGTGCCGGCCATGCTCCCGCTGGATCTGCCCCCGGTGTGCCCGCGGTGCAGGCAACGTGTGGACGCCGTGGACACTGGAGCCAAGCCGGTTGGCCAGCGGCCAGCGCTGCAGGAGCCGGAGCAGGCGTCCGCTCAGCGGAGGGCCCAGCGCCACTCGCCGGACGTACTGCTCATTGGCCAGGCGCAGCAAGCCAACGAACGACCAGAAGATCGTGCTGATTCCAAGAACGAGGACGATATATACGGCTATCACAGCGACGGTGCTCCAATCGTGTCGTACATGGCATAGTCATCCGTGACGAGTGTGCCATTCCTGAAGAGGTTCAGCCCGAAGCTGATCGCGGTTGCGCCAGCGGGCAACGCGGGAGTGGTGAAGGTGGCCTGCGTGTAGGAACCTGCCGCTGCGAACCAGGGACTGGACGTCCAGTAAACCCAGGTGCCTGCAGAGTTCCGGTAATACACGGCGAACTGCGTCACCGTCGTCGAGGTGTACCAGGCGCGAAGCGAGTAGCTCCGGCCGGCGACGGCGGCCGGTGCGCACGATCCGGCGTCGAGCGTTGGCAGGAGCTTGGCATCACCGCTGGAATAGTTGCTCACCACGAGGCGCTCTGCCTTGGTCCCCGTCCTGGCGGTTGAGACGGTGCTGAAGGAGGCGGTGTTGGAGCCGAATCCCGCGGTTTGCCAGCACTGCGGCGTGGAACCGGCGCCTGCCGTTTCAAGGCTGGCATTCTGTACCAGGTTGGTACCGGCTGGCGGAGGGGGTGGCGAGGACGCAGTGTCGGTCATTTCGTAGTCGTCGGTGGTTAACGTGCCATTGCTGAACAGGTTGAGCCCGAAACTAATGCCACTAGCTCCCGAGGGCAGGGCGGGCGTTGTCCAGCTGGCCTTTTGGAACGTAGTGGCGGGCCCGAACCACGGGCTCGAGGTCCAGTACACCCAGGACCCGGCGCCTGTCCGGTAATAGAGCGCAAACTGAGTGTTGGCCGTGGACTTGTACCAGGCGCCCAGTTGGTAAGTGTGCCCGGGCGTAGCCGTCGGAGAGCATCCGCCTAGGTCCAGGGACGGCAGGAACTTTGCATCGCCGTTGACGTAGCCGGTCACTACCAGCCGCTCGGCCACGGATCCGGTCCGTCCGGGGCTCACCGTGGTGAACGTTCTCGAATTCGTGCCGTAGCCGCCCTCCTGCCAGCATTGGGGCACACCGCCGACCAGGGTTTCGAGGCTTGGGTTCTTGACCAGGTTGCCGCTCGTGGGCTGCGGCGGAACGGCGGGGCCGGACACGGCAGGCTTGACCGTTCCGCCGATGACCTGATTCACCGTTTTCACCGTAGTGGTGGCCGGCCGGGCTTTCAGCCAGGCCGCAAACTGTTGGAAGACGGTCGGGGTGACGTTCAGGGGATCCGCGCTGGAGGCTGCGATGTGATGGAACGTCAGCTGAATCCAGCCGCCCACCGATTCTGCCTGTGTGACGGACCGCTGGAGATCGGCGAGTGACCAATTGTTGTCTACCTGGTCCGGCGCGGCGGTGTTGTAGGCATTGGCTGGCGGGATGGTCTCGGCCAGGGCACATCCGGCGCAGCTGAACCTGGTCTGGATATCACCCAGGCCGCGCGCGCTGTTGTATCCGCAATTCTTTACGATGCCTTCCGTCGTTGCGTTGGAGGATGCGAACGGATAGGCAAAACTTGTGACGGCGAAACCCCAGTTGGTCAGGTTTACCCTGTCGTTGCAGACCTGCCGGGTCGCCTCGTCCGCAGGGAGTGTGACGAGGTCCGGGTGGGTTACCGTGTGCCCAGCGATTTCGTGGCCGTTGGCAGCCAGGCTCTGGAGGTTGGCGACGGTCAGGTAGTTGGGGGTGCTGATCACTCCGGAGGTGATGTAGAACGTCCCGTCCAGCCCATAATTGTTCATGATCTGGGCGGCGGTCATCTGGTCGGCATTGCCGTCGTCGAACGTCAACGACACCACCGTTGGCACCGCTGCCTGGGCGGGAAAGGCCAGCGCAGCCACACCTGACACTGCGAGGGCCACGATGCCCAGGACCGTCACGGCGGTCTGTGCCAGTTTTCCAATCCTGCGGGGTGCAGGTCCCACGTCAACCTTCGTTGGCAATCGCCCCGGAGTGTTGAACCTCATGGGAATCGACTCGATTCTTGTTTTCGAGCCCGTGGAGCCTCAGCACTGGCGGCAACGGGCGGGGCCTAGGGGGCGGCGGCCGGCGCCCCCGTGTCGTACATCTCGTAGTCATCTGTAGCCAGCTCCCCGTCGCTGAACAGATTCAAGCCAAAACTGATCCCGACAGCGTCTGCCGGCACCGGCGGTGCAGTCCACTCAGCCTGCCGGTAGGCAGCGCTGGCGGGAAACCATGGGCTGGCTGTCCAATAGGTCCAGGTGCCAACCTTGTTGCGGTAGTACAACTCGAACTGCGTGGATGCCGTGGAGCTGTACCAGGCCCGCAGCGTGTAGCTGTGGCCGGGGACGACGCTTGGCGCGCACGCCCCCAGGTCCATGACAGGCAGCAGCTTCGCGTCCCCGGATGTGTATCCGGTAACGTCCAGCCGCCGCGCGATGTTGCCGGTACGGCCGGGAGCCAGCACGCTTAGAACGTGTGAATTCTCGCCGTAGGAGGAGACCTGCCAGCACTCCGGAAGTCCGTATTTTCCGGCTGTTTCCAGCCCCGGGTTACGCAGCGCGTTGGTGCCTGGCGGCGCGGGCGGAGCAGAAGGTCCCGGAACTGCGGGCTTGGCCCCTCCCCCGATGACGTCGTGCACGGTGCGGATGGCAGTGGTGCCCTCGTCAGTCCGGGTTACCAGCCATGAGACGAAGTCATTGAAGAGTGCCGGGCTGACGGACCTCGGGCTGCCGCTGTCGTCGATGTCATAGAAGGCCAGCTGCAGCCACCCTCCTGTGGTCTCAGCTTCCATCACTGACTGCTGCAGATCCGCAATGGTCCACGCGGAACCGACCTCCGGCGTCGACCTCGTGCTGAACGGGTCAGCCGGCCGCACCGTTTCAGACACGGCGCAGTCGCCGCAACCCAGCCGGCTGCGGAGATCGCCCTCACTGCGTGCACTGTTATACCCGCAGCCGGCAACCATCGCCTTCGCCTCCGGCGACTTCGCGGCGAACGGGTAGGAAAAGGAGGTGACCTTGAAGCCCCAGTCAGTGAGGTTGGACCGGTCGTTGCAGACCTGCCGGGTGGCTTCATCAGGTTCAAGTGCCGTCAAGTCGGCGAGGGTTGCCGTGTGGCCGCCAATCTCGTTGCCATCGGCGGCCAGCGCGTGCAGGTCCTCCACTGTCATGTAGTCCTTTGCCCCCATGAACCCGGAGTTAACGAAGAACGTCCCCCGCAGTCCTTGGCTTCGAAGGGTCCGGGCCGCAGCCAACTGACTGGCCCTGCCGCCGTCGAACGTCAGTGTGACCGTGGTCAGCGCCAGGCTGGTGTCCACTGGTGCCGCAAAATTCTTCAGCGGCCCCTGTGCGTCCTTGGCCGGTATCATGCTGTCCTTTGGCGCCAGGGCGGCGGACCCTGTCAGGAGTGCCAGTCCGGCAAGCCACGAAACTGCCAAGAGCGTTGTCCGTTTCCGCTGCCTGGTCAATCCGGAACCGGGCGGACCGCCCTGCTCCCCCGGCAGTTCATACCTTTCGCTCATGACAGACATCCCCTTTTACATCCGTATCGCCCGGCCGCAAGAGGATCCCCCAGGCCGCAGTGTTTCATGAAGTGACACCTTGAAGGGGTCGGTGACGACTGGGGGGAAGCCTTGGTCTCAAAGGCTTGTTCGCCACCGACCCCCGATCATGGGCCCCGGGCCTGCGCGCCAGGGCTGGCTGCCTCGCGGCAGCTGCGTCGGCAGAATTGGGAGAGGTTTCACCGGCGGGCTCCGCTGGCCCGGGCATTCCTGCTGCCATGGCCGTCACGGACTGCCGTTCAGGGGTATGGTTGCGTGCATTCGCCCGCAAAGGTGCGTCCATTCCCATTTTGAGACCCGATGCTCCCCCGGAACTCTGTATCTATCCGACATCCAAAGCCTATTAAGCCGGGAGGCCTGCGGCACGAGTGGTGCCTACCCGTCTTTGCCTTTATCGCGTGCCGGGTGGGCCCGGCGCCACTCGCCCGCTACCCGGCGCGGTACTCGTTGCGTACCCGAAGACACCCGAAGTGGCAGGCGCCTGGGAGCCACCGAGAGGGGTGCCGTGGTGAAATGGTGTCTAAGTAAACCAGAGGGGGGCGTGGGAACCGGATGTCAGCCATCAGCCGAGGCTCGGGTCCGGCCGCCAGGGCCGAAAAGGAGCCGTCGCCGCAGCCGGTTGAGCAGCCGGTTGCCGGTGGATCCCGCGCCCGCCGGCCGTTTCAGCTGCGCCAGCCCTCGTCGCCCCTCATAACCGGAATTGCTGTGGCCACCATCCTCGCCAGCGTGATCTTTTTTTGGGCCTGGCGTTCCGGCCTGGCCACGGGAGCCGCGCAACCCACGTGGTTCGCAGGGTACGTCGATGTCACTGTCTCCCCGCCCTACGCCTTCGAGGAGGGTGCTACGCCGGGCACCAGGGACGTTGTGCTGGCTTTTCTTGTCGCTTCCCCGCAGGACTTCTGTGTGGCCAGCTGGGGCCCCACCTACGGCCTCGAGGAGGCAAACACCGCCCTGGGCCTGGAGAAGCGGATTTCCGATCTTCGCTCCCGCGGCGGATCGGCGGCCGTGTCCTTTGGCGGGGCGCGGAACGGTGAACTGGCCACAACATGCCGGGACGAAGGGAAGCTCCGCACCGCCTACCGGGACGTCATTGAGCGCTACGAACCTGCCTTCATCGACTTCGACCTGGAGGGCGCCGACCTGCTGGACCAGGCCGGTGGCGAACGCAGGGCCAGGGCAGTGGCGGCGTTGCAGGGAGACCGCAATTCGTCAGGTAAGGAGCTCGCGGTCTGGCTGACTCTTCCTGCTTCTCCGAGAGGACTCACCGACGCCGGCATAGCCGCCGTCGAACAGATGCTCCAGGCTGGCGTGCAACTGGCCGGCGTCAACATCATGACCATGAACTACGGCGCCAGCCGGAGCATTTCCCAAGGCATGCTCGAAGCCGCCAAGGCTGCGGCGGAGGCCACGCATGACCAGCTAAGCATCGTGTACCAGCGAGCCGGGATCAACCTCAGCCGCGAACAGCTTTGGAAGAAGATCGGGCTGACCCCCATGATCGGCCGCAACGACCTGCCGGGCGAGATCTTCGGGCTGGACGCTGCCCGTGACCTGAAAGACTACGCCGTGGAGTTGGAGATCCAGCGCCTGTCGATGTGGTCGCTGAACCGCGACGCGACCTGCCCCTCCAGTGAGCAAAGGGAAGACGCCAGCTTTACCTGCAGCGGCGTGGACCAGGGAGGCAGCAGATTCTCCGATCTCCTGGGATCAGGACTCCCTGGCCGGATGGATTGAGGCCGGATGGATTGAGCGCGGGCCTTACTTCACCTGGCTGGTTGTGACTACGTCCAGCCAGGGGCCTGGCGGAACATCCTTCTGATCCACGAATTGCCAATCCACTTTGTCCGCTTCCCCGTTGAGGGTGCTGAAGCCGAGGCAGCCGTTGAGGGCCGGCGAAACGTCCATTCCGGCGCCATTGAACTTCTTGTTGGCCGGCCGCGCATCGTTCGCACCAAAGACGTACTCCTTGTCCTGGTATTCCCCCGGGCCTGCATCCTGGATTTGGCCGTAGCACTCCCTGCCGTCCTTGCGGATCTTGACCCAGCGGTTCTTCATGTAACTGAAGGAGCGGTTGGTGGCCTGGCCTTTGTATCCGTCGTCGTTTGCCCAGGGGATGACTGTTGCCCGCTCCCGGAAGGCGGCGGCATTGTTGATATCGTCATACGGCAGGTCGAGGTAGAAGGGGTTCTCCTTTGGCTTCAGGTTGGCGGGCGCATAGCCGTTGGAACCTGACCGTGGTTCGGTCTCACAACCGTCAGATGTGAGCCGGCCGTCACAACCGCCATAACTGTCCATCCACTTCGAGTCATAGGTGGAAAAGACCTGGCTGCCGTCGGCGGCGTCGGGGTCAAAGACTTCGCCCACCCAGAAGGTGGTGGCAACAATGTTCGTGTGCCAAGGGTATTTCCCCTGCGACCGTTGCTCTGACTCCGGAGGTGTGCAGGCTGTGGCCACCATTGACAGCAGCAGCACGGCCGCCAGCAGCCCTGTCCTGCCTGCACTGCGTGCACGGCAAACCAGCTCGGAGTCAGTTTCGCGCACTGTTTCCCCTAGGAATCGATAGCCGCCCGGACCTCAGTTGTTTTCACTTCATTCTGGGACAGTTGCGCCCCCGTCCGGCGCGGCACCTCACGGACGGCTAGTTGGCCGCCATCGTGACTTTCCACCCGAGCGGATCGGGTGCTTTCACCGGGCGGTGATCGGCCGCCACGTTCTGGATGATCTGGTCCAGCGTGGTCTTGGGGTCGAAGCCCACCAGATCTTTGGCTTTGCTGTTGTTTGGTACTCGGCGGCGCATGTCCTCATAACCCTCCGCGTAGGCCTGTTCGTAGGGCACCAGGGTGATGGGGCTTTCACTGCCGAGCAGCTCCACGATTCGCTGAGCGAGGGTCAAAATCGAGATCTCATAGCTGCCGCCGAGGTTGTAGGCATTGCCGTGGGCGGACTCTTCCTCCGAGATTTTGGTGATAGCCGGGACGATGTCGCCGACGTAGGAGAAGCACCGCGTCTGGTGTCCGTCGCCATAGACCGTCAACGGCTCGCCGGCCAACGCCTGTTTGACGAGGCGCGGCACCACCATTCCGTACCGGCCGGTCTGCCGCGGACCAACGGTGTTGAACAGCCGGACGATGGCGACCGGAAGGCCGAACTGCCGCCAGTAAGCGTGCGCGAATGCCTCGTCGATCCCCTTTGCCGCGGCGTAGGTCCACCGGGACTTGAGCGCGGAGCCGAGGATCCGGTCCGACTCCTCTGACAGGCTGTCCGAGGTGTTCTTTCCGTAGATCTCACTGGTGGACGCCAGGAGCAGCGTGGCACCGGACTCCAGGACAGCATCCAGGACCACTTCCGTGCCGTGGATGTTGGTGCGCAGACTCTCCAGCGGGTGCTCCACGATGAGGTTGACGCCGACTGCTGCCGCCAAGTGGAACACCCGGTCAGCACCTGCCACCACTTTGTCCACCGCCGCGCGGTCCAGGATGGTGCCCTCCACGAAGTGGAAGTTCCGGTGGCCAATCACTGTCCGGAGGTTCTCCAGGCGACCGGTCGAGAGGTCATCCAGAACGGTGACTGTGTCTCCGGCCGCGAGGAGGTGCTCCACGAGATGGCTCCCGATGAAGCCGGCTCCGCCGGTGATTGCTGTTTTCACTTCTCCTACTTTCTTTTGAAGCCCAGCGGGCCGCTGGAATCACAACCTGAATTCACAACCTCGTGACGTTGGTCCCGGCCGGAAGCCGGTAGGTGGTGTCGAGGACGGCCGGCGCGTCGCGCAGCCACTCGATGTCCATTGCCGAGTGCCTCGTGTGAAGGATGACCAGGTCCGCGTCCCAGCCCGAGGGATCCTCGAGCGATTCCAGGGCACTTCCCTGGCCGTCGGGAGCCGTGGGGCACCACGGATCGTGGTAGGCAACGACAGCGCCGTGGGCGACCATTGCGGCGATGATTTCCAAGGCCGGCGATTCGCGGAGGTCCTCGACGTCCGGCTTGTAAGCCACGCCAAGAACCAGCACACGGGCTCCGCTGATTCCGTGGTTCCGGTCCGAGAGGATGCGGCGGGCCTTTTCCACTACCTGGTGGGGCCTGCCTGCGATGCCCGCCATGGCGTGCTCGATGACCGGAGCCGTGACCCGTGCCTTCCTGAGCTGCCACAACAAGTAGTGCGGATCGCACGGAATGCAGTG
Source organism: Arthrobacter sp. GW460-12-1-14-TSB2 (assembly GCF_059423525.1). Taxonomy (NCBI): domain Bacteria; kingdom Bacillati; phylum Actinomycetota; class Actinomycetes; order Micrococcales; family Micrococcaceae; genus Arthrobacter; species Arthrobacter sp. GW460-12-1-14-TSB2. The sequence goes on from NZ_JBWKYC010000029.1 coordinate 11,164, forward strand.
GCCGCCGACACCCGGACCGGGGGTGAACGGCATAAAGCCATAAGGCTTCGTCGAGGCCGCGTCAATCACGTCCATGACCTCCATGCCCAGCTCGTGGCAAATATCCGCGAACTCATTGGCCAGCGCGATGTTCACCGCACGGAAGGTGTTTTCGACAAGTTTGGTCATCTCGGCCACATCAGCGGACGGCACGACGTGCACGAGCTTGGTGCTGGCCTGGAGCAGTGCCGACGCGGCCTCACCGCAAGCGGGAGTTACTCCGCCCACCACCCGGGGGACGTCCTCATGCGAGAAAGCGTCCACTCCCGGGTTGATCCGCTCCGGCGAGAAGGCCACGAACACGTCCGAGCCCGGGATCAGGCCCTTGGCGGCCAGCGGCACTGCCAGGAGATCCCGGGTGGAGCCCACGTAGGTGGTGGACGTCAACATCAGCAGCTGGCCCGGTACCGCGAATTCCACCACCGAGGCGCACGCCGCTCGCAGAATGCCGAGGTCCGGCACCAGGTACGGATCCACCGGCGTGGGGACACAGACCACCACTGCCGCCGCCCGTGCCAGCAGGGACAGATCCGTGCTGATCATGAACGTCGGATCCTCCAGGGCGTTACCCAGCCGGACCTTGTCGGAGTCCAGCAGGTCCGCCTGGCGGGACCGGATGACAGCCAGCCTGTTCTCGGACACGTCAAGTCCCAGGACGCGCCGTCCGGAGGCGTTGATGGCCAGCGCGGTCGGCAGGCCAACGTACCCGAGTCCGACTATCGCGACGTCGAACGTGAACGTGAGATCCTGGGCGGCGTCGTCCGCCACGGCCTCTGATTCCACGGCCTCGGGCGCGCGTTCAGGCGCCCCTGCCCCGTTCTCCGGCCATTCCCGGGAATCGTCAAGCAGCGGTGGAAGTTCGGCCCGGGTCAGCGGGGCCTTGTGAGCCTTTAGTTTGGTGTTCGGTGTCATGCTAAACCGACCTCCCGGTATTCGATTTGTCCCGTTTGTGTGAAGGCCGGCGACGACGGGTGGCAGGTCCCGGTCTCAGAAGACGCTGCCTGCTTCGTCGCCGGCTCGAATGGGGTGCCCGCAATCGGCGGTATGCTGGTCGCCCTGGAGGAGCGTTCGAGGGCGATAGCCACATGAAATTCCGAAAGCCAGTTGTCAGCTGATTGATACACGTAGAGATTCACTTCTTTCCCCAATAAATGCCTGCGGCCCAACAACCTACAGCGTATTAACCAACCACCTGCCGGGGCGCGAGTGGGCTCTACCCGTCTTTGCGGGTGCATCACTGAGGGGAACGGGGTGGTACCCGCGCGGTCCGCCCCCACCACTCGCATGGATACTCGTTTGAGGGCCATGCGAACGCAGTGGCGGCTCCGGTTTCGGGGCGCAGGCAATTATCCAGCGGGTAGCCGGAGGCTTGACTACCGTTGGCGGGCGCTATGTAGTCCGGTCCGTGGCCGGAGGGGCAGGGCAGGACGGGGCAGAGCCTGAATCAGCGAACCGGGCCCGTCACGGGCCCTAGGCAGGGCCAGGCAGGCCGGAGTGGCGGGCACCGTAGGCCACCGAAGCCAGATCCTCACGGTGGCTGATACCGAGTTTCGCGAACATCCGGTAGAGATGGCCTTCCACCGTCCGCAGTGAAAGCCCCAACTGGAGCGCGATCTCCCGGTTACTCGCCCCCGCCTGGACCAGAGCCGCGATTTCCTGCTCGCGCCGTGTCAGCTTGTGCAGGTCCGGTGGGATCTCGGCCGCCGAAGCACCGGCCTTGTTGAGTGCAGCATTCCGCTGTTTGACGAGTTTCTGGGCCTCGAACTGCCGGGGTTTGTCTCCCCGGGTCTCGAGGATCCGCAGGGCGTGGGTGGCGCATTCCGCGGCCGCCAGGTCCAGTCCGTCCCGTGCCGCCGCATCGCTCATTTCGACGAGGCGATTGACGTCCTTGGCAGCCAGGGCACGGCAGTACGCGGCCAGGAACTCCGCGCTTCGCCCTTCACAGCCCTCCGCCGCCGCAGCCAGGCGCGGCACAATGGACAGGTCCCCGAGCCGGAGCACCAGGGATAGGATCTCCACTTCGTAACTGAGGAATCCGGAGGTTGCCGCGGCGTCGGCAAGCGCCATGAGCTTTGATACAGCTGCCTGGACACCGACCCGTTCGGCCCGCGCCGCAACTGTGTAGGCCTGTCCCAGCAGTGAAGTATGGCGGTGATCCGACAGCAGCGCGTCGTAGGCGTTCGCGTTTGCAGTGGCCGTGTCCGTCCGGTTGAGGATGGACGCGGCGTACGCGGTGGCCGCGAGCGCATCGGGCAAGTCACCGCCGGCGTCGGAGAGGCGCAGCACCTCGGCTGCCTGGCTCAGCTTCGGCAGGGCCGCCCCGATGGTGCCCCGGCGCAGGTCTGCCGTGCCAGCCGCGAGGTGCAGCATCCCGCCAAAGTAGATCAGGGAGTTCGAGGCCTGCGCGATATGGTTCTGCAGGTAGTCGTCGAGGACGTCGAGTTCACCGGCATGGAGCAGCGCCAGCAAGTAGCGCCTCATCACGAACTCGGCGTACTCAAGCCGCCGATCACCGCTGGCCGCGAGGATGTCCTCGACGTCCATCACAATCTGCAATGCAGATACGGCGCGTCCCGTAAGTGCCAGCGACTCTGCCAGCAGCGTTCCGGCCAGAAGCCGGGACTCGTCGTCGTCCGTGGATTCCCAGATCTCCTGGAGTTCCTGCTCCGCTTCCACATGGCGTCCTGCCGCCTGGTAGCCTTCCAGGGCAAGGAGCCTGCTGCCCAGCCGGGCGGTGGCCAACTCCTTCGTGTCGAACCCGGGAGTGGCGTCTTCCAGCCTGGAAACGGCCTCTGCCCACGCATCGGCTGCCCGCAACACGGCCTCGGGCCCGTTGCGCTTGCCCGCGGCAAGCTGGGCCGCGAGCATCGATGCCTGCCGGACGGTGCGCAGGTCGGTGGCTTGTTCCACCACACCCTCGAGGCACAGGCCCGCTCCGACGGGATCGCGCCCATAGAGTTTGGCGCGGGCCAGCTCCACTTGTGCCGCGAGTTTGAGGGACGGCTCCCGGATCGCACCCACGACCCGTTCCACGTAGTCGGGAATGAAGAGCCGGTTCGCCAGCTGGGCTGCCTCGAGGATGTCTGCGTCAGGGACGGTTGCCCCGGACTCCAGCGCCCAGGTGACGTGCCGGAGCCTGCCGTCCAGGGTCTCGGGGCGGGAGTCCAGAAGGTCGACAATCCGTCGTCGGATGGTCACGCTGCGGGCGGTCGGTACCAGCTGCCTGATCACTTCGCCGATCAGCGGCTGCGCGAGGCGGACGTGCCGCGCGGCGTCGGCAGAGATTGCGATGAACTGGAGCTCCTTGAGTTCATCGACGGCGTGGCTGTCGCTGGCCCGCTGGAGGACGCTGAGCGGAATAGCCTCTGCCAGCGCCACCGATTCCAGTGCCTGACGCTGTTCGGGGTTCAGCTGCATGATCTGGTTCCGGACCAGGTCCATCAGCCGGACGGTGGCCGCTCCGGGCTCGCCGAGGAGCACCCAGGTGTCATTTCGCTGAAGCAGGTGGCCGCGGGACTTGGCATGGGTTATAAGTTCCAGCAGGAACATCGGGTTTCCGCCGGATGACCTGAACAATACGGCGCTGGCGCTGGGGACGAGGGGCGAGCCAAGCACGCGCGTGCACAACTCGTCCACTTCTTGCTTGGTCAGCGGCTGCAGTTCGAAACGGTCCACCAGCCCTTCCGACCACATCGATAGCACTTCCGGAGGCGCCGAAGGATGCGGGCGGCAGAGCAAGACCACCCTGGCGGCCTCCGCAGCGGCCAGCTGTGCAATGACGGCTGCACTGCTGTCGTCCAGATGCTGGGCGTCCTCCACCACCAGCACAGCTTGCGACTGGTCCCGCAGGCCCTCCGGATTGAGTTCCGTTACCAACGCCTTGAGCACTGCGCGCGGCTGGTCCGTCTGTCCGGGAGTCAAAGCGGTCAGCAACGGTGCAAGGGCCGCATACGGTACCTCGGAAAGCGACGGTCCCGCGTAGACGTAAAAGGGCCGGATCCGGCTGCCAAGCTCAAAAACAACCTCGTTGATCAGGGCGGTCTTGCCGATGCCGGCGTCTCCAAGGATCAGTGCGCCGGGGCCGTTGGCGTCGAGGAGGCAGTCGACAACCGACGCAACCATGCCGAATCGCCCAATCAGCCGCTCTGCCGTGATGGTGGTTTCAGTCATGGCTGGTCATCTCCTGTACTGCCAAGGGCTACCGGAAGCTCCAAACGCTCTTCGATTTTTAGCTTGCCGTAAATCTGGTAGAGGTGGCCCTCCACTGTCCGCACTGACACGTGCAGCTGGGCCGCGATGCTCTTATTACTCGCCCCGGCGGCGGCCAGCTGTGCTATCTGGAGTTCGCGGGCCGTCAGCGTTAGCCGGTCATGGGTGCCGTCCTGTGGCGTCCGCAACCGCCGGCGACACGTTTCCGCCAGGTGCTTCGCCTGCCTGACCAGGCTCCTTTCGAGGTGCGCCTGGTCGAGGTTCAGGATCGACTCGGCGATGTCCAGGGCGAACCTGTCATTGTGAATCCTGGCTGCGAGGTTTGCGGCGGCCATGAGGTCGTCGGCTTCGCGGGTCATGACGCCCCGGGCGTAATGTGCGCACAGTTCCGCGAAGGGTCCCTGACTTTCGCGCGCACTATTCAGCAGCCTCGGCGCCGCATCGGATTCCCCCAGTCTGACGGCCGAACTCAGGCACAGCAGCTCATGCCCGACGTTGCCGGAACCACGGTCATCCTCCGCCATGCGGAGCAACTGCTCAATTCCCGTCCGCGAGCCGTCCAGTTCGGCCCGCGCAAGGGCCGTGAAGTAACCTTCTGCCCGGGACACCTTCCAGGTTTTCCGCCTGGACACGGATTCCGTCTCGGCAAGATAAGCGAGTGCCGCTTCCCGTTCGCCCTGCAGCGCGGAAGCATAGGCCGCCGCGGCACAGGCCAGGGGCAGGATGCCATCACTGTCCTGGATTCGCAGCTGGCTGATGCCGGGAACGAGGAGATCGAGTCCGTCGCGTCCGCGGCCCTGCATGCAAGCGCAGATCGCTTCCGGTATTTCAGTGGCACTGAACCGCCGGTAGATCACGGATGACGGGAGCCAGTCCTCCGTTGGCAGGGTCTCGGTCGACTCATCCCACCTGCCGGCCACCAGGTACGCAAAGCGGAGCCGTGAGATCACCGACTGCGCGATGGCCACCGGGATCTCAGGCCGCAGGCACTGCAACTTCAGCTGTTCGGCGAGCTCGGCGGCATCTGACTGGCGTCCCGTCACGGCCCACGCTTCACACAGCCAACTGCCCGCCTGAAGCCTGAATTCCGGGCTGTGGAACTCGACATTGTTCAAGGAATCGGTGAGGTCCGCCGCCATGTCCCGGTAGCTTCCGTCATAGCCGGCTGCTTCAGCTTCGGCCAGCGTGAGCTGTTCCCTGATGCGTCTGAGGTCCGGTGCCGACATTTTCTCTGCCGGACCGGACGTATCGTCATATAGTATTTTCCGGGCCTTGGCCAAAGACGCCGGCGCCTCGCGCCAGGCGTCCGGGGTGGCGAGGAAAACCGAGCTCTCAGACAGCAGTATGCCGATCGATTCGGCGAGCGCGGGGTCTCCCTGCGACAACTTGCGGTGCCGCCGAACCACGGCCAGGGCCTCCTCCACTTCACCGAGGGTCATCAGCGCCGCCACTTCTTCGGTAACTGCTGCGGCCAGCGCATCGTGTCCCGGGATGGAGCGGACGAACCGGAGCGCCAAGGCAGCATCCAGCCGCCTGTTGGCGAGTCGGGCGGCCGAAAGGGATTCTTCGATCGACAACGGTGCGCCGCAGTCGAGGGCCCAGACCGCGAACGGCAGTTCCGTGGCGGGGGTGCGGAGGGAGGGGGCGGCTGCCAGGAGGACCATTTCACGGAGCTCGTTGCTCCGGCCGGGCGGAACGTTCTCGCGGACCACATCTGCCACCAGCTGGCTTTGGATCCTCACGCGGCGGGGCAGGGAGTCCTCGACCGCAAGGACCCCGCGCTCTTCGAGGGCGTCCACGTCGTCGGCAGCCACGAGCGTCAGCAGCGTGTCCAACGGCAGGGTTTCCGCGAGTGAGAGGATTTCCAGGATCCGCCGGTCAGCCTCGCCCATGCGCCCCAGCCGCGTGGCGATCAGGTCGGTGATGGCCCGTCCATGGACCCTGTGATCGGCCGTCAGGACCCACACCCCGTCCCGGACCACCAGCGAACCGGAGTCAGCCAGCTCCATGGCGAGCATCTTGAGGTAGTGCGGGTTGCCATCGCTTGCTGCCCAGAGCGATTGGACGGCAGAGTGTGAGACCTTTGCGCTGAGGCCTTCTTCAAGCCAGCTGACGGCTTCCCGGAAGGACAGTGGTTCGAGGTTCACCCGGGTCAGGAATCCGCCGTCGCACAGTCCCGAAATCTCTGCCGACAGCCGCAGCGGATCTGAGCAAGTCAGGACCAGGCGGACTGCGCGGTTTCGGGCGAGCTGGGCGATTGTCACGGCCGTCAGTTCGTCGGCTTCGCCGGCGTTGTCGACGAAAAGGTAAACGGTCTTTCCCTTGGCCCGTTCCCGCAGGAGCCGCATGAGACCGGACAACACCAGCACGGGGTGGTTCAAGTATCCCGGCTCCAGGTCGCTCAGCAGCATGTTGAGGGCCCCGTACGGCGAACGGGACAAGGCGGCACTGCACCGAAGCGTCACAACCAGGGAATCGTCACGGAACTGCTTGAGTGCGTGGGTGGTAAGGAACGTCTTTCCGGTGCCCGAGGCTCCGGTCACCAGTACTCCCCCTGCTGACTCCGCCAAGGCGCGGGTAATATCGCTGACCGCCTGCTTGCGACCGATCAAAGGCCATGCGGCGCCCCGTGACATTCCGGCGGACCTGGTGGCGTGTGAACTGGCCACATTATCAGCTGTCAACATGAGTGAGACCTCTGTATTTACGAGCGATTCCTGGTACCCCAAATTAACCAGCTGTCACGCCCGCGGGCACCAGTAGTGAGTACTCGAATTTGCGCCTTAGCCATACCTGTACTTGGAAAGCAAGTACCCCTGGTCGCCGGTCCAAGGTACGCAGGCCCGCGGATCTGCCGCTGACAGGCGGCTAGAGCGGCGCCCGGGGCGCTTCGAAATAGTTAACAAGTTGCCGCCGCCGTACCGTTTCGACGGCCGCGTCCGAGTAGGGCCTCCCGGTCCAGGTACTCATTTCCCGGGTGATGGTTTGGCCTTAACCGGCGGGTCCTCTCCGAGGCCCGCAGCGGCAGCCAACTCGTCACGTCCCGCGATGCCAAGCTTCAGGTAGCAACGATAAAGGTGGCCTTCCACCGTGCGGACAGAGATCTGGAGCTTGTCCGCAATCATCCGGTCGCTGAGTCCGGTGGCCGCCAGCCCCACAATGTTCCGTTCGCGCTTGGTCAGGATGGGGGCCACCGTGTCCGGCTGGGCTTCGTTGCCGGCGTGGCCCAGCTCTTCGTTGCACCGGGCGATGCCGGCCCGGGCCATGGCAGCCAGCTCCCGGTTCCGGCTTCGGTCCAATGAGGTCAGGGCTGCGGCATAGGCATCCGAGGCCAGTTGGAAGGCCGACGCCGCGAAGAGGGACTCCCCCGCACGCAGGAACAGTTCGGCGCTGCCATCGGCGAGCGCGGCAGAGTAGTCGGCCAGTGCCGCAGCCCAGGTGCCTTCGACGGCGCCCGCCAGCTCCTGCAGCCGCCCCAGCCTGGTGGCGTCTCCCAGGCCCATGGCCAGGGCGAGGGCATTCAGTTCCAAAAACGCGGCGCCCTGTCGCGCGGCTTCCTCCGCATTGCGGTGCAGGGCCGCGATGCCGGACCCGGTCCCTGCCTGGAGCTCCTCACCGGCAGCAACGAAGTCCCGCGCAAACGCTGTCACAAGGTGCATGCCGCGCTCGCCCCATGCTTCATAGTCTGACCGCAGCCTGTCGGCCTCGGCCTTGAAGCCCTGGGCTGCGGCCACGTAGTAGGCCATGGCCGCGCAGAACCGGAACATCTGCTGGGGATCGCTGTCGCGGAGGGCCTCGAGCCCCGTGACCAGCAACTCCAGGGCTTCGGCGAGCTTCCCCTGCCGGAGTGCTATGTAGCCCATCACGACGTACGAGGCACCGCTGAACGAGACCATGGCGGAACCGAAAGACGTCTGGGCGTAGCCGTCCAGGAGCTGCTGGGCCTCTGCCCACTCCCCTGCGGCCAGGTCGCAGGCGACGAGCCGGACCACGGTGAACTCCGGGAGGAAGAAGATGTCGTTGTCGGGAGGCTGGACCTGGCCGTAGGCATCCATCGCGAGCTGGCGCCCTTGCAACGGATACCCCAGTGCACACAGCCGTTCGGCCTGCAGGGCCAGTGCCATCGACCTGGTGAGCGCGCCGTCCGGTTCCCCGGCGGAAGCGTCGGCCACCAGCAGGTCATCGAGCCTGGGACCCATCTGCCTGTAGTCGCCCGTGAGCGAGTACGCCATGAGTTCCACCAGGGACGCCCGCCGTGCCGTGACCTTGCGGATGGCGGCCGACTCCGCGGGGTGGGCCGCGGCCTCTTCTTCGCCCCACTGGCGCAGCCGCCGGGCATCGTCCGTAATCGCCGAGGCGGGGTGCCCGAGTGCCGTCCGGGTGGCCGACCTCAGGAGGCTGTTCACCACCATGTGCGTGAGGCCGCTGCCGGCGTCCACATTCACGTTCAACAGGGCGGCGGCTTCGTCGTAGTGCCCCAGGTTGTAGTGCGAGCGGGCCATCACGGCCCGTGCCGTCTGTTGCAGTTCAGGATCCCGGACAGCCCAGGCGATGCGCAGGGCCGTTTCGCTTTCGAAGAGCTTGCAGGCCAGCACAGCAGCCCGGATCAGCAGTCTGGCAGGAACTTCCGCTCCGCAGTCCAAAGACCAGGAAACCATCCGGAGCAGGGACTCGGGTTTATCAGCGGAAAGTTCCATCCGGGACACGAGCTCCCGGTGCAGCTGCAGGCTTCGGGCCGCGGGAACGATACGGCGCAGAACTTCCCCGTAGACCGGGCTGACCAGCCGGAGGGTCGGTTCACTGTCCACCGACTGGACTACCAGCCGCTGGTCCAGCAGTTCCTTGACCGCGGGCTCACCGGCAATTTCTCCCACGAGGGTCCTGTCCACCGGTTCAGCCAGCGCAATCAGGTTCAGCGCCTCACGGCCGTCGGCCGAGATGCGCATGAGCTGGACCTTGACGACGGCGGTGAGTTCCAGCGTCCGTACATGGGAGGAACCTGCGTTGAGCCAGACCCCGTTGCGCTGGATCAGGTCGCCCGAACGCTGGGCCTCGCGGATCAGGGTCTTCAGCAGCAGCGTGTTCCCGCCGGCCTCCTGCCAGTATTCACGCGACGTGCTGTTGAGCACTTTGCCCTCAAGCAGCGCCTCGCACAGTTGATGACCCTGTTCCAGGGTGAGGGGGGCGATGTCGAACCGTTCGGCCGTGCCGTCATGCCAAAGCCGTAGCAATGGCTGGGGTATGCCGGGTCGCGGAATGCAGGTGGCGACGAGTTTGGCCCAGCCCGCCTGGACAAGTTCGGAAATCATCTCGGCCGTGGCGGTGTCGAGGTCGTGTGCGTCGTCGACCAGCAGCAAGGCCGGTCCCGGCCCCTTCCTGCCACTTTCGAGGTGCGCCCACAGCGCCCTGAGGACGGCCACTTTTGAGGTCACGTCCTCTACTGAGAGATCGGCGAGGTAGGGGGATAGTGCACCGTACGGAACGGGCGAAAGTGACGGGCTTCCGTGGACAGTCATGACCGCCTGCCGGCCATTTCCTGCGCTATTCAGTTGCGTCAGAAATGACGACGCTCCCAATCCGGCGTCGCCGACGACGAAAACCGCCCAGCAGTCATCCGACGCGAGGGCGTCTTTGACCGCGGACAGCATGTCCCCCCGGTCTATCCAGGGTTCATCAGCATTCTGGCGCCGGGTCCCGGCGCGCGACCGCCCCGAAGCCTTCCCGTCAGACTTGAGCGGTTCCTTCAAGCTCACTCCTCGATGAAATCCCCATTTTCGTGAAGATTTGGTAGAGATGGCCTTCCACCGTGCGTATGGAAAGCTGCAGCCGGTTGGCGACTTCCTTGTTGCTCAACCCCTGGCTGGCCATCCTGGCAACCTGCCGTTCCCGTTCGGTCAGTTCAGGTCCCACCGTATGCGGCATCAGCGGCAGCACCGGCAACGTTTCCACGAGCCGGTCCAGCCGGTGCTGGGCGGCACGTGCGGACTGGGAGTCACCCTTTTCCCTGGCGATGTCCAGCGCCAGCACGACGCATCTGGACTCCACCGCGTCGAGGTGCAGCTCCTGGGCCAGTGTCGCCGCCTCAAGCAGTAGTTTGGAATCCTTCTTTCTGCTCCCCTCCCCGACCAGACGGTTGACGCTGGCCATCTTTCCCTGCCTGCGGGAGGAAACCTCGGTCAGCAGGACCAGTTCTTCCTCCGTTCCATGCACCGTAGCACCGAACAGGCTGATGGAGGCAGTGGTGGTCCGCCCTTTGGAAATGTCCTCGTGCGCGGACTCGATCAGCTTCTGCTTTGCGCCCGGATCCTTGAGCCACCGCTTGGCCATCCGCACGCAGAAGTCGGCCATCCAGGAGGTGAACCAGGCGACATGCTGTTCCTCCTGGGCGGCCAGGTCGAGGAAGTTTCGCGATTCCTGGATATCACCGGCCTGGGCATAGGCGAAGGCCAGCGCTGAGCAGGCCAGTGACGGTCCGTAGTAGCTTCGCCTGATTTCCAGTTGTGCCTGGGCGCCGAGCAATGTGTCGATGGCGAGGTCGGCCCGTCCGGCATAGGTGTAGGCGACGCCCAGCGCAAGTTCCGCCGCCCCGCCCAGGTACTGCATGATTTTGGGCTTCTGGTCCAGCGCGTCAGTGAGTATCCTGACGCAGTCCTCCCATTGGCCGCTGCAGAGCAGGGCGGCAAACAGTCCTTCGGCCTGCCAGCTCAGCATTCCGGGCACCACGTTGGACTGTTCCATCCGGTGCTGAATCTCGGCTGCCAGGGCAATGGCGTCGGCTTCCCTGCCCAGCACTGCCCACGCCATGGTCAGCAGGCAGGCGCAGTTCAGGACGTACAGCGGGTCGCCGTCTTCTTTGTAGGCCTGTTCCAGGTCTCCGGCGACGGCGGCATACTCACCCTGGTGGATCATTTGCTCGAATTCGGCGAGCATGATCAGCTCGTGGGCACGGGCAAAGTCGGCAGGTGTCTCATTGCCGATGGATGCCCTTTCCCGCCGGGCCAGCTCCTGCCGGGCCGCCGACAGGATGCTGTCGATCCGGGTGTACCCTCCGTGGACCCAGAGCAGCGCGCTGCAGAAATCCTGCACGCAGCTCGCGTAGGCGGTCGCGGGGAGTTCAGCCAGCTGCTCGGGTGTGACCTCCTCCAGGACCGCCACAGCCGATTCATGCTCGGCCAGCGTCATGTAGGCGGCGGCCCGTTGCCTGGCAGCTTCAGCCCAGTGAGGATCTCCGACGTGGATCTGCGCCAGTGCTTCCAAAGCGAACATCGGGTCGAACAGCCGGTTCGCCGCAGCGGCTGCGGCCAGTGCGAACGCCGGCTCCACAGGCTCACCGCAGTCAAGGGTCCAGGCGACATACCCCAGGAGCTCTTCGACATCCATCTCGGCAGGGGTTGCACCCACAACCCGTGCGACGAGCTGGTGCAGTTCCTTGCGCCGCGGCAGGTCCATCCAGCCCCGGATGACTTCGCCGACGTATTCGTCCTTCAGGCTCACCCAGCGGCGGCCCGTCTCGCCGACTTGCAGGTACCCGGCCTTTTCGAGGTCGGCTACGACCGCCGGGTCCAGGACATCAAGGAGGACGAATAAGGGAACCCGGCGGATCAGGGCGAGCCACTCCAGGCCTTCCCTGACTTTGGGGGTTTCACGTGCAAGCCGGGACCTGACCAGGTCCACAAGGGCGTCGGCTTCCGCGAGGTTGATCCCCCCGCGGAGCGCCCACACTTTCCCCGCGAGGTGGAGGTTGCCTGAACGCAATTGCTCAATCACGATCGCCTGGAGAACCAGCGGGTTTCCGCCGCTCGCCGCGTACAGCGAACTGGCGGCTGTAGCAGTCACGGGACGCCCGAGAACGCCGGCAAGCAGTTTGCTCACTTCCGGCCGGGTGAATACTTCGAGCCGGACTTCCTCGAGCGAATTGTTGCGGAGGAGCCGGATCAGGTCTTCGGGCATGTCCGTCACGTTGCGTACGGTGACCATGAGCTTCGCGGCGCCGCTCAGGATGAGGTGCATCAGGACGGCGGTGCTCATGCTGTCGATCGCCGGCAGGTCTTCGAGCACTACCAGGACAGGGCGCCCTGCGGCGTCTTCGCGGATGAGCCGGGAAATGCCGTGGACAATTTCACCCGGGGATTCCAGCACATGTCCGGGCAGCCGGGCAACGAGAAACGCCAGTTGACCGAACGGAATGGCAGGATCGGTGGTGGTTCCGTGGAGGTGGATGACATGCATCTTGCCCACCAGCTTGGCTTCCACTGCGCGCGCAAATGTAGACTTGCCGACGCCTTGCGCGCCGACAACTACGACGCCGTGAAGTTCGTTCTCGGACAGGATCGAAACGACGGACGCCTGGATGTCCTGCCTGACCAAAGACGACCACTTACGACGCGCGGAGGCTCCCATGCCCCGGCGTTCAGTCTCCAGGAGCCCCCCGTGTTCAGAGCCTGGTGATGCAAGCACGATCGATCACGCTACCTTCGTGGCTCCAGCTGATGCGAGTTGGCTGAGCCGTCGGGTGTTCAGTTTTCCGATGCCGCCAAACGAGGCAACAAGACCTTGAATGTGAAAATTACCATAGCAGGTATGGCTAAACAATTAGGCCGCTTTGTGCAACTGGTTAACCAATTGCATTGCACTAACCGTGACCAGTCCCCACCCGCAGGCTACCGCTAAAATGGCGGCTTCGAGGCATTTTTACTAAACCGACGTGTGATATTTCTGCTGCGCGGCCGCCAGGCCGTCCTTGACCACGGTCTCCACGGCGTCGGCGGCGTCATCCAGGAGGAACGGCAGTTCCTTTTTTTCGGCCGTGGCGAAGTCCTTCAGGACAAAGTCGGCGGTATCCATCCGGCCCGGCGGACGCCCCACTCCGACGCGGACCCGAAAGTAGTCCTTGGTGGCCAGCGCTTTCGAAATGTCCCGAAGCCCGTTGTGGCCGCCTTCGCCGCCGCCGATCTTGAGCTTGACGGTATTGAAGGGAATGTCGATTTCGTCATGGACGGCCACGACGTGCTCCGGACCTATGTCATAGAACTTCGACAGGGCGGACACCGGACCGCCGGAGACGTTCATGTAGCTCATGGGTTTGGCCAGGATGACGCGGGGTCCGCCGATCCCGAGCCGGCCCTCCAGCACGTGGGCGCGGGCCTTGTGCACTTTGAAACTGCCGCCCACCCGGCGCGCGAGTTCGTCCAGCACCATCTGGCCGACGTTGTGACGGTTGTTGCTGTATTCGGTGCCGGGGTTGCCAAGGCCCACGATCAGCCAAGTGTCAGTCATGCGTCAATCCTAGGGTTGTTACAAACGGGCTTTAACACGGCAGTGGCCGGGCCCCGACAGGGACCCGGCCACGAGAAACGGGCTGCCGGAATTACTCGGCTGCAGCCCCGGATGCCTCGGAGGTGGCGCCTTCGGAAGCCTCTTCCTCGGAGACCTCGGTGGCCTCGGAGATGTTGACCACCAGGGAATCGGGGTCGGCCAGCAGGATGGAACCCTTCGGCAGGACCAGGTCGGAAGCGTGGATGTGCTCGCCGGCGGAGCGGCCTTCGATGCTGACCTCGACGGCGGTGGGCAGGTGGGTTGCCTCGGCCTCGAGGGAAACAACGGTCATTTCCTGGTTGTAGGCGTTGCCCGGAGCCAGCTCACCGGTGAGGTGGACGGGAACATCGACGGTGACCTTTTCGCCGGTGCGGACGGTCAGGAGGTCGAGGTGCTCGACGATCTGCTTGATCGGGTTGCGCTGGATGTCCTTGACGAGGGCCAGGTGCTGTTCGCCGTTGATGTCCAGGGTCAGCAGGGCGTTGGCGGTGCGGACGGCCAGGGTGGTGGCCTTCGCCGGGAGGGTGATGTGGATCGGATCTGCGCCGTGGCCGTAGATGACGGCGGGGATCAGGTTGGCCATGCGTGCGCGGCGGGCGAAGCCCTTGCCGAATTCGGTGCGTACTTCTGCTGCGAGCTTCTGCTCAGACATGTAAATCTCCTTGAAATCTAAACGGGTGTTCAGCAAGGGCGGAGGTCTGTTTGCGACCTTCAACGCCGGGCGGCCCGTGGCCGGCCCTTCAAGAAGGGAGATTCAGACCCAGTCGATAACGGAGACTGCTCTCCCTCGCCAAGGTATCGTGGACCAGCCTACCAGCGTTGGGCCCCGTTATTGAAAACGGGGCCCAACGCCGGCGGGCTTAGGTCAGGAAGCTCAGGCGTTGCCGTCGAACAGGCTGGTGACGGAGCCGTCGTCGAACACTTCACGGATGGCGCGGGCAATCAACGGTGCGATGGACAGCACTGTCAGCTGCGCGAAGCGCTTGTCGGCCGGGATGGGCAGCGTGTCGGTGACCACCACTTCGCGGGCGCCCGACTCCGCGAGCCGGCGGGCTGCCGGGTCAGAGAAGACGGCGTGGGTCGCCGCAATGATGACATCCTTGGCGCCGGCGTTCTTGAGCACCTGGACGGCCCCGGAGATGGTTCCGCCGGTGTCGATCATGTCATCGATCAGGACGCAGGTGCGGCCTTCGATCTGGCCCACGACGGTCTTGGACACGGCCTGGTTCGGAACCGTGAGGTCGCGGCTCTTGTGGACGAACGCCAGCGGGGCACCGCCGAGGCGCTCGGCCCACTGTTCAGCCACGCGGACGCGCCCGGTGTCCGGCGAGACAACAGTGATGTTGTCGGCGGCGACGCGTGTGCGGATGTAGTCAGCCAGCAGCGGGATGGCCATGAGGTGGTCAACCGGGCCGTCGAAGAAACCCTGGATCTGCGACGTGTGCAGGTCGACGCTCATGATGCGGTCCGCGCCGGCCGTCTTGTACAGGTCAGCCACCAGACGGGCGGAGATCGGCTCGCGGCCGCGGCCCTTCTTATCCTGGCGGGAGTAGGGGTAGAAGGGCGAAACCACGGTGATGCGCTTGGCGGATGCCCGCTTGAGCGAATCAATCATGATCAGCTGTTCCATGAGGTGGTTGTTCAGCGGGGCCGGGTGCGCCTGGATGACGAAGGCGTCGGTGCCGCGGACGCTTTCTCCGGCGCGCACGTAGATTTCCCCGTTGGCAAAATCGTAGGCATCCACCGGCAGCAGTTCAGTGCCCAGCTCCTTGGCGATCTCCCGCGCAAGCTCGGGATGGGCCCGCCCTGCGGCGAGTACCAGTTTCTTCTCGCCGCGTGCCGTAATTTCGGTCATGATTGCTTGCCCTCTTCTGTAGGTGCCGGGGTGCTTGAGGAATCCAGGGGCGGCTGTGCCGCGGCTGTTTCGCTGACCGGCACCGTTGCCCCCGCGGCTTCGGCCAGTACTGCTGAGATGGAGCCCGGGCGGTGCGAGACGACCCAGCCTTCGGCATTCCGCTGCTTGGCCACAGAGATGACCAGCGCGCCGGCGGGAACGTCCTGCCGGATCACTGCGCCGGCCCCGCTGTAGGCGCCGTCACCCACCTGGACCGGAGCGACGAAGACCGTGTTGGAACCCGTGCGCACGCCGGAACCGATCACGGTGCGGTGCTTGTGCTCGCCGTCGTAGTTGGCCGTGATGTTGCCGCAGCCGATGTTGGTGTCCTCCCCGATCTCCGCGTCGCCGGCGTAGCCGAGGTGCGACAGTTTGGAACCGCGGCCGATAGTGACGTTCTTGGTCTCGTAGAAGGCGCCGATCTTGCCGGTCTCCCCCAGCACCGTTCCCGGGCGGAGGTAGGTGAACGGCCCGACGCTCGCGTTCGCGCCGATCGCCGCTCCGGAGCCGTGCGTCCGCGTCACCTTGGCGCCCTCGCCAATGGTGACGTCGGTCAGGGTGGTGTCAGGCCCGACGACGGCATCCCTCGCCACAGTCGTGGCGCCGTGCAGCTGGGTGTTGGGCAGGATCCGGACGTCCTCTGCGAGCGTCACCGTTGAGTCGATCCAGGTGGTGGCGGGATCCACGACCGTAACTCCGGCGCGCATCCAGGCCTCCACCGTGCGCCGGTTGTGTTCGGCTCCCAATGCCGAGAGCTGGACACGGTCGTTGGCACCTTCCACCTGCCAGCGGTCGTTGGTGACCACAGCGGCCACCCTCCCGCCGGCCGCGCGGGCAATGCCCAGAACGTCTGTGAGGTACATTTCGCCCTGGGCATTGTCCGTGGTGACGTGGGCCAGGGCGTCGCGGAGGACGGCGGCGTCGAAAGCGTAGATCCCGGAATTGATTTCGCGGATTTCACGTTCCTCGTCGGAGGCGTCCTTGTGCTCGCGGATTCCCGTGACAGTGCCGTCGGCCGCCCGCAGGATGCGGCCGTAGCCTGCGGCGTCGTCCAGGACCGCGGTCAGGACTGTGACGGCGTTGCCTTCGTCTTCGTGGATGAGGACCAGCTCGGCAAGCAGCTCCGCCGAGAGCAGCGGCACGTCGCCGTAGGTGACCACCACAGTGCCGCTGAGCGGACCGTCGGCGTCGAGGGCTTCCAGCGCCGCCTGCACCGCTCGGCCGGTGCCGGGGACTTCATCCTGGTCCACGATCAGCGCTGCGGGATCGAGCCGGGAGACGTGTGCGGCCACGAGGTCGCGCTCGTGCCGGACCACAAGGGCCAGCTGACGGGGGTCGATAGTGCGGGCGGCGCGCAGGGCGTGGCCAACCAGCGACCGGCCGCCGATTTCGTGGAGAATCTTTGGCGTCCGGGATTTCATCCGGGTACCGGCACCTGCAGCTAGGACGATGACGGCGGCGGGGCCGGTTGTCTCGGGGCTCACGTACAGGCTCTCCTTGCTTGGTGGATCTCAGTTGCGCGCACTTTCACACCTTCGCCGGTCTGTTCCGGATCCGGGACCCGTCTACAGCGGCAGTTCCGCCCATAGGATTCGAACCTATACTCCACGGCTCCAAAGGCCGGGGTGCTGCCATTACACCAGGGCGGACCGTGCCCGGACCCGCAGCCCCGTGGCACGAGAACCAATTCTGCCACGAAGGTCGGCGCACTTGCGACTCGGGGCCCTGCGCATCCCTTAAGGCATGATGGGACGGTGAGCAAGATCAGCGGTGCGCCCGATGGCGCCGGAAACCCTCCCGGCAGGCCCGTCAGGGCACCCGGATACGTCCCCCGGCCCCGCATGACCGGTGCGCAGCGTCGCTCACAGCTGATCGACATCGGACGCGGGCTCTTCGCCATCCGGGGCCTTGACGGCACCACGATCGAAGAGATTGCGGCGGCTGCTGGCGTGTCGAAGCCCGTGATCTACGAGCACTTCGGGTCCAAGGAAGGCCTCTACACCCAGGTGGTGGAGTACGAGTTCCGGATCCTGCTGGCCGCCATCAATGACGCCCTCACGGACGAAGCCAAGCCACGTGTCCAGGTGGAGCGGGCAGCCCTGGCCCTGTTGACGTACATCGAGGACCGCACCGACGGATTCCGGATCCTGATGCGCGACGCACCGCCGTCGCAGCCCGAAGGCGCCTTCTCCACGCTGCTCTCCCACGTCACCGCGCGGGTGGAGCACATCCTGTCCGACGAGTTTGCCCGCCGCGGGTTCAGCGCGGCGGACGGTGCCATGTACGCCCAGATGCTGGTCGGCATGGTGGCCATGACCGGGCAGTGGTGGCAGGACAGCCGGACCCCTGACAAGCGCGCCGTGGCCGCCCACCTGGTGAACCTCGCCTGGAACGGTCTCACGGGTCTGCAGAAGGAACCGGAGCTCCGGTCCGACCTGGACTAGGGCCGGCCGTCGGGCGAGGCAGTCATCCTCTGCGTGCTGCTCCTTCGTCGCTTTGACGCACGCTGCCGGATAACTCCCTCGCCCGCCTTGCTGCCACCCTGGTGGTTATTCGCCCAGGACTTCCAGGGCATCCAGCCATTCGAGTTCCAGGGCTTCGCGTTCTTCGGCCAGGGTTTTGAGCTTCTTGTTCAGGTCGGCCATGGCGTCGAAGTCGTTGTCGGCCGTGCTCTTGACCATCTGGGCGTGGATCTTGTCTTCCTGCTGGGTCAGCTTGCCCAGCTGGCGGTCGATCCGGTTCTTGGCCTTGCGGGCGTCCCGCTTCTCTGCTTCGGACGGGCCGGCGGTGGCGGGTGCCGAGCTGCCGCTGGCGCCGATGACGGGGTTGCCGCCGCCTGTGATGGTGGAGCCGGCCAAGGCGCCTTCGCGCAGTTCGAGGTACTGGTCCACGCCGCGCGGCAGCGCGCGGATCTTGCCGTCGCCCAACAGTGCCATCTGGTGGTCGGTTACGCGCTCCAGCAGGTAGCGGTCGTGGCTCACCACAACCAGCGTGCCCGGCCAGCCGTCCAGGACGTCTTCGACGGCGGCGAGGGTGTCGGTGTCCAGGTCGTTGGTGGGCTCGTCAAGCATCAGCACGTTGGGTTCGCCAACGAGCAGGCGCAGGAGCTGGAGCCGGCGGCGTTCGCCACCTGACAGGTCCTTGACCGGGGTCCACTGCTTCTCATTGGTGAAGCCCAGTTGTTCCACCAGCTGGCCGGCGCTGAATTCCTTGCCGCCGACATTGAAGGACCGCTTTTCGCGTTCGATCACTTCGATGACGCGCAGGTCCTTGACGTCGTCCAGCTCCTTGACCTCCTGGGTCAGCACGGCGGTGACAACAGTCTTACCGCGCTTGACCTTGCCGGATGTGGGCTGGATTTCGCCGTTGAGGAGCTTGAGCAGGGTGGTCTTGCCGGCGCCGTTGACGCCGACCAGCCCCAGCCGCTCCCCCGGTGCAAGGCGGAGGGTGATGTTGTCAAAGAGCTTCTGCCCGGGCTCGCCGCCGAGGAAGTCCAGCGACACGTGCTCAAGGTCCAGCACATCTTTGCCGAGGCGCGCCGTGGCCATCTTGCTTAGGGCCATCGAGTCGCGCGGCTCCGGGACGTCGGCAATCAGCGCGTTGGCTGCCTCGATGCGGAATTTCGGCTTGGCTGTGCGGGCGGGCGCGCCGCGGCGCAGCCAGGCGAGTTCCTTCTTGACGAGCTGCTGGCGCTTGCCTTCCATTACCGAAGCCGAGCGGTCACGTTCGGCGCGGGCCAGGACGTAGGCCGCGTAGCCGCCTTCGAAGGGGTCCATGATTCCGTCGTGGATTTCCCAGGTCTTGTTGCAGACCTCATCGAGGAACCAGCGGTCGTGGGTGACCACCAGGAAGGCGCCCTGGTTGGCGCGCCAGCGGGTCTTGAGGTGTCGGGACAGCCAGGCGACGCCTTCGACGTCGAGGTGGTTGGTGGGCTCATCGAGCATGATGACGTCGTGGTCTTCGATCAGCAGCTTGGCCAGCGCAACGCGGCGCTTCTGCCCGCCGGAGAGGGCGTGCACGTTGGCGTGCCAGTCGACGTCGGACACCAGGCCGCCCATCACCTCGCGGATCTGCGGGTTGCGGGCCCATTCGTAGTCCGCCTGGTCGCCCACGATGGCGGCACCGACCGTCAGGTCGCCGTCGAGCACATCGCTCTGGTCCAGGTAGCCGATGTTGACTTCGCTGCGTTTGGTGACGCGCCCTGAATCGGGCGTCGAGCGCATCGCCAGCAGGCGCATGAGAGTGGACTTGCCGTCGCCGTTGCGGCCCACCATGCCGATCCGGTCACCCTCTTCAAGGCCGAGGGTTACGCCGTCGAGGACGGTGCGGGTTGCATACGAGACCGTGAGGTTCTCGCCGCCGAGCAGGTGAGCCACTGGGAACTGCTTTCTTCGGTGGAAATTCGTTGAACGTGAAGGATCGAACGGAGTCGAAAGTACTAAAGGAGCGTATCGGAGATGATGCGGGCCCCGTGCACTGGTCCATGGACGGCCAGCGCGTTCAGGCCGTGATGACTGAGGTCTTCCGCGAGGCTGGCAGCCGCAGCAGGGCTGTGCGTGAGCAGGGCCACGGTGGGGCCGGAGCCTGAAACAAGTCCCGCGATCGCTCCGCACGATTCGCCAAGTCCAAGGATATCGCGTAGTCCCGGCGCCAGCTCAATGGAGGCGCGCTGGAGGTCGTTGACCAGGACGCGGCTCAAGGCGTCCGCGTCCCCGCTGCGCAGCGCCTGCAGGATCTTTGGATCCACGGCGTCGGGCTCTTCCACGGTGATGCCTTCGGCCAGGCGAAGGCGGTCCAGGGTGCGGAAGACCTCCGGCGTGGACAGCCCGTAGTCAGCTGTGACCAAGACCCAGTCCATTTGCGCTTTGGCCAGTGCTGGAGACAACTCGTCCCCTACGCCTAGTCCGACGGCGGTGCCGCCGAGCAGGGAAAACGGGACGTCGGCCCCGAGTTCTGCGGCCAGATGGGCGAGCTCGTCGCGGGACAGCCCGCTGTTCCAGAGGGCGTCGCACGCGAGCAGCGTGGCTGCCGCGTCTGCCGAGCCGCCTCCCATGCCGCCGGCCACGGGGACCCGCTTGGTGATTTCCAGGTGGACACCGGTGGAGTACTCGGACACGTCGGCCATGATGGCGGCCGCCTTGTAAGCGAGATTCCGTTCGTCGAGCGGTATGTCCACGTCCGCCAGGTCCAGCGTGCTGGCCGGACTGATGCTGACCGTGATGCCTTCCGCGGGAGTGCTGGTGGCGGCCACTTCCTCGTAGAGGGAAACGGCCAGGTAGACACTGGCAACGGAATGGTAGCCGTCCTCACGCAGCGGGCCCACGTCCAGCGAGACGTTGATTTTGCCGGGAGCCTTGACCCGGACCGTCCTCGCGGCAAAGCGCCCTCTCACTGCGTTCATGAGTCCAAGCTATGGCATGGCGGCGTCAGGCTCCAAGCATGCGCCCCCATGGAGACACCCGATGCGGCAGCGCCCCCGGGCATCAATCCTGCGCAGCCTGGCGGGCTTCGGCAATCCGCGCGAACGCAGCGATGTCGATTACTTCGCCCCGGGCAGTGGGGTCAACGCCTGCCGCCAGCAGGCAACGTTCGGCCTCCGCCGCACTTCCGGCCCATCCTGCAAGGGCGGCCCGCAGGGTCTTCCGGCGCTGGGCGAACGCGGCATCGATCACAGCGAATACTTGTTCCCGCGTGGCCGACGTCACGGGCGGTTCGCGGCGGGTGAAGGCGACAAGCCCCGAGTGGATCTTGGGTGCAGGCCAGAAAACGTTCATGCCGATCACGCCGGCCTTGCGCATGCTGCTGTACCAGGCGGCCTTCACCGACGGAACGCCGTAGGTCTTGGAACCGGGGCCGGCCGCGAGCCGGTCCGCAACTTCGTCCTGGACCATGACCAGGCCGTGCCGGAGGCTCGGGAAGTGCTGCAGGAGGTGGAGCACCACGGGCACCGCGACGTTGTACGGGAGGTTCGCCACGAGGGCGGTCGGTTCCACAGGCAGTTCCGTGACCCTCATGGCGTCGGCCAGCACCAGATGGAAATCCCTGGCGGCGTCGGGGCGCCATTGCTGCACGGTGCCCGGCAGTTTGGCGGCAAGGACCGGGTCGATTTCGACGGCGACGACCGACTTGGCGGCGTCCAGCAATCCCAGGGTGAGCGAGCCCAGTCCGGGACCGACCTCAAGGACGGTCTCGTCGGCGTGGATGTCAGCGGCCGCGACGATCCGGCGGATGGTGTTGCCGTCGATCACGAAGTTCTGGCCCAGGGTCTTGGTGGGGCGGACCCCGATCTCCTCGGCGAGCCGGCGGACGTCGGAGGCGCCAAGAAGTGGTGCGGGCGCGGTGCCGGAGGCGGCGGGGGTCGGTTCAGTCACCTAGGTATCCTATCCCGCCGGCCTGCGGCGGCACGGCGCGTGAAGCCCGACCGCGGGACGGGGACCAGGGACAAACTGGAACGGCGAAGGGATACGGCGAAGGCCGGGTCCGGTGAAAATCCGGACCCGGCCTTCGATGCCGCCGCGGCGGTGGTCAGCTGCCGCGGCTGTTGACGGTGGTGCCTGCTATCTGGAGTAACTGCTAGCTGGTCGCTGCCCAGCCGCAGCCCCAGGGCGAGAGGCCGCGCTGTGCGTAGACGCGGTTGGCGATGTCTATCTGCTGCGCCTTGGTTGCGAGGCTGGCGTTGGGTGCGTACGCCCCGCCGCCGGAACCAATCCAGGTCTGGATGTCGAACTGCAGGCCGCCATAGTAGCCGTTGCCGGAGTTGATGGACCAGTTACCGGTGGATTCGCACTGCGCGATCTTGTCCCACATGGCTTCGTTCATCATGGCGGGGGCTGCTGCACCGGTGTTCGCAGCGGCTTCAGCCTTGGGCTTTTCCTTGGTCCCCACCGAGACCTTTTCGGTCACGGGCTGGACGGAGACGGTCTCGGAGACGAGGGTCCGGGCGGCTTCGCGGCCGTCCACCAGCACCAGCTTGAAGTTCTTGTCCACCTTGCCGGGGACACCGGCCTGGGTGACCTTCTTCTCGCCCACGAACAGGTCGGCGCTTTCGGAACTCATCGTGTCGAAAGGAACCTCCTCGGACGTGGCAGCTGTCTTCGTGGAATCCACCCTTGACACCTTGATCGCCATGTCATTGACGACGTGGGCGTTCCGGGGCTGGGAAAGCCGGTCGCCGGCGCCGACGGTCACTCCCGCGTCCTTGAGGACCTCAGCCACGGTTGCCGCAGTGGTGGTCGCTTTAGTGGCTTTGCCGTCCGCCAGGATGCTGACGGTCTTGGGCGTGGAGATGGCCACAAAGGAACCGGAAACAGCCAGCTGGGCATCCTTCGGCACGGAGACTTCCGAGGCGCTGGCAACGCCGAGTTCCGTGACCAGTCCTTCGACATTGGCCGAGGTGGTGTTGATGGTCTTTTCGGCCCCGTCGAGGCTGATCTTCACAGCCTTGGCGAGATTGACGTTGATGACTGAGCCATCCTCCACGCGGGCGTCCGCAGACGGGGATACCCGGTCCGCGGCCTGCAGCTCCACCTTGGCACTCTTGACCACTTGGCCTACGGTCCCGCCGAAGGTCTGGACGGAGCTGACTTTGCCGTCCACGTTCAGGGTGACTGTTTTGTTGTTGCCTACGAAGGCCACGAGGCCCAGCACGAGTGCCGAGAGCACAAGCAGCTGGGCGCCGACCTTGACGAAACTGAATTTACCGTCCGAAGTGAAGAACTTGACCACGATTGCCCGTAACTCTAGGACCATCCGGGCACGGGGAAAAACGCACATCACCCACCGACGCAAACACCCTCAGGGCAACTCCGGACATGGTCCGGATGTTTGCAGCAGACGTGTGCGCCGCCATACTCAGGACTCCGCAGACCGCCTCTCGGCAGGTCCGGAACTGAGCGAAATTATCCGAAGGCCTTCCCCGACCCCGGCTAATAGTTATCCACTGTAACCGAAGCGTTATAAAGCAGCCAAGATATTGTGCATACCTGGTATTCCTGACGGTTCCCTGAGCGAGGTCGTTGCTAGTCCCAGGATCCGTATGCCTGCAGGGAATTTTGGGCTATTTGGGCACAAATGTCCGACAAATCAGTGCTTGTCAACTCGGCCATTGCCCGGACCGTATGCGGGATGAGGTAACTGGCGTTGGGGCGGCCGCGGAAGGGGTGCGGGGTCAGGAAGGGCGCATCCGTTTCCACCAGAACCCTGGCAGGGTCGGCAATCGCAAGCGCTTCGCGCAGGTTGGCCGCGTTCTTGAACGTGACAGTGCCTGCGAAGGACATGTACCAGCCTTCGTTGTTGCAGGTCCGGGCGAGCTGTTCGTCTCCGGAGAAGCAATGGAACACCACCCGCTCCGGGGCGCCCTCTTCGCGCAGGACCTGGACGACGTCGTCGTGGGCGTCGCGGTCGTGGATCTGCAGCGTCAGCCCGAGGCGCTTGGCAATGTCGATGTGGCGCCGGAACGAGTACCGCTGGTGCTTCAGCCCCTCCCCCTCGGTGCGGAAGAAATCCAGGCCCGTCTCACCAATGGCGCGGATCCTGGGATGCGCTGCCAGGGCTTCAATCTCGGCCAGCGCATCCTCCAGCTGACCGCGGGCTGCATAGTCCGGGGCGTCGTTGGGGTGGATGGCCACAGCGCCGAGAAGACGCCGGTCCAGGTCAACGGCCTGCACCGTGAACCTGGAGGACTCCAGGTCGCAGCCAACCTGCACGGCTCCCTGCACGCCCACTGACGCGGCCACGTCCAGGGCGGCAGCCACCTCCACCTTCACGTCGGCGTTGGGGAAGTCCAGGTGCGTGTGGTTGTCCATGACCGGGACGGGCAGCGGCTCGGGAGCGGGCGGATAGCCCTGCCGGCTGGAACCATCGCTTCCGGGCACGCGAAACGGGGCTGGCGTCAACGGGGTGTTCATCCTTCTACCCTAGCTTCCCGGGCATTCCGGATCCTGCCGGGAAATACCGGAACTCTCTGTTAGCTCCGGCAGTTGTGTTAGTAGTCTGGTGGCATACGGGCGAACGCCCGACGGCGGGCGCCGGCACTTCCTGCCAACCCGTGCCAGGCTTCCCCAGGTCTGAAAGGCTGCCGATGGACTCCCCCAGACGCACGACAGTAGATGAAGCCCTCCCTGACGGGCAGGTCTTCCCCGACAGTGCGGGAGTGGCGGGAAACCCGCTGAACGGGACCCGGCCGCCGGCCATGGACGCAGAAGCCTTCCACGCTGCCAGCGAGCGCATCCTGACAGCCATTAATACGGTCATCGACGGCAAGGCCGAAGCGGCGAAGCTTGCCCTGACGGTACTCCTGGCCCAGGGGCACCTGCTGCTTGAGGACGTTCCCGGTGTGGGAAAGACGCTGCTCGCAAAGACACTCGCCCGCACCATCGACTGTTCGGTGAGCAGGATCCAGTTCACCCCGGACCTCCTGCCCTCGGACGTCACGGGTGTGTCCATCTACAACCAGGCCTCGCGGCTGTTCGAATTCAGGCCCGGCGCCGTGTTCGCCAACATTGTCATCGGGGACGAGATCAACCGCGCCTCCGCAAAGACCCAGTCTGCGCTTCTGGAGTGCATGGAAGAGCACCAGGTCACCGTGGACGGGCACTCCTACAAGCTGGACGAACCCTTTATGGTGGTGGCCACCCAAAACCCCATTGAGATGGAAGGGACCTATCCGCTGCCGGAAGCGCAGCGGGACCGGTTTATGGCCCGTATCTCCATGGGCTATCCGGACAAGGACTCGGAGATCGAGATGCTGGAGACGCACCAGGCGACCTCGCCGCTGACCCGGGTGACCGCCGTCGTCACCTCGGCCGATGTGGCCGCCATGATCGCCGCCGTCCAGCGCGTCTACGTTTCGCAGGCAGTCAAGGAGTTCACCGTGTCGCTGGGGCGCGCCACCCGTGAAAGCGCCATGCTACGCCTCGGCGCCAGCCCCCGGTCCATGCTCCAGCTGCTGCGGGCAGCGAAGGCCACCGCCGCGCTGGAGGGGCGGAACTTCGTGCTCCCCGACGACGTCGTCAGCGTTGCTGAAGCCGTGCTGGCGCATAGGATCATCCTCGACCGCAAGGCGGCCAGCACGGGCGAAACTCCGCATAGTGTCATCCGCAGCATCCTGGCCAAACTTCCGGTGCCCCAGGAAATGTCCGCAGCACCGTCCCGGGGCGGCAGCCCGCGCGGCGGCACGGACCTTCGGCACACCCGCTAGCGGACGGCGCCACGATGGCCCTCACCGACAGGCTCCCGCGGCACCTCTTCAGCACACGCGGCTGGGGGTTGCTGGCTGCCGGTGTGGTTTCGTTGCTGGCAGCACAGGTCATGGGCCGGCGCGATCTCCTTTCGCTCGGCATCCTGCTGATCGTCCTCCCGCTGGTCTCGCTGGCAGGGATCCGCCTCCTCAAGCCCCGGTTCAAGGTGTACCGCGAATTCAGCCCCGCCAGCGTGGAAACCTCCTCGACCACCACCGTGCGCCTCGCCGTGGCCCGGACCGGCCCGGCCACCGGCCAGGTGATCATGGAGGAACGCCTGCCGTCACGGTTCGGCGAATCGCCGGCCTTCCGTTTCCCGTCCCGCTCGGCGACCGGCGGGACCAGCCGCTACGAATACCACCTCCGGTCCGGCAAACGGGGTCAGTTCGTCATCGGCCCGGTGACGGCCGAGTTCACCGACCCCTTCGGACTCTCGCTGCACCGCCACGCGATCGACGACGGCGACACACTGACGGTGACGCCCGCCGCCGTCGAACTCCCCGCAACGGGACTTGCCGGCGCACGCGGCAACGACGGCGTTACGGCCACGCGGATCCGGGCGAACCCGAGCGACGACGACGTCATGACCCGGGAGTACCGCCACGGAGATCCGATGCGCCGGGTCCACTGGGCTGCGACCGCCAGGCACGGTGCCCTGATGGTGCGGCAGGAGGAATCCGTGACCACGCCGGAGGCCACCATCATCCTGGACCAGCGGTGGTCGGCGTTTGCACGCGGACCGGGCGCCGCCTTTTCAGCCACATCCGGTGAGGACGGCCACGAACTGATCACCAGCGACACCTTCGAATGGGCGGTTACGGCCGCCATGTCGGTGAGCGCCCATCTGGCCGAACGCAACTATGCCCTGCGGTTCCTCGATCCCGCGGGGGAAGCCGCCTTCCTGCATTCTCCCTCCGCCCCGGAACCTGAGGCCGAGGAATACACCGGGTCCGCGGGCCTGCAGTCCATCGCCGAGAGCCTCGCGGCCATCCAGCTCTCCGGCGCGCACCATGCCGCACACCACGCGGCGCCCGAGTCGGGTCAGCGGGCCTTCGACGACCGGCTCATGGACAAGCTTTCCGCTCACCGCCAGCGCGGCCCCATCATGGCGATCCTGGGACACGTGCAGGCAGCCGAGGCACGCTCGCTGTCCGCCGCCGCCGGGTTCGGGGCCAACGCTTTTGCGATCATCGTCACCGACCATCCGGGAGAGTGCCGCGACGCCGTTGAGTCGTTGCGGTCCGGCGGCTGGCGGGCCGTGGCCATCACCCCCGCCACATCGGTGGCAGCGGCATGGTCCTCTTTCGACCAGCGCGATGCGGCTGCCGCCACGGCCGCCGCGGACGTCCGCCGCGCCACAGGAGTCAGCCGATGACCATGACTCCCCAGCGGCACTCCGGTCCGGGGACCGGCCGCACCTCCGAAGTCCTGGCACCATCCACGGCTCCCGCTCCACGGCGGCGCCGAGTCGGTGCGCATCCGTGGGTCATGGCCGCGGCTGTCGCCCTTGCCGTCGCCGGCGCCGCCCTGTCCCTCAACGGGGTGCTGCGGGGCTGGGCCTGGTATCTTCCGGTCCTGACCACAGTCTTTGTTGTTGCCCTGGCCATGGCCGTCCTGCGGGCGCTGCGGGCGCAACCCTTCCTGGTGGCGCTGGGCGGCTTCGCAGCGCTCATCTTCATCCTGACCTTCACGTTCTTCCGCAGGTTCAGCATCGCCGGGTTCATTCCATCCGGCGACACCATGGAGCAGCTGGGCAGGTACCTGCGCCGGGCCAGCGAAACAGTCCTGGCCGAGAGCTCCCCGGTGGCGCCCAACGCCGGCATCGTACTGGTCACCTGCGCCGTCCTGGGCCTGGTGGTCATCCTGGTCGATGCCCTTGCAGTGCCCCTGGCTCTGCCGGCAACCAGCGGGCTGGGGCTCGTGGCCATCCTGGTGGTGCCGGCCATGGTCAAACCGCAGAGCGTCGGGCCGTGGGCGTTCGCGGCCGCTGCCGCCGGCTACCTGATGATCCTTGCCTGCAGCCAGTGGTTCGCTCCGGCTGACCGCACCACGGCCGACACCGCCCGGAATCCGGGACAGTTCCGCCGCGCAGCCCTCACCGGCGGCATGGCGCTGGCGATCACGCTCCTCCTTCCCCTCGCCGTTCCGGGCTTTGACCAAGGCACCTTCCCGCAGGGTTCCAGGCTGAATCCGTGGGGTTCGTCCACCGGCCTCAACCCGATGATCAGCCTGGGCAACAGCTTGCGGAGTCCCGCTGGCGACGGGCGCATCACCTATGCCACCAGTGCCAGCAGGCCCCCCTACCTGCGGTCCGTCACCGTGGACCGGTTCGACGGCGATTCGTGGTCACCCGACGACCGTGACCCTTCCCGCCGGGTGGGGGTCGGGCGGATGGACACCGGGTACGAGATCGTCGCTGACGAGCAGGTCCGGCAGGTCACGGCGATCAGTACCGGGCGTTTCACCAGCCCGTACCTGCCGGCGCCGTACGCTCCGGACTCGGTCAACGGCCTGGCCGGACGGTGGAGCTGGGATCCGGCCACCTTGAGCATCAAGGGCGTGGACACCAACTCACGGAACCAGCAGTATGTTGTGCAGTCCACCGCCCCCAGGCTCACGCCCGAACTGTTGTCCCAGTCCACAACGGCCGTGCGCGGGATCTCGGAGGAATTCATCCGGCCGCCCAACAACGTGCCGGACATCGTGCGCAGCACCGCGGACACCGTGACCGCGGGAAGCAGCACGGCGTATGCCAAGGCAATGGCCATCCAGAACTACCTGCGCTCCGTCGAATTCACGTATTCCCTGCAGTCCCCGGTGCAGGGCGGCTACGACGGCAACGGGCTCTCAGTTCTCGCGGATTTCCTGAGCCAGAAGAGCGGCTATTGCATCCATTTCGCCTCGGCCATGGCCGTGATGGCCAGGCTGGAAGGGATCCCCAGCCGCATCGCCGTGGGTTACGCGCCGGGCCGGTCCACGGGTGGCACGGTTTCGGTTCCCGGGCGGGGCGCACTGACCGAATACGAAGTTGACTCCAGGGACGCGCACGCCTGGCCCGAACTCTACTTCCAAGGACTCGGCTGGGTGGCGTTTGAACCGACGCCTTCACGTGGAATGGTGCCGGACTACGCAGCGCAGGCCTTCACCCCGGGCGGCGCCGGCACCAACGAAAACAACGACGACCTCATTCCGTCCAATGCCGCCACGCCGGGCGCCACACCGGAAACGCCGGCGCCGCTCCCGGGGCTGGATTCGGCCGGTGAAGCCGGGCACCCGCTGACGCTGCCGCTCTACGGCGCTGCCGGCCTCCTGGTCCTTGCCCTGATCGCCGCATCGCCCCGGATGGTGCGCACGGGCCTGCGGTCACGACGGCTCCGGCGCGCACCGTCCTCCGGGGGCAACACGGCCGTGGCAGCCTGGGCTGAACTGCGGGACCTGGCCACCGATTACGGACTGGCTCCCGGCCTCAGCGAAACTCCGCGGCACTTCTCCGGCCGTCTTCGCGGGTCGGGGGCTCTGGGCGGGCCGGACAATGCGGACGACGCCGGAGCCCGGGCGGTTGCGTCACTGACCGCGGACTACGAACGGCAGCAGTACGGGCCGCCGCCCGGTCACACGGACGGTGCCGCCGGGACCGCCGGTGCCGGGGCCGGCGGGACCGCCGGTGCCGCCCCGCCCTCCGCGACAGACAGGATAGCGGTGGTTCAGGCATCGCTGCGGAGGCACTCGCGGGCGGCCCGACGGCTCCGGGCGGAATGGCTCCCGCCGTCGGTCATGAACCGGTGGGGGCGCATGGTCACCGCCCCGTTCCGTGCCATCGCACGGGCCGCCGCCATACCGGCGCAGGCCGCCGCGCGGTCCTGGCGGACGGTGCGCGACGGCCTGCGGCGGCTGCGGCAGGGCTAGCCTGCCGGTTGCCCTGCGTCCGGACTAGCCGGCGTAGGGGTCGGCGATGCCGATGTACTGGGTGTAGAGGTATTCCTCGATGCCTTCGAGGCCGCCTTCGCGTCCCAGGCCTGACTGCTTGACGCCGCCGAAGGGGGCGGCCGCGTTGGAGACGACGCCGGCGTTCAGGCCGAGCATGCCGGTCTCGAGGCGTTCGCCCATCCGGATGCCGCGGTTCAGGTCGCGCGTGAAGACGTAGGCCACCAGGCCGTATTCGGTGTTGTTGGCCAGGCGGACGGCCTCGTCTTCGGTGTCGAACGTGATGATCGGTGCGACGGGTCCGAAGATTTCCTCGGACAGGATGCGGGTGCCCTCGGTGACGCCCTTCAGGATGGTGGGCTGGTAGAAGTAGCCCGGGCCGTCCACGGGGCCGCCGCCGGCCACAGCCACCGCACCGGAGGCCACGGCGTCGGTGACGAGCTCGTGGACCTTGTCCCGGCTCTTCGCGTCGATCAGCGGGCCGACCTTGGACTCGGGTTCGGTGCCGCGGGCGGTGGTCATGTCCGCCATCTTCGCGGCGAACTTCTCCGCGAACTCGTCGGCGACGGACTCGTGCACAATGAACCGGTTCGCGGCGGTGCAGGCCTCGCCCATGTTCCGCAGCTTCGCCAGCATCGCCCCGGCGACGGCGGCGTCCACGTCGGCGTCCTCGAACACCACGAACGGGGCGTTCCCGCCAAGCTCCATGGAGGTCCGCAGCACGGTTTCGGAGGCGTCCGAGAGCAGCCGGCGGCCAACTTCGGTGGAGCCGGTGAAGGAGAGCTTCCGCAGCCGGGAGTCCTTGATCAGCGGGCCCGTGGTGGCACCGGCCGTTGAGGTGGGGATGAGGTTCAGGACACCGGCGGGCAGGCCG
>NZ_JBWKYC010000030.1:0-19946 GCF_059423525.1 Arthrobacter sp. GW460-12-1-14-TSB2
CGTCCGGGCGGGGGCGGGGGAGGAGTGCGCATGACTCATTCTGCAACAGCCTGAAACGGTTAGGCTTGCCGGATGAACAACAGATACCTTGTGTCCCGCCAGCGCTTCATTGCGGCCGGTCCCGAGGCCATTTTCGAAGTGCTGGCAACGCCCGCCCTGCACAGCGTGATCGACGGGTCGGACACGGTCAAGGCGGCGCAGCCTCGTGGTCCGGAGCGGCTGTCCGCCGGCGCCAGGTTCGGCATGGAGATGAACGTGATGGTGGACTACAAGATCCTCAACACCGTCTGTGAGTTCGAGGAAGGCAAACGCATTGCCTGGCGGCATTTCTTCGGGCATGTGTGGCGCTATGTGCTCGAACCCTCCGTCGATGCCGCGGGCACTCGGGGCACGCTGGTCACCGAGCAGTGGGACGCGCGGAGCGTCCGCGGGAAGTCGTTCCTCCGGCTGGCCGGCTACCTGCGCCGCCACCCCGCCAACCTGGAGGCCACCCTGGCGAAGCTGGACCAGTATGTCGCCGGTTCCGGCCACGATGCTGATCAGGACCGCATCCAACAGTAATGTTGAAGGGACCCGCGCTGCGGGGCAAGACCGAAGGCAGGAGCCAGGATGGGCCGCAGGACACTCGTTGACGACCTCGTCGACGGCCTGCTCGATGACATCCTCGACGGCAAGCTGAAGCCGCACGATGCCATCCCCCCGGAAGCCGACATCGCGAAGGCGTACGACGTCAGCAGGCTGACCGTCCGCGAAGCCCTCAAGGCCCTGCGGGCGCAGAACATCCTCTACGTCAAGGCCGGCCGCGGAACATTCGTCAATCCCTCGGACAACTGGACCGGGCTCGATGCGATCTTCAAGGCCGCCTCGCACGGAAACGGCGCGGACCAGGTTTCCGTCGGGCTGATCGAGATGCGGCGCATGGTGGAAACCGGCGCGGCCTCCCTGGCCGCCAAGCGGCATACCCCCGAGCATGCAGAGCAGATGCGCGGGTGCATCGCGGACATGAAGCGCTTCCATGAGGCCGGGGACCTGGACCGCTTTGTCGACGCTGACATCGCGTTCCATGACGTGGTGCTGAAGGCCTCGGGGAATCCCTTTGTCCGGGCGCTGTTTGCACAGCTGGGACAGCTGCTCTACATGACCAGGCGGGAAACGTCCGCTGTGCCCGAGATCCAGCTCCACGCCATCGAGTACCACCAGAAGGTCATGGACAGCATCCTCAGCGGCGACGCCGAACTGTCCCGGCGAACCATGGACGACCACATGGAGCAGACGTACCGCGACTACGAACGCTACGTCCACCACTCCCAGCCCTGACGCTGCAGCTCCCGGCGGGCTTGACGTAACCCAGATCACGCTTCTATGATCTTTTTCATGTTCTTCCGTCAGATGTCAGACATCAGACTTAGTTAGTCACCGGACGGATTCCCCCACATTTCCATCGGACCGCGCCGCCCGTGTTCAGGTGCCGCCTCCGTCAAACAGAAGGTCGATGATGACTTCACTCTCCATGCAGTCCGCAGGGCTCGGCGAGCTCGGTGAGCGCACCCTCCGCAAGGTTCGCCGCCGCGTTATGCCGCTGATCGTCCTGCTCTACTTCGTTGCCTACCTTGACCGCAACAACGTGGGCTTCGCCAAACTCACCATGAGCGAGGACATCGGCCTCAGCGCTGCTGCCTACGGGCTTGGTGCCGGCATCTTCTTCCTCGGCTACGCCTTGCTGGAGGTTCCGAGCAACGCCGGCATGTACCGCTTCGGTGCACGCAAGTGGCTCGCCCGGATCCTCATCACCTGGGGCATCTTCGCCACGGCCATGTGCCTGGTCAACGGTGAAAGCACTTACTACATCATCCGGTTCCTGCTGGGTGCGGCCGAGGCCGGGTTCTTCCCCGCCATCCTGTTCTACCTGACCCTGTGGTTCCCGGCCGCGCAGCGCGTCACGGTCTTGGGCATCTTCATCCTGGCCCAGCCCGTGTCCAACGCACTCGGCGCTCCGGTGTCCGGACTGCTGCTGCAGATGGACGGAATTCTTGGCCTGCACGGCTGGCAGTGGCTCTACATCATCGAAGGCATCCCCGCGATCCTGCTGGGCCTGCTGACACCGATCCTCATGACCGACCGCCCGCGCGACGCCAAGTGGCTCAACACGGACGAGCGCGAATGGCTCGCCACCACCATGGATGCCGAACTGGCCGCCAAATCCAAGGGCGGGAACCACAACTTCCTGGCCGGCCTGAAGGACAAGCGCACTCTGGTGTACTCGGCCCTGTACTTCGGCCTGGTCTGTGGCATCTACGGCCTTGGCCTCTGGATGCCCACCATTGTTGCCGCCCTCGGCAAGTTCTCCACCGCCGAAGTGGGATTCATTGTCTTCATTCCCTACGCCATCGCCGCGGTCTTTGTGTATTTCTGGAGCAAGCGGGCGGACCGGACCGGCAAGCGCGCCTGGCACACCGCCGTCAGCATGGTTCTGGCCGGCATGGGCCTGCTGGCAGCCGGGTACCTGCTCCCGGTCAACCCCATCCTTGCCCTGATCGCACTGACCGCCTCGGCCATGGGGATCTACGGTGCCATCGCCCCGTTCCTGTCCATGCCGTCCGCGGCACTCACCGGCGCAGCGGCTGCATCCGGGCTGGCCCTGGTCAACTCGCTCGGCAACCTGGGCGGTTTCGTAGCCCCCTACGCGGTCGGCATGCTCAAGGACGCCACGGGCAACAACCAGAGCGGCCTGCTGTTCCTGTCCTTCTGCCTGTGCGTCACCGCGGTGGCCACCTACCTTTACGCCCGGAAGCGGCCTGAAGGTGATGCCGCCCTGGATCCCGCAGTGGCTGCTGCCGCTGCCGTGAATGCAGCAAAAGCCCGCTCCTGACCGACCGACCATCGACCTGACACCCGACGAAAGACACATCATGACAATCACCCCTTTTCCCGCCGAACGCACCGTCGTACTGACCGGGGCAGCCTCCGCCCGCGGCATCGGCCGGGCGGCAGCGGACCGGATGGCCAGCGAAGGCTGGTCCGTCGCGATCCTGGACATCAACGCGGAAGACGCCAAGGCTGCGGCCGCCGAAATCGGCTCCAACCGTGCCGTCAAGGCCATCGGCGTGGGCGCTGATGTTTCCGACGCCGCCTCAGTGGACCGTGCCATCAGCGAAATCGAAGATTCCCTACCGCCGATCGTCGCCCTCGCGAACCTTGCGGGCATCAGCTCGCCGACGACGTTCATGGAGACCACCGTGGAGGAGTGGGACAAGGTTTTCGCCATCAACATGCGCGGAACCTTCATCGTCTCCCAGCGCGTGCTCAAGGGCATGATCGAGCGTAAGCTCGGGCGCATCGTGAGCATCTCATCAATATCCGCCCAGCGCGGCGGCGGTACGTACTCCAAGGTTGCGTACAGTGCGTCGAAGGCCGGAATCATCGGCTTCACCCGTGCGCTTGCCCGTGAAGTGGGAGAGTTCGGCGTCACCGTCAACGCGATTGCACCGGGTCCCATCGACACTGACATCATGGGTGGCACCCTGTCCGAGGAACGTAAGGCCCAGATGTCCGAGGGCATCATGATGGGGCGGGTGGGTAGCCGTGAGGAAGTCGCGGCTCTGATCTCCTTCCTGCTCGGCCAGGATTCCGGCTACATCACCGCTGCCACGTACGACATCAACGGTGGCCTTCAGGTCTCCTGACCCGCCGCTGAAAATGTCCCGGCAGGAGTGCCCCCGGTGAATTTCACCGGGGGCACTCCTGTGTGTTTGTTGCCGACTAGGCTGACAGCATGAACGCCGCCCGCAGCCTCAGTCCCAGCCCCAGAACGCTTGAGGTTGAAAGCCTGGACAGCTTCGACCGGCTGGTGAAGGCGGGGGTCCGCAGCATGCAGGGCTGGCACGCCCAGTCCCTGGACCTTCGCGGCCGCTCCGCGCCGCTGCAAGCGATGGACGCACAGGGCGCCATCTTCCTCGGCTGCACGTTCGACGACGGTGTGGAGGATACGCTTCGCGGCCGGGGTGCGCTCATCTTCCCCAAGCTGGTCAGCGTGCCCTTCAATCCTTACCGCGGGCAGCTCTACTCACCGCAGGAGCTCTACTCCGGGCCGGCCGGCGGGCGGTACGAATCAACACTGGACGCCCGGATCTACCAGTGGAGCATCCGGCCCGGCCAGCGCCACCGGCTGGATGCCACGCTCGCCGCAGCCCTGCATGACCACTCGATCGGGGACGCCCTGGATGAGCTGACTCGCTCGGAGTTAAGCCGCGGCCGCCCGATGGTGGGCGTGATGGGCGGTCACACCGCGATGCGAGGAACACCGGCCTTCGAGGAGGCCGCCCTCGCCGGGAGGCTTCTTGCCGGAAGCGGCCGCGTGGTGGCCACCGGCGGCGGGCCGGGCGCCATGGAGGCAGCCAACATGGGTGCCTACCTC
Organism: Arthrobacter sp. GW460-12-1-14-TSB2; assembly: GCF_059423525.1. NCBI lineage: Bacteria > Bacillati > Actinomycetota > Actinomycetes > Micrococcales > Micrococcaceae > Arthrobacter > Arthrobacter sp. GW460-12-1-14-TSB2. The sequence continues at coordinate 4,415 of NZ_JBWKYC010000030.1, forward strand.
AGCGAACTGCCGGATGCGGACTTCCACGCCGCGCTGGCGCAGCTCGAAGCCGTACCGGGGTTCCGGCCCTCGGTGTCCGCATGGGCGCGGACGGCGGCCGCCGTCGTCGAACGCTATCCGGACGGGACGCCGTCGCTCGGGGTCCCCACCTGGTTCTACGGTCACGAGCCGCCCAACTATTTCGCCACCCACATCGCCAAGTATTTCGCCAACGCCATCCGGGAGGCGATCCTGCTGGAGCTGTGCGACGGCGGTGTGATCTTCCTGCCGGGGTCCGCCGGGACCCTGCAGGAAATCTTCCAGGACGCCTGCGAAAACTACTACGGTGCCTCGGAAACCATCACGCCCATGGTCCTCGTGGGAATCGAGCACTGGCAGCGCCGGTATCCCGCCTGGCCGCTGTTGCAAAGCCTGGCCGCGGGCAAGGCGATGGCGGACAGGATCTTCCTGGTGGAGACGGTGGAGGAAGCGCTCGACGTCGTGTCGGGCTAGCGGGGGCCGGCGAGCGGATCCGGGCCTACAGGTCCTTGCGGCAGGTGGTCTTGCCCAGCTGGTACAGGCCGTTGAGGTCGCCCGCGGCAAGGCCGTCCGGGGTGCCGATCTCCGGGTACATCAGCTGCCGGGGGTCATCGACGTGTTCGAGCCCCATGACGTGGGACAGCTCGTGCAGGATCACGGCGGTGGCGTAGGCGGAGCCTTGCGGCCGCTCGAGTTCCCCGGCGATCTGCGGGGCGTCGAGGTCCAGGCTGCCGGTGACGAAGGTCTTCGCGCCGCCGTCGAAACTGTAGTGGGTGCTGCCGCCGATGCCGATCACCTTGCCCTTTAGCTTGGGGGAGGCCTCCGGAGTGGTCCATGCGATGAGGAGCGGCGCCCATCGCTCCCCGTACCTCTCTGGCTGGTAGGGGTCCCGGTCCTCGGAGGGGGTTTCGGTGGAGGGTCCGTCGTTGATGAATCTGATCCCTGTGGCACGGGAAATCGTGCCGACGGCTTCTTCCACCAGGGTTTCCGCGCCAGCCGGCGCCAGCCCGGCATTGACGACGTAGTGCAGCGGGCGGCACGGCGAGTAGCCCACGGGCGTGCCGTCGTCGTTCGTGGCCAGGAATTCAAAGGAATCACTTGGCGAGGCAGGCTCTTCCGCGGCGAGAAGCGGCGAGTCCGCTTCTTCCAAACCGGGGGGAGGCGCGTCCGAGCTGACTCCCTCGGCGGCGGTTCCGGGCTGCTGGGCGGCAGCCTGTCCGTTGGGGACGGTGCTGTTCCGGGGCTGGAAGAGCCCCACGAAGCGGGGGTCGCCGTAGAACAGCCCGGCTGCCGTGAAGGCGGCCGCGGCGATCACGGCGGTGAGTGCCGCTGTCCGGAGGATGCGTGCCAAGGTTCCCGGCCCGCCGGCATGCCGTGGCCGGCGTTGTTCCGGCCGCGGACCCTCCACTAGGCGACCACCGCGCCAAAGGCCATCCCGAGGAGGTAGGTGACAGCGGCCGCGCCAATGCCGATGGCGAGTTGCCGGAAGCCGCGGCTGGTCGGCGACGTCCCGGACAGGAGGCCGACGACGCCGCCCGTCACCAGGAGCGCGATGCCCACCATGACGGCGGAAACCACCAGCGCCACGACGCCGGTCATGCCGAGAAGGAAGGGGATGATGGGAATGATGGCGCCGGAGGCGAAGAAGCAGAAGCTTGACGCAGCTGCACTCCATGCGGTGCCCACTGCTTCGTGCTGGTCGTGGGCTTCAGGGAGTTCGGGCTGGAGTGACAGGCTGGGATCGCAGTCGCAGCTCAGCAGGCCCATGCGTTCCGCGACGCGGTGTTCGGCGGCTTCCCGGGACATCCCACGGGCCAGGTACACCAGCAGCAGCTCGTTGTGCTCGATGTCCAGCCGCGGAGCCGCGGAGAGGGTGATCTGGGTGGGCCGCGTTGCGGCCAGCAGTTCCCGCTGGGAACGGACGGAGATGAATTCGCCCGCACCCATGGACAGGGCGCCGGCAAGGAGGCCCGCCACGCCGCTCAGGAGTACCACCTGGCTGCCGACGCCGGACGCGGCCATGCCCATCACCAGGGAAAGGTTGCTGACCAGGCCGTCGTTGGCTCCGAACACGGCGGCCCGGAAGGAACCGGCCAGCCGGTTCCGGCCGCGGGTGGCGAGACCGCGGACGACTTCCTCGTGGATCTGTTCGTCCGCCACCATGGCGGGCGTCGCGGTGGGGTCCGAGGCGTAGGGGGAGCGGCCCTCGGCGCGTTGGGCCAGCGCCAGGACGAACACCGAACCGAAGTGGCGGGCCAGGAATCCCAGCAGCTGGCTGCGCAGGGACGCTTGCCGCGGCTTCCCGGCGTGCTCGCCGAGGAGCCGGAGCCAGTGGGCTTCATGGCGACCCTCGGCCTCGGCGAGGGCTAGCAGGATGTCCCGTTCCTCGCCGCGGCGGTTCTGGGCGAGGTCACGGTAGACGCGGGCCTCGGCGCGTTCATCGGCGAGGTACTGGCGCCATCGTTTGACGTCGGCCGGGCTGGGGGCGGTCCCTGCGGGTCCGGCGACGGTGGTTTCTGCGGGTCCGGCGCCTGCGCTGCCGGCTGTGGATTCGGGGACGCTTGCTGCCGGCTTGTCGGCGCGAGGGGCATGACTGCGGTCAGATTTAGCGTGCTGAGACACGAACACTCCTGGGCTTGATAGGGCATGAATCGGCCCCATTGCAGCTCCAGCCTACCGCGGATTTCCGCGGATTTTCGGCCGGTGTTCCTCACCGGTAAGTTTAGGCGGGCCTCAAATCGGGCTGAGGCCGGTGCCTTCGGCTGCGGGCATTGGAGGCGTGGAACAGACCGGCAACGGACCGCCTATTGACCGCGACGAAGGCCGGTGTTGTGATGATTGCCAGGGCAGGTGCTTCCGTAGCCCGGCACCTGGCCGCACAACCAGACACGGAGGTTTGCACCATGGACACCACCGGATCACACCCCACCCAGCCGGAACGGGACACCCTCGAATCCGATCCCGCCTACGACTTTGCCGAGGACGCTCCCGTCGACGACGCCGGCGAGAGCGAGGAAGAGGAGCTGTTCGAGGAGGCCGACCGGCTTGTTCCCCTGGGCGCGGAGGATTTCCTCGGCGACGAGAAGCCCGTGGTGCCGTTGGCGGAGGAAGAATTCCGTGAGCCCGGGGAAGCCGAATAGGTTGTTTCCGCCCTCAATGCACGACGGCGGTGCCTCCCCGCGCTGGGAGGCACCGCCGTCGTGCGTTCTTCCGCAGTACTACTTGACCGGAACCGGAACCTGTTCTTCTTCAGGGACAGTGCCGGCAACGCGGTCCTGCCAGTTCTTCATGACCTTGGGGTCGGTCGGCCTGGTAGCCAGGGACACCACGAGGTACACCAGCGCCGAGGCAATCAGGCCGTAATAGATCGGCTCGTTGGCGTAGATGCCGTCAAGTGGCGCCGCGGCGTTGATCTCAAGGTAAATCATGGTGCCGAGCGTGATGACCGAACCGACGGCCATCGAAGCTGCCGCGGCAACGCCCGTGCCCCGCTTCCAGACCAGGCCGCCGAGGATTGCCACCAGGAGCCCGCCCACCAGGATGTCGTAGGCGATGGTCAGGGCCGCCACGACGTCCTTGGTGACGATGGCGATGAGGATGGCCACGATGCCCAGGCCCAGGACCCACATGCGGTTGGCCTTGACGTCGTGCTCGGGGTTGTCGGTGTCGTCGGTGTTGATGTCCTTGCCGAACCAACTGGCCACGAAGGGCAGGACATCGGCGCGGGCCACTGTTGCTGCTGCGATAAGCGCACCTGAGGCGGTGGACATCATGGCCGCGACGGCCGCTGCGAGCACCAGGCCGCCGATGCCGATGGGGAGCAGGTTCTGGGCCACTTCTGCGTAGACAACGTCTTTGCCCGCAGCGGCCACGTCGATTTCCGGGAGCGCCACGCGTGCGCCCAGACCGATCAGGGCGCCGGCTGCGCCGTACAGGATGCAGTAAACGCCGGCTGTTGCGCCGCCCCAGCGTGCAACCGTGGGGGTCTTGGCGGTGAAAACGCGCTGCCAGATGTCCTGGCCGATCAGCAGACCCAGGGTGTAGACCACGAAGTAGGTGATGATGGTCTGGATCCCGATGCCGTCGATCTGGAAGAAACTGTCCTCCACGCGACTGCGGATCCCGTCCAGGCCGCCAGCGGCGTTGAGCGTGAACGGCAGCATCAGGAAGAAGATTCCCACCGTCTTGATCACGAACTGGACCTGGTCGGCCAGCGTGATGGACCACATGCCGCCGATGGTGGAGTACACCAGGACGATCGCGCCGCCGATGGCGATGGCCAGGGCACGGTCCCACCCGAACAGCACTACAAAAATGGTGGCGTAGGCGCCGGTTGAGGTGGCGCACAGCATAAGCGTGTAGGCCAGCATGACGATGCCGGACGTCTGGGTGGCCCGGCTGCCATACCGGAGCGTCAGCATCTGGGACACCGTATAGATCTTCAGCTTCTGGATGGTGCCTGCAAAGAGCAGGCTCAGCAGCAGCACGCCGGCGCCGATGGCTACCACGAGCCACATGCCGGAGATGCCGAACTTGTAGCCGAGGCCTACGCCGCCCACCGTTGAGGCTCCGCCGAGCACGACGGCCGCCATGGTCCCGGTGTAAAGGAAAGGGCCCAGCCTGCGGCCGGCCACCAGGAAGTCGCTGTTGTTCTTTGTGCGGGATTTGCCCCACCAGCCGAAGGCCAGCATGGCGATCAGGTACACCACCACAATGGCGATGTTGACGAAGTTTGCGTCCATTTAATGGGCTCCTTGGAGCGGGTCGGCAGCAGGGCGGGAATTCGCGGCAAGCACGTGGGTCACGCCGGAATTCCGCTGCTATAGAGCGGGGATGCAGGGGGAAATCCCTGATGATGACAGGCTGACTGTCCCAGTGTTTGCCTACGAATTGTCTAATAGACAACACTTGTTGCCCCAAAGGTTATGCTGTGATCCGCGTAACAGTCAAGGCGGATTGACACCATGGTCCGTTCCGGCGTCACAAGGTAGGTATCCCGCTAGTATGGCTCCAGCAATGGGGCCGTGCGGCCGGCTGCGAAAGGTTCGTAAATGAAGGCTCTACCAGTTGAACCGAGCAACATCCCGGTTGCCATCGGTTCGCGCATCCGCGCTGCCCGCCAGTCTCAGCGGCTCACCATTGAACAGGTCGCGGACGCGACGGGTCTCACCAAGGGATTCCTCAGCAGGGTGGAACGCGACCTGACGTCACCGTCGGTGGCTTCCCTGGTGACCCTGTGCCAGGTCCTGTCGATCTCCATCGGAGACCTGTTTGCCGCACCCGAAACGCACCTCACGAAGAAGGACGAGGGACCCCGGATTTCGCTGGGCGGCGAAGGCATCATCGAGCGCCTGCTGACCGCCCGCTCGGAACGCCGCGTCCAGATCATCCAGGCCGTGATCGAACCGCGCGGCCGCGGCGAATCCGAACTCTACGCCGTGGACTGCGACGTCGACGTCCTCCATGTGATCAAGGGCCGCATCCGGCTGATCCTGACCAACGAGGAATACGAACTCAGCACTGGCGACACCGTGACGTTCCCCGGCCGGGAACCGCACACGTGGATCAATCCCACGGACGACGCCGTCGAGGTGCTCTGGGTGCTGGTCCCCGCCGCCAGCCGCTGACGCAGAGTGCCGCCGGCGGGGCCGGGGCCGGCCTCCGCCCGGGCCTGCCGGGTCTCAACCCACGTGGACCCAGGGCCGGCGCGTGACGTCCGGCTCCGCCTCGCGCAGCACTTCCCGCGTGACGGGGGCGATCTCACCCTCGCCGAAGAGCAGGAACCGCGTCAGGTTGGTAAGCGGGTTGCCCTCGGTCCAGCGGAAGTAGATGTGCGGCATCAGGCCGGTGACATCGCGGAGGTGCAGCAGGACGGCTGCCAGCGTGTTGGGCACGTTGTTGCTGTGGACTTCAAGGATGCGGAAGCCGTGCCGGATCTTCCCCGTGACCAGGAGCTCCTGTTCGAAGTCCGAGCTGTCGTCGACCAGGATTTCGATGAAGATGGCATCGCTGTCCACGGGCAGGTGGTTCGCGAGTTCGGCGTGCTCCAGCTTGGCCCGGTATCGGGCGGCGCTGAGGCGTTTGGGCTCATGCGCGATCAGCCGGATAGGCCCCTCTTCGCTGGCGGCCATGAATTCCAGGGCGCGTTCGTCCAGCCGGATGTGGGTGGCGCGCAGCTCGAAGGACCGCCGGACGCGCGACGCGAAGCTGACCATCACAATGCCCAGGATGAACAGGGCCGCGATCTTCAGGCCGTCGGGGCGTTCCACCACGTTCGCCACTGTGGTGTAAAGGAAGACGACGGCGATCGCGCCGAAAGCGACCGTGCGGCCGCGTTGCTGCTTGCGCCGGGCGGACAAGGTGACGGCGATGGACGCGGACGTCATCAGCACCAGCACGCCGGTGGCGTAGGCACCGCCCTGGGCCTCGACGTCGGCCTCGAACACCACCGTGATGAGAAAGGCGACGGCGGTGAACACCAGTACCAGTGGCCGCACCGCCCGGGTCCATGCCGGCGCCATGCCAAAGCGCGGAAGGTAGCGCGGCACCAGGTTGAGCAGGCCAGCCATCGCGGAGGCCCCGGCGAACCAGAGGATGGCGATGGTGCTGAGGTCGTATACAGTCCCGAATCCGTCGCCCAGGTACTGGTGCGCCAGGAACGCCAGAGCCCGGCCGTTGGCCTTGCCTCCCGGCTGGAACTCGGCTGCCGGGATGAGGAACGTGGTGATGAAGCTGGACGCGATGAGGAACGCGCTCATGATCAGGGCGGCCGTGGTCAGGAGTTTGTGCGCGCCGCGGATCCGGCCGGTCGGCTTCGCCTCGGTGTCGTCGGGGCTGCCCTCGATCTGCGGCATGACGGCCACACCCGTTTCGAAGCCGGAAAGCCCCAGTGCCAGTTTGGGGAACACCAGCAGGGCGATGCCGATCATCACGAGCGGGTTGCCGTGCTGCTGGTTGAGGGCGGCCCACCAGTCCGTCACCACGTGGGCTTCGCTGTACACATGCGCGAGGCCCACCAGCACCACCACCGCATTGAGCAGCAGGAACACCGCCACCAGGACAACGGCCACGTTGATGGCTTCCTTGAAGCCGCGGAGGAACACGATGCCCAGGCCCGCAATCAACGCCAGCGTAATGGCCACTTCCTGGCCATGCAGGAAGGCCGGCGCAAACGGGTTTTCGATGGCGTGCGCACTGGCATCCGCGGCAGAGAGCGTCATGGTGATCATGAAGTCAGTTGCCGCGAAACCCAGAAGCGCCAGGACAAACAGCTTGCCGCCCCAGCGCGGCAGGAGCCGTTCGAGCATGGCGATGGAGCCCTCACCGCGCGGACTTTCCGATGCCACCCTGCGGTACACCGGAAGGGCGCCGAGGAGCGTAACTGCCACCAGGACCACGGTGGCCAGCGGCGAGACCATGCCTGCGGCGAGCGCGGCAATGGCCGGCTGGTATCCCAGCGTGGAAAAATAGTCGACACCGGTCAGGCACATGACCTTCCACCAGGGCTGGGGCGTATGGTTCGCCTGCGGCTGGCCGTGCGGCCCCTGGCGTTTCCCGGATCCCTCGGGCATGCCCTCCAGCAGCCAGCTCCTGAGCTTGTGGGGCTTGCGGTTGTACCTGTCCGAAGGGTCGGCGGGCGGCCTGGTCAGCGTGGTCACGGTATCCTTTCGCGCAGCGTTCCTTCGGCCGTGGGGGCCTGGTGTGCTGCTCCTGTTGGGAGCGTAGGCCCGGGGAAGCATGCGGGATGGCTCCTTTAACGAAACCTTTACGGCGCGTGTGACCGCCGTCACCGCCTGGTGAGATGTACGTCACATTTTGGAAACCTGCCGGAAACCCGGAATTCATCCCCGGCGCCGCTGTTTAACACGCCGGAAAAACATCTCGGCCCTGGCGGAAACACCGCTGTTGTAGCGTCGGATAACGAGCGGCTGTGGAGCCCCAATAAGCTGTCGATGCTCAGTGGCTGTCTCGTTGTTTTGAATGGTCTCGTTTTGAATGGTCTCGCCGTAGTTGGCGCCCAGGAGCGCCACTTCCAGAGGAAGGCTCCCAAAATGAACATCTCTCTACTCAACGTGGGCATGGCAGTGGACCCCGCGGCGCTGGACCCCGGCGCCACGGCATGGATGCTGGCGGCGTCCGCACTGGTCCTGCTGATGACTCCCGGCCTGGCGTTCTTCTACGGGGGCCTCGTGCGGATGAAATCCGTCCTGAACATCATGATGATGAGCTTTGGCGCCATGGGTGTTGTTGCCGTTGTCTGGGCGCTGTGGGGCTACGGGCTGGCCTTCGGCCCCGACACGATGGCCGGACTCGTCGGGGATCCGTTTGCCAACCCCGGGCTGAGCGGACTGACCAGCAGCATCGGCGGCAAAGCGCCGGGCCTCCCGGACATGGTGTTCATCGGGTTCCAGGCCACGTTCGCCATCATCACCGTCGCGCTGATCAGCGGCGCTGTGGCCGAGCGTGTCAGGTTCGGACCCTGGCTGCTGTTTGCTGCCTTGTGGGTGACGCTCGTCTACGCCCCGATCGCGCACTGGGTCTGGGGCGGCGGCCTCTTCGGCGCCACCGGCATCGTGGGCAGCAAGATCTCGGCGCTCGACTTCGCCGGCGGAACCGTCGTGCACATGAACGCCGGCATCGCCGGGCTGATGCTCGCCGTCGTGCTCGGAAAACGCCTTGGATTCATGAAAGATCCCAACATCCGTCCGCACAACCTGCCGTTCGTGATGCTCGGCGCCGGTCTCCTGTGGTTTGGCTGGTTTGGCTTCAACGCGGGCTCTGAACTCGCTGCCGATGCCACTGCGGGCCTGGCCTGGACCAACACCCTGCTGGCCACAAGTGCGGCGCTCCTGGGCTGGCTGCTCGTCGAGCGCCTCCGGGACGGCCATGCCACCTCCCTCGGTGCCGCCTCGGGAGCTGTGGCAGGCCTGGTTGCCGTGACTCCGGCGTGCGGCTTCGTTGACCCTGTCGGTGCCATCCTGATCGGGGCGGTGGCCGGAGTGCTCTGTGCCCTCGCGGTGGGCCTCAAGTTCCGGATCGGCCTCGACGACTCCCTTGACGTGGTGGCCGTCCACTTTGTTGGCGGGCTATGGGGGACGCTCTCGCTGGGATTCTTCGCCGTGCCGTCGGCCAAGACCGAGGGCGGGCTCTTCTATGGCGGGGGCCTGGCACAGTTCTGGCCCCAGTTCCTCACTGCGGTGATTGTCACGGCCTGGAGCGCCATCATGACCACACTGATCGGATACGCCATCCATAAGACGATGGGCATGCGCGTGACCGAAGCCAGCGAGCGGTCCGGCATCGACGTCACCGAGCACGCCGAAACCGCCTACGAGCTGCTGATGGTGGGGGGAACCTTCCACCCCGGCGAACACCACGCCAAGGCCGCACCTGGCGGCGTGGACCCCGCAACGGAGATTCCGGCCGAAGTCCCGGCGGGTGTCCCGGTGGCCAGCCAGGCCGAGCGGGGCCGGGTGCGGACGTGAAACTCATTACGGCCATCGTCAGGCCGGAAAAGGTCGAGACGGTCCGTGCTGCCCTGGAAGGGTTCGGCGTCAGTGGCCTGACCGTCAGCCAGGCGAGCGGCTACGGGCAGCAGCGCGGCCATGTGGAGGTCTACCGCGGAACCGAATACAACTCGGACCTGCTGCCAAAGGTCCGGGTGGAAGTCCTGGTGACCGAGGACGCCATGGACGGTGTCATGGCGGCGATCGAGGCGGGCGCCAGTACCGGCCGGTTCGGTGACGGCAAGATCTGGACAGTCTCCGTTTCCGACGCCGTCCGGGTGCGGACGGGGGAGCGGGGCGCGTCCGCCATCGACTGATGCGCCAGTTGGATTGGTAAACACTTGATGCACAATAGGAAACTAGCGTGTATGATGGGTGTCACACTACCGATCCATCCTCGAAGGAGAGGCGTTCCTTTGGAAGAGCTGCGCATCGAGGCCAACGGCAACCTTGGCCCCATCGATTCATCCCGCATCCCCCGCTACGCAGGGGCCGCAACCTACGCCCGCCTGCCGCGGCTGGACCAGGTGGCCAAGGCGGACATCACGGTGGTGGGAGTGCCCTTCGATTCCGGCGTCTCCTACCGCCCCGGTGCCCGCTTCGGCGCCAACCATGTCCGCGAGGCCAGCCGCCTGCTGCGCCCCTACAACCCCGCTTGGGACGTCAGCCCCTTCGAGAACGTCCAGGTGGCGGACGCCGGCGACATGGCCGTCAACCCGTTCAACATCAACGAGGCGATCGAAACCATCCAGCAGAACGCCCTCGACCTTACGGCCGGCGGCAGCAAGCTTGTGACCCTTGGCGGGGACCACACCATTGCGCTGCCGCTGCTGCGGGCTGCTGCCGAGCGCGCGGGCGAGCCTGTGGCGATGCTGCACTTCGATGCCCACCTGGACACCTGGGACACCTACTTTGGTGCCGAATACACCCACGGCACGCCGTTCCGCCGCGCAGTCGAGGAAGGCATCCTGGACACCGAGGCCATCAGTCACATCGGAACCCGCGGCCCGCTGTACGGCAAAAAGGACCTCGACGATGACCACCGCTTCGGCTTCGGCATCGTGACGTCCGCGGATGTTTACTATCAGGGCGTCCTGGAGACGGTGGCCAAGGTCCGGGACCGGATCGGCAACCGTCCGCTGTACATCTCCGTAGACATCGACGTCCTGGACCCCGCGCACGCACCGGGCACGGGCACACCGGAGGCCGGCGGCATCACCAGCCGGGAACTGCTGGAGATCATCCGCGGCTTCCGCGGCATGAACCTCGTGGGTGCGGACATTGTTGAAGTGGCTCCGGCCTACGACCACGCAGAAATCACCGGGGTGGCTGCCAGCCATGTCGCCTACGAACTGGTCACCCTCATGGCGGATTCCGCCGTCGAAGGCAACAGGTTCGGCGCGGCCAACGGCTATGCCGCCCAGGCCCTCGGGCAGGAAGCCCGTCGCCAGGCTGGCTTCGCCGCGAGTGTTCCCCAGCGCGTCGAAACCGGCGTCTCCCCGTGACCGGCGTCCGCAACGGCGGGGATCTCGTCGTCGAAACCCTTGAAGCGCTGGGCGCGAAGACGGTTTTCGGCATCCCGGGCCAGCACGCGCTGGGCCTTTTTGATGCGATGGGCCGGGGAAACCTGCACTTCGTCTCCTCACGGGTGGAAAACAATTCCGCGTTCGCGGCCGACGGCTACTCCCGCGCCACGGGTGAGGTGGGCGTGCTGTTCCTGTCCACCGGCCCCGGTGCCTTGACGTCCTTGGCCGGGCTGCAGGAAGCCTACGCCACGGGTGTGCCCATGGTGGTGGTGGCCAGCCAGATTCCGCTGGACGGCCTGGGCGCGCGCCGCAAGGGCATGCTGCACCAGCTCGATGACCAGAAGGCTTCGGCCGCCAATGTCACCAAGAGCCAGCGGCTGATCCAACACGCCTCCGGCATCCCCTCAGCCATCCAGGACGCCTGGACCGAGGCGATTTCCTCCCCGCAGGGACCTGTCTGGCTGGAGATCCCGCAGAACGTCCTGCTGGATCCCATCATGGTCCCGCCGGTTGAAGATGCCCTCGCCGAAGCGGCGGACAACCCGCCGCGTGTGGAGCTGGTTCGTGAGGCAGTGAAATGGCTGTCGACGGCGGAACGTCCGGCGATCATCGCCGGCGGCGGCACGCGCCGCGGCCGGGCCGAGAAGTCGCTGCTGTCCATCGCGGAAAAGCTGCGAGCACCGGTGATCTGCACCCCCGGCGGCAACGGCGCCTTCCCGTGGAACCACGAGCTGTCGCTTCAGTCCTGGATCGAGGACCGGTACATGACGGACCTGCTCGAGGACGCGGACGTGCTGATCGTCATCGGCTCCTCCCTCGGCGAAGTGACGTCCAACTACTTCACGTTCGAGCCGCGCGGCCGGATCATCCAGATCGATGCCGAACCCCGGGTCCTGGAGTCCAACCGGCCCGGCCTGGGCATCCGTGCCGACGCCGGCCAGGCCCTGGCTGCGCTGGATGCCGCGCTCACCGAGCCGCACGGGGAACGGGCCGACTGGCACGGCACTTCGCCGGAGGCGCTGGTCAAGGAATCCCTGGCCAAGGTTAGGGCGAGGCTGGAGTCCCAGGACCTCGGCAAGGAACTGAAATTCATGGCGGACATTCGCGAGGCCGTCCCCGCAGACATGCAGACCTTCTGGGACATGACCATCTCCGCGTACTGGGCCTGGAGCTGCTGGGACGCCCGCGAAGGGCAGTTCCACTCCGCCCAGGGCGCCGGCGGGCTGGGCTTCGGCTTCCCTTCGGCCATCGGCGGGGCCGTGGGGCTGGAAACCACGGGAAAGCCGGGACGTGTCCTGGCCGTCTCCGGTGACGGTTCGGCCATGTACTCCATTTCCGAACTGGCCACGGCCAAGCAGCACAACGTCCCGGTCACCTGGCTCATCGTGGACGACGGCGGTTACGGCATCCTGCGCGAATACATGGTGGGCGCCTTCGGCAAGGCCACCGCAACGGAACTGGCCCGGCCCGACTTCGTCAAACTCGCCGAAGCGTTCGGCATCCCGGCCGTCCGGGTGGCGCCGGAGAACGTGGGGGACGCACTGAAGGCTGGTTTCGCCGCGGACGGCCCCAACGTCGTCGTCGTCGAAACCCTGCTCAAGATGTTCGGCCCCACTCACATGGGCGTCTAACAGCCGCCCTCAACAACTGAACACCCGCCCCGTCCCGACAAAGCGCGAGCGGACAGTTGAGGCCCCCTTTCCACCAGGATCGGGGGCCTCAACTGTCCGCTCGCGCTAGTGGTTTAAGGCGCCCATCACACCGGGCCGCACGCCGCCTCCGCTGGTTAGTTTCCCAAAGCAACCATTTTCATATATAGTTGCCTAGGGCAAGCAAAGGGGTTATTCGCCATGGCAGTCGCACCAGAAACCGCAGCTGATCTCGTGTACCAGATCTTCGACCTCCAGCGGGCTGTCCGCTGCGTCGCGATCTCAAGCACGCGCGGGCAGGACACCGGGGTGGCGCTCCAGGGCGTCCTGCGGTTCGTGGGGGAGGGGGAGTCCCGGGCCACGAAGCTTGCCGCGAGGCTCGGCGTCAGCGCTCCCGTCCTGAGCAGGCATATCGCCGATCTGGAAGAACAGGGCCTGGTGGTCCGCCGTCCGGATCCGGAGGACGGCCGTGCCCAACTGGTGGCGCTCTCAGAGGCGGGGGAGGGCAAGCTACACGAGATAGAACAGCAACGCACAGCAACACTTCAGGGCTATCTGCAGGACTGGAGCCAGTTCGACGCCGAGGAGACCGCGAAAATCCTGAAAAAACTTGCTGAATCCCTCAGGGACTCAGCCCGGGCAAAGACGGCCGGACCCACCGAAACCATTCCCACCGTTTAAGGAGCTGCACATGGCCAGCCACGCTACAGCCACCGGTCCGTCCCGGGCCCAGCCAACGACACCACCGCAGCCATCCGCACCTGCGCCCCAGGCGGCGATGACCCACCGCCAGATCATGGAGGCCCTCACCGGGCTGCTGGCCGCATTCTTCACCGCCATCATCAGCAGCACCATCGTGGCCAACGCGTTGCCCACCATCATGTCCGAGCTCAAGGGCACCCAGACGGACTTCGCCTGGGTCATCACGGCGGCACTGCTGGCCAACGCGGCCACCACACCGATCTGGGGAAAGCTCGCCGACCTCTTCGACAAGAAACTGCTCGTCCAGCTGAGCATTGTGATCTTCGTGGCCGGTTCCGTCATGGCGGGCCTGTCGGAAACGATCCCGCTCCTGCTGACCGCCCGAGTCATCCAGGGTGTCGCCATGGGCGGCCTGACTGCCCTGGCGCAGGCCATTATCGGCTCCATTATCCCGCCCCGTGACCGCGGTAAGTACTCCGGTTACATGGGCGGTGTGATGGCAGTGGGTACCGCCGGCGGCCCGCTGCTCGGCGGATTCATCGTGGACAGCCCGCTCGGCTGGCGCTGGACCTTCTTCGTCTGCGTTCCTTTGGCCGTCATCGCCCTGATCCTGCTGCAGATCACGCTGAAACTTCCCCACGTCAAACGCCACGCCAAGATCGACTGGCTTGGTTCCATCCTGCTCACTTCCGGCGTCAGCCTCCTGCTGATCTGGGTGTCCTTCGCCGGCAACCCGGACTACTACGACTGGTGGTCCTGGCAGACAGCGGCCATGGTGGGCGGCGGCGTGCTGCTCCTGGCCCTCCTCGTCGTCGTGGAATCCAGGGTGGAGCAGCCCATCATCCCGCTCAAGATCATCAGCGAACGCACCACGGCCCTGGCCATCCTGGCCTCCGTCGCTGTGGGCGTCGGCATGTTCGGATCCTCCGCCTTCCTGGGCCAGTACTTCCAGGTGGCCCGCGGGGCCACCCCCACTGAAGCCGGGCTGCTGACACTTCCCATGATCGCCGGCAACCTTATCGGCTCGGTCCTGTCGGGCCAGCTGATCAGCCGGACCGGCAAATGGAAGCGCTACCTGATTGCCGGTTCCATGCTGTTGATCGGCGGCCTGGGACTGGCCGGCACCATCGACCACACCACCGAACTCTGGCTGACCGGCCTCTACACCGCTGTCCTGGGCCTCGGCCTCGGCCTGCTGATGCAGAACCTCGTGCTGGCAGTGCAGAACACCGTCCGCGCCACGGACATCGGGACCGCCAGCGCCTCCGTGGCGTTCTTCCGCTCGGTGGGCGGCGCGATCGGCGTGTCCGTGCTGGGCGCCGTCCTGGCCAACCGGGTCAAGGAACTGGCTGCCGAAGGCCTCGCAGCAGCCGGGATTCCGGTTACGGGCGGATCAGCCGGTGCCAGCATGGACCTTCAGGATATGCCCGCCCCGATCCGGGACATCATGCGGGCAGCCTACGGCGACGCGACGGCCGAGATCTTCCTGATCTCCGCAGCCATCGGCATCATTGCCCTGGTAGCCATCCTGTTCATCAAGGAACAACCGCTGCGCCGCACCGTGGACATCGTGCCAGCGACCGCGGCCGGCGCCGCGGGGACCAATGCCCCCGCGGCCACCGCCGAGCCGGTCACAGCAGGCAGGTCCGGCATCGTGGACCTGGACCGGGAGTTCATCGAGGTCCTGAGCAGGCAGCGCGCCCACGAATCACGGTTCCCCGAAGCCGCACGAATGGACCAGGACTTTACCGGCGATGAGCGCGGCACCCGCGGCGGCGACATCCCCGCTGCGGGCAGGGAAGGCTCCCGGGCCCGTTCCCGGACCATGGTGGCGGACCGGTGGCCGGAAGCTGCCGACGTCGTCCCGCTCCTCCTGCAGACCCAGCAGTTGCTGGCGGAGCAGCAGCTCCAGCTGGCAGAGGCATTGCGGGCCGTTCACGAACAGTCGGCGGAGCAGCGTGAGATTGCGGCCGAACAGTCACGCATCAGCGAGCAACTCACCACCCTGCGGCGGCAGCTTGCCAAGGAACGGAAGCTGCAACGGGCGGCGGCGGACTACATCGCAACGCACGCGCGGCACCGGACCGAGTAACAGGACCCAATAACGTACGACGGCGACGGCGGCTGAGTG
>NZ_JBWKYC010000030.1:19956-37984 GCF_059423525.1 Arthrobacter sp. GW460-12-1-14-TSB2
CCCCCCCCCCCCCCCCCCGCTGCGATGTAGTCCTCAGGGCTCCGGTACCGGGGAGGCGACCACCACTACGTTCTTTCCCCAGGGGTCTTCGGTGTAGCAGCTGATGAGGACGAGGCGGTTGGGGAAGCCGGTCCAGATGGGGCTGTCCTTCAGGCTCGACTTCACGTAGGTATCCACCGAATCCACCCGGTATCGCATGGTTCCCGTTGCTGTGGTGACTTCCAGGATGTCCCCCGGGGTGCTCGAAGCGCTGAGCCGGTTGAACGGAGCGTCGCGGCCCTCCCAGCTGTGTCCGAGGATGTAGGTGCTGTTGGTGGACCCGGCGCCGGGCATGCCGAAGTTTGTCACCCAGTATCCGTCCACGGTGATCGGCGGCACGATCGCCTGGGATTCCAGTTCCGCCGGCGCCGGCGTGAGCTGATGGATGGTGACGTCCAGCCCGGCAGCGGGATACACGATCCGCGTGGGCGCAGCGGCCGGTGGATAGTTGGGAACGCTCGGCGTGGGCTGCTGTGCTGCGGGCGCAACCGCCGGGGATTTCTTGCCCGCGACGGCCGCCGAGCCCTTGCCGCTCCAGGCGAACGTATCCGGCGGGACGGCATCACTCGGGGTGGCGGACCGTGAATACGGAGCAGCTTCCAGGTGGAGTCCGGTCCCGCTCCCGCCGGAGGAGTTCCCGGCGCTTACGATGCCCGGCAGGAACGTCAGGGCGAAGAAGGCCACAACGCCGGCGAGCAGCAGCAGCCGGTCGCCACGGTTGAGTGAAAGGCGCTTCAGGAAAGGCAGCTTGCGGGCCAGGCGGCTGAGCCGCCAGCCTTCGAAGGAACGGCGCTCGCCGGCCTCCGGGGGAGGGGTCCGGCTCTCGCCCGACTCCTGGGCAGCGGTCCGGCTACCCAGGGGCGGGCTGTCTGCGGGCTTGTGGCCGGGGAAGGACATCTGGACTCCTCCAGGGAGAGTGGCGTGGACGGGCATCGCACCGTGATGGCGGATGCCCGTCCTCACCGCAGGATCGGACCTACTTGGATCCGGGCACGTCCTGCAGGCGTCCCCGCTGCCGCAGGGCAATCAGCCCCGTTGCCCCAAGGAGTGCAGCCAGGCCGCCGAACCAGGCCGGCATTCCGGCGTCGGGCTGGCTTCCGGCCGCGGTCTGGGCGTTGAAACCGCGGTTGACTACGGGTACTACTGCCGCTGCCGCCCCGACCGGTGCCGCTGCAGCTCCCGTGGGAGTCTGCGCCGGCGGAGTTACAGCAGGTGGTGTCACTCCCGGCGGTGTCACTTCCGGTGGTGTCACGACCGGCGGGACGACAACGGGCGGGACAACCACCGGCGGAGTCTCTGGCTTTTCTTCCTCTTCCTCTTCCTCTGCGACGCAACCACCGGCCGGGACCGGGTAGATGTCGGCGCGGCCGTTGTGTCCGTCCTTGTGGCCGTTCCACCAGGCCTTTTCCGGAATCGTGATGACGACGTACGGGTTCTTTTCGGATCCCGTGGCGTGGCAAATGGTGACCTTGTCCGGGCCATGGCCCGAGTCGTCGTCATCATCATCCTTGCCTCCGCCCGGGCAACCGTACGCCGGTGCAGGAATCAGGTCGCCTTCATGCGAAGCATGGCCACCATTTCCGTTGAGCGCGTTTTCGCTGACGGTGATGTGAACGTAAGGGTTCGTTTCGGAGCCCGTTGCGTGGCAAATGCTGACTTTTTTGTCGTTGTCATCGCCCTTGTCGCCGGCATTTGCCGGAGCCGTGACGCCTATTAACGCAATGCCTGCAATTCCGGCAGTTGCGAGGATTCTCTTCATGGGATTCTCCATCTGGATCATTTTGGACTGACCAGACTGCGGGAGCGGGAGGCCCATGGAGGAGCCGACCGTTGTTCGTAGATGCCCAGTCCACCTGCGACTCTCCAGCAGAGTTGTCAACTATCTGACCACTTCACGCTAAGCCTCAGGCACTGCGTAGTCGCGAGTGGCCGGTACTTGACTGGGCACTCGTTTTTCACAGCGATTCCCCTTTGAACCGAGGGGTGACACCCGTTTCTCCCGTAACAAGAGGCACGTGCGCACGCTGCAGTGGCACTGCCCACGCCGGCAAGACGGCCCGCCACAACGCCCCCTCGGCCGATACGCCATTCGGATGATATTTCCCCGGCGTTGTTTCGCCGAGGCAACGAATTTCGTAGAGTGGGAAGGCTGAGAGTGTCAGCCCCCGCTGCTATTACTTTCCTCCATACACTTCGCGCACTTTCCAAAGGACTCCCGGGCATGCTTGTCACCCTCATACGGCGCTACTCCAAGCCGTATTTGCCGTATATCGCGGCAGTCATTCTTTTCCAGCTGGCATCCACCATCGCGGCCCTCTACCTACCAAGCCTGAACGCACAGATCATCGACGAGGGAGTCTCCCGCGGCGACACCGACTACATCTGGAGGACGGGCGGGCTGATGCTCGGCGTTGCACTGGTCCAGGTGGCCACCGCCATCACCGGCGTCTACTTCGGTTCCAAGGCGGCCATGGCATTCGGCCGGGACCTCCGGCGCGGCGTCTTCCGCAAAGTGACCAGCTTTTCAGCCAAGGACGTCAACTTTTTCGGCGCGCCCACCCTGATCACGCGCGGCACGAACGATGTCCAGCAGGTGCAAATGCTCGTGCTGATGGGGCTGAACTTCATGGTGGCCACGCCCATCATGTGCATCGGCGGCATTGTCATGGCCTTGCGCGAGGACCTGAGCCTGTCCTGGCTGGTCTGGGTGTCCGTCCCTGTCCTAATTGCCGTCGTGGGCTACCTCGTGGTCCGCCTGATGCCGCTGTTCCGCTCAATGCAGACGAAAATCGACCGCATCAACGGCATCCTCCGCGAGCAGATCATCGGCATCCGTGTGGTCCGGGCCTTCGTCCGCGAACCGCACGAGACGGAGCGTTTCGGCGAAGCCAACCGCGATCTCACCGACGTCTCGCTGAAGATTGGCTCCCTGTTTGTCCTCATGTTCCCGGCCATCGGCATGATCCTGCACGTCTCCACAGCAGCCGTGCTGTGGTTCGGCGGGCAGCGCGTGGATGCGGGGGACATGCAGGTGGGCTCGCTGACGGCCTTCCTGCAGTACCTGCTGCAGATCCTCATGGCCGTCATGATGGGCACGTTCATGGCCATGATGATTCCGCGTGCCTCGGTCTGCGCGGACCGCATTGGTGAAGTGCTCGACGTCGAGCCCTCCATCCATGAACCGGCCGCGCCGGTGGCGCCCGCCCAGCGGACGGGACGCGTGGAGTACCGCAATGTCTCCTTCGCCTACCCCGGCGCCGAAGAGCCTGTCCTGAGCGACATCAGCTTCACGGCCGAGCCCGGCCAGACCGTGGCCATCGTCGGGTCAACCGGTGCGGGCAAGTCCAGCCTGTTGTCGCTGCTGCCGCGGCTCTACGACGTCGAGTCCGGCGAAGTACTGCTCGACGGCGTCCCCATCACCAACCTGGAACGCTCCGAAATCACCGGCCGTGTGGCCATGGTGCCGCAGCGGCCGTACCTCTTTTCCGGGACCATCGAGCACAACCTGCGGTTCGGCAAGACGGAGGCCACGGATCAGGAGCTGTGGGACGCGCTCACCGTGGCCCAGGCTGCTGACTTCGTCCGGGACAAGAAAAACGGGCTGGGGTCCCGGATCGCCCAGGGGGGCACCAACGTCTCTGGCGGCCAGCGCCAGCGCCTGTGCATCGCCAGGGCGTTGGTGACCCAGCCCAAGGTGTACTTGTTCGACGACTCCTTCTCGGCGCTCGACGTCGCCACGGACGCCCGGCTGCGCCGTGCGCTCAAGGCAAAGACGGCGGACGCCACCGTCATCATTGTGGGCCAGCGCGTGTCCACCATTGCCGATGCCGACCAGATCCTGGTGCTGGACAACGGCCGGATCGTGGACCGGGGAACCCACGATGAACTGCTGCTGAGTTCCACCACCTACCAGGAAATCGTCGAGTCCCAGCTGACCGCGGAGGAAGTGGCATGAGCACCAACGAAAAACTGGCGGCAGGCCGGGACACGGTTCCCGCGGAGGACGACGACTTCTACGAAGAGGAATACAAGCCCACGGAGGCCGACGGAGACATGTTCGGCGGGACGCCGGCGAAGAAGGCAGAGCACTTCTGGCCGTCCGCCAAGCGCTTGATGGGGTTGCTTAAGCCAGAGGCCGCCGGCATCGCCGTGGTCCTCGCAATGGTGACAGTCGCCGTCGTCCTGAACGTCGTTGCCCCCAAGATCCTGGGGCAGGCCATGGATGTCATCTTCGGGGGAGTAGTGGGCAAGCAGCTGCCCGCCGGAGTCAGCAAGGACCAGTTCGTCGACGGGCTGCGCGCCCAGGGCGACAACAACTTCGCGGACATGATCGCCAAGATGGAACTCGTTCCGGGTGTGGGAATCGACTTCCAGAAGCTGTCGTTCCTGATCAGCGTGGTTCTGGTGATGTACTTCGTGGCGAACATCTTCACCTGGCTGCAGGGCTATGTCTTGAACGTGCTCGTGATGCGGGTGGTGCGCCAACTGCGTGACGACACCGAGAAAAAGCTCAACCGGCTGCCGTTGAACTACTTCGACACCCGCCAGCGGGGCGACACCCTGTCCCGCGTCACCAACGACGTCGACAACATCCAGCAGGCGCTGCAGCAGGCCTTCGCGCAACTACTCAGTTCCGCGCTGACGGTGCTCGGCATCGTCATCATGATGTTCGTGGTGTCGTGGCAGCTGGCCCTCATCGCACTGGTTGCCCTCCCGCTGTCCGGCGTGGCCGCAGGCATCATCGGCTCGCGCAGCCAGAAGCTGTTCGCAGCGCAATGGAAAAACACCGGCCAGCTCAACGGCCAGATCGAGGAATCGTTCTCCGGTCACGACCTCGTGCGGGTCTTCGGCCGCGACGCGGACATCCTGGCAAGCTTCGATGAACGGAACGAAGCCCTCTACAAGGCCAGCTTCGGAGCCCAGTTCGTCTCCGGCATGATCATGCCGGTCATGCAGTTCGTCTCCTACCTCAGCTACGTTGGCATCGCGGTGGTCGGCGGATTGCGGGTGGCTTCCGGCGGCATGAGCCTGGGCGACGCCACCGCTTTCATCCAGTACTCCCGGGAGTTCACACAGCCGCTGGGCCAGATGGCAGGCATGGCCAACATGCTGCAGTCCGGCGTTGCCTCGGCAGAGCGCGTATTCGAATTCCTGGATGCCGAGGAACAGGATGCCGAGACCGCCACCGAGCACCTGCCCGCCAAGACCGACGGCCACGTCGAGTTCAGGCACGTGACGTTCAGCTACTCCGCGGACAAGCCTTTGATCGAGGACCTTTCGTTCACCGCCGAGCCGGGTCATACCGTTGCAATCGTCGGGCCCACCGGCGCTGGCAAGACCACCCTGGTCAACCTGGTGATGCGGTTCTACGAGCTCAGTTCGGGAAGCATCACGTTGGACGGCGTGGATATCACCCACCTGAGCCGCTCCGAGCTGCGGGCCAAAGTGGGCATGGTGCTGCAGGATGCCTGGCTGTTCGGCGGCAGCATCTACGACAACATCAAATACGGAAACCTCAACGCCACCGAGGACCAAGTCATGGAGGCGGCCCGTGCAACGTTCGTTGACCGGTTCGTCCGGGCACTGCCGGACGGCTACGACACGGTCATCGATGAGGAAGGCAACAACGTCAGCGCAGGTGAGAAGCAGCTCATCACCATCGCACGGGCTTTTGTGGCCAACCCGTCCCTGCTCATCCTGGACGAGGCAACCAGTTCGGTGGACACCCGCACGGAAGTCCTGGTCCAGAAAGCCATGGCGGCCCTGCGGACGGACCGCACCAGCTTTGTGATTGCGCACCGGCTGTCCACCATCCGCGACGCCGACACCATCCTGGTCATGGAAGCCGGGCGGATCGTGGAACAGGGCAACCACCACGACCTGCTGGAACTCAAGGGCGCCTACCACCGGCTTTACATGTCCCAGTTCGCCGGCGAGGACGCGGACGCCGCCTTGGCGGATTCCACGGACAACACGACGGCGGCCCGGAGTTGAGCGCCGCCGCCCGGACCGTGACAAGCGGCCGGCGCATCGAGGTCCAGGTGCCCATGCGCTGGGGAGACATGGATGCCTATGGTCACGTCAACAATGTGCAGATCGTGCGGATCCTGGAGGAAGCCCGCATCGCGGCCTTCGGACCGCCCCGCGGCGCCGGCCTGCCCGGCATCGAGCCGCAGGTGTCCCTGTTCAACGACGTGGCAGAGGGCACCATGGCCTTGGTGGTGGAGCACAAGATCCGGTACGTCAGGACGCTCGACTACCGGAACGTTCCGGCTGTGGTCCAGCTGTGGATCGGCGCCGTTAAAGGTGCCAGCTTCGACATCCACTACCTGCTGCAGGACCCGGTGACCAGGGAGGACTGCGTCAAGGCCACCACGCATCTGGCCTTCGTGGATGAGGCTACCGGCAGGGTGCTGCGGCTGACTCCGGAACAGAAGGAGCGGCTGGCCCCGTTCACGGCCTGAGCCCAAAGCCCCTACCTTGGAGCGGGGCGGCGTCCCTATGATCGTCACACGGGGGCGCCAGAAAAACGCACCAACGGAACCAATCCACCAACGGAACCAATCCACCAACGGAACAAGTCCACAAACGAGGGAGCATCGGCCATGGCCACTAAGAAAAAGAAGAAGTCCTGGAAGGAAATGCCGCCGCTGGCACGGTTCGGGACCCTGGTGGCAGCCGCCGTGCAGCTCTCCCTCCTGATCGCGGCCCAGCGGGACATTTCCCGGCGGCCCGCGGAGCAGATCCGCGGCAGCAAGGCGTTGTGGCGTGCTGTCACGCTGATCAACTTCGTCGGTCCGGGAAGCTACTTCGCGTTCGGTCGCAAGAACCTGCCCGCCAGCGCCAAGCGCTGACTCCCCGCATCAGCCTCCAACACATCGCAGCGCCCCCGCGGCATCATGCCGTCCCGCGTCGCAACGCGGCTTAGGTCATTGAGTCGTGCTCAGCCACGACTCGAGGTAGATGCGGTTCGTGGTGCTGTCCGGGAGGAGGATCCAGGCCCAGATGTAGAACGTGACGGCAGGGCCCGGTATCAGGGACAGCACCAGGAAGACGATCCTGGCTGCGTTGGGGTCCACACCCAGCTTGGCTGCGATTCCGCCGCAGACGCCGCCGATCCACCTGTCCGGTCCGCGGCTAAGCCCGGTTGCCCGGATAGCAGCGAATGTTTTTTGGGTCAGGTCGTTCAAAGTCATGGCACGCTCCTCGTTGTGCGGCCAGACTATGGCCGTCCCTGCCACACTTCCTAGGGCCGAAAGCCACGGATGCCGGCGGGCAATTGAAGCGGCACAGGAACCGGCAATTAAATCCGGGGCCATGTAAACATACATAATGACCAAAGCCTTACCGGTCAGTAACTTATGGCGCCCCGTGGTGCTGCCGTTCAGGTTAAGCCTGTAAATTTGAAGGCATGACCCCAACCGCGAAGCCTGCCATGACCCGCGCCCCCGGAATCTCCAAGGAGATCGAGGACGCGGCGTGGTTTGTCCTCGGGGCAGGCCTGCAGGGAAAGCCGTCAGCGCTGGACGGACGGACCCAGACGTGGACCACCGCAGCTGCCGCCGAACTGCTGGAACGGCTGGAGCGGGGCGTCGCGGATTCCAAGGCGCCCATGATGACCAACCTGCGGCAAAACCTCTCGGATGCCTCCCGCGCAGCCAAGCAGCTGGCGGTCGAGCTGCTGTTCCTCCAGTCGCTGCCGTTGGCGCACGAGGTCAAGTCGCTGAAGGTCAAACGTGCCCGCGTGGCCGAGGCGGCCTCCTGGCTGGAGCCGCCTCTGGAACTTCCGGACGAACTCTACGAGGGCATGACGGACCACGGCGTCATCCGCGACCGCACCGCCGAATTTAACTGGACCATCTGGGACCACCTGAAGTGGTTGTGCCGGTTTGTGCAGCATGTTGACCAGCAGTCCACGAATGCCGTGACCAAGGCGTTGAAGGACCCCCTCGCGTTCCATCAGCTCGCGTCGGGAACCCCGGATGACCAGCCGGCCATCCGCCGGAGCATCGAGTACCTGGCCTGGCCAAGCTACTTCGAGCCGGTGGTGGCGGACGTGGAGCGGCAGGAAATCCGGGACGCGTTCGCCTCCCTGGTGGGCGGCGCCAAGGGTGATAGCGAAGCCGAAATTACCGCTGACATCCACCGTATCCGCCTCTACCTCGACAAGCAGGCAGGCCAGCGCATCGACTGGTACGCCCGCCAGCTGGTGAGCCAGTGGCGCAAGGTGGGGGACCCGGGCCGCCGTGCCTGGCTCCTGCGCACGCACCATGACGTGAAGGACCTCCTGGCGGCGTGGCACGGGGAGGAGAAAGTGACGCTCGACGTCGAGCATCTGCGCCTCCTGGATGCCGGGGTCACCGCGGGCGTCGTGCAGCACGCCGTGGATGAGGACTACAAGCACCTGGGGTACGTGGAGCGCGAGGACAACAAGACCGCCGTATTTGCCTTCCTCACCGTCATGAAACCGGGCGACCTGGTCCTGTACCAGCACGCCGGCGCCGTCCGGCTGGGCGGGGTGCTGGGCGAGCCCGAACATAACGAGGACAACCGCCGGATGCGCCGCAAGGTCCGCTGGTTCGACGACGCGCACAGCACGGCGGACCTTCCGCGCCACGTCCAGCGCCAGCTGGCCACGCCCGGAGTCATCGTCGATGTCACCCGGGTAGTGCAGGCGCTGCAGGCGCTGCTGCCCGCCGAAGCGGAAGCGGAGGCCGACGACGCCGCCGAGCCGGCCGCCGTCGTCGAGCCCGTTCCGGAAGGGTTCCGCCCGCTGACGGAACAATTCGCCGCGTCCTTGCACATGGACCTAGAGCCGCTGCAGGAAATCGCCGAACTCCTGGAGGAGAACCGGCAGCTGGTTCTCTACGGCCCGCCCGGAACAGGCAAGACGTACCTTGCCAAGCACCTCGCGGCCGAACTTGCCGGGGACAGCACCGACGAGCGCGTCAAACTGGTGCAGTTCCACCCGTCGTATGCCTATGAGGACTTCTTTGAAGGCTTCCGGCCGGACAAAACGGACGAGGGGCAGGTGTCCTTCAAGTTGGTGGCCGGCCCACTGCGCCGCCTTGCGGAAGAGGCTGCCAAGCCCGGCAACGAGAACAAGCCCTACTTCCTGATCATCGATGAAATGAACCGTGCCAACCTGGCCAAGGTGTTCGGCGAGCTGTACTTCCTGCTTGAATACCGCGATGACCGGATATACCTGCAGTACAGCCCCAACGAGCCGTTCACGCTGCCGGACAACCTGTACATCATCGGGACCATGAACACCGCGGACCGGTCCATCGCCATGATGGACGCGGCCATCCGCCGGCGCTTCTCCTTCATCGAGCTGCATCCCAAGACCGAACCGGTGAAGGGGTCCTTGCTCCGCTTCCTGCAGGCCCGGAACCTGGACACCACCCCGGCACTCCTCCTCGACGCCCTCAACGACGCGATTGACGAGTGGGACCGCGACCTCATGATCGGGCCGTCGTACTTCATGAAGAAGGCCGCCCAGACTCCCTCCGGCCTGCGCCGGATCTGGAAATACGAGCTCATGCCGCTCCTTGAAGAGCACTACCATGGCCAGCTGAACCGGGCACAGCTGCAGGAGCGCTTCGGACTGGAGCAGCTGCTGGGCCGCCTTGCGTCCCGCTAACGAATTGCTGCCGGCAAAGGGCTTGAGGCCCGCCGTCACCGTTCCGCCGCCGCCGGCGAGGCCGCCTTCCAGTGCCGGCAAGGCCGTGCGCCACATTGTCCTGGACGAGCTGTCCGGCGGTGTGGTGGACAAGCTTGACGCCGCCAGTGCGGCGTTCCTGAACGCCAGCGGCTTGGCCAAGGCGTCCCCCATGGGCATGGGCCTGTTCAGGATCGAGCCGGTAGGCATGGTGGGCTCCGTGCGGACACCCACGGTGCAGCTGGAAGTGCGGCCCAAGGACCGGCTGGGCCTCAGCCGGTTGCTGTTCCTTCTCAGCTATGCCGGGAACCAGGGCTTCCGCGACGACCCCGTGGCCGCCGTCGAAGACTCGGACCTGTGGAGCGCGCTGGCCGAATCGCTGGCACAGCTGGCGGACAGGGCCTTGAGCCGCGGCGTCCTGCAGGGCTACCTCACCGTGGACGAATCGCTGCGGACCGTGAAAGGCAGGATCCGGATCTCGGACCAGATCTCGCGCCGCCCCGGAATGCTGGTGCCGCTGGAAGTCTCCTATGACGAATTCACCGAAGACATCGCCGAGAACCGCATCCTGCGGGCCGCCCTGGAGCGCATGGCCCAGGTTCCGCGCGTGCGGCCTGACGTCCAGAGCCGCCTGCGGCAGCTGAAAGGAAAGCTCGACGCTGTCACGCGGCTTCAGTCCGGAGCACCGCTGCCGCCGTGGCAGGCCACGAGAATGAACGCCCGGTACCATGCGGTGCTCCGCCTCTCCGAAGTGATCCTGCGCAACGCCTCAGCCGAAGCCGGCGACGGAAAGCAACAGACGGCGTCGTTCGTCGTGGACATGGGCCAGGTCTTCGAAGACTTTGTGGGCACTGCCCTTCGCGAAGCCATGGCCGCATATCCCGGCGAGATGCGGCTGCAGTACAACGCACTGCTGAACGAGGCAGTGCGCGACTCCGACCGGCTCACGGTGAATCCGGACGCCGTCCACCTCCTGGGCGGCCGCCCCGTGGTGGTCTACGACACAAAGTATCGGGCGGCTACGGACCAGGGCGCGTCATTGTCCGCGGACCACTTCCAGATGCTGGCCTACTGCACGGCCCTACGCGTCCCCACTGCCTGGCTTGTGTACGCAGGCTCGGGGGAAATGAAACTCCGCCGCATCCTTCACACGGACATCGACGTGGTGGAGTACCCGCTTGATCTGTCCCTGCCGCCGTCGGACATCCTGGCAGCTGTTGCTGACCTGGCACAGCAGTCCTGGGGCGAAGTGGTGCGGCAGGCAGGACTTAATCAATGATTACGGGCGCGGATCGGCCCGGCATTGACATGAGGTGCATGAGCAAGGCCCTCTCAGGGTTGCCTCGGTTTTTGTTGAGGCAACGGCGCAGCTGATTGCGGATTTCCGACCCTTCGGGATCATTGTCCATCAGGATTGCATTAATGATTTCCCACGACTGGTGGCGAATCGGCTCAAGATTCACGCGCCCGCGGACGGGCCCCCCAACGGCATGGATCCCGGACCGCGCCTGCCACGGATTCCCCTGATGGGACTCTGCGGCTGACAGCAATTTCTTCGGCATCTCTTACCCTCCTGTGGCACAAGCGCTCTGGCTCAAACGCTGGGAATTCGACCGACCGGAATGTAGAGAATTTTATCTCAGACAGACAAGTCTGTCTCCCCTTTGAGCTAGACTATTTGTAATGAACCCCACGCCAGACCCCGCAGTGATTCAGCCTGCACCGGTACAGCCTGCCCCGGTGGGCGAGGTTGCGATTGGTGCTGCCGACGCGAGGCAACGGATCGTTGATACGGCGTACCAGCTGTTCGCGCGCCGGGGTATCCGCGATGTGGGCGTCAACGAGCTAATCAGCAGCGCCGGCGTGGCCAAGGCAACCTTCTACCGGCACTTTGCCTCCAAGGATGAGCTGGTGCTTGCCTTCCTGGAGCAGCGCGACCGCGTCTGGACCGTGGACATGATCGTCGCCGACGCGCGCCGCCGCGGCAGCACGCCCGCCGAGCAGCTGCTTGCCATCTTCGACGTCTTCGGCGACTGGTTCCGGCGCGACGATTTCGAGGCGTGCTCCTTCATTAACATCCTGCTGGAAATGGGCGCGAACCATCCGCTGGGGCGGGCAAGCATTGACTACCTCGCCAGGATCCGAGGCCACGTCCAGCAGCTCGCCGAGGAGGCGGGACTCCGCGACACCGAGGATTTCTCCCGCTCGTGGCACATCCTCATGAAGGGGTCCATCATCTCCGCCACGGAAGGCGATACCGGCGCCGCCAAACGTGCGCAGGCGATGGCCCGGACGTTGATTGAGCAGTACCGGCCACAAGCCTGACCGCGGCCCGCAGGCTGACCGTGGGCGTGCCTCTGCCGGCGTGCCGGACGCTAAACCGGCACCCTAACTGTGAACGTGGTTCCTTCTCCCAGTGCGCTGCGAAGCTGGATGGTCCCGCCGTGCGCTTCAACAATCGCTTTGCTGATGGGCAGGCCCAGCCCCACTCCCGGGATCGAAGTGTTCCGCACGTTGCTGGTCCGGAAGAATTTCGTAAACACCTCCGCCTGATCCTTGTCGCTCATGCCCATGCCCGTATCGGTTACCTCGCACACCAGTTCCGGTCCCTCTGAGTCCAGCGACACCACAACGTCGCCGCCGTTTGGCGAGTACTTGATTGCGTTGGACACGAGGTTATCCAGTACCTGCGACATGCGCCCGGAATCCACGTGGGCCTCGAGTCGTTCAGGAGCGGCGGCACGGAGCCGCACCTTCGCTGCGGCGGCGCGGGGGAGCGCAGCACTAATGCTCGCCCGTACGAGTTCCGCCACGTTTACCGCCTGCGGGCTGACGATGAGCTGCCCGCTCCGGCTGGCTAGCAGGTCCGACACCAGCCCGAGCAGCCGCTCGGAGTTCCGCCGGATGATCATGAGCGCGTCACGGTGCGGAGCGCCCACGCCGTCATGATCGTCCAGCAGCAGTTCCACGTAGCCCAGGATCGAGGTTAGCGGGGTGCGGAATTCGTGGGAAACATTTGCCACGAAGTCGTCCTTGGCGGCCAGGGCGTTGACCAGGTCGGTGACGTCGCTGAACACAATCACCGAGCCGGCGAAGGCGCCGTCCTGGTCCCGCATGGCGCGGGCGCTGGTGGTGATGGCACGCTGGTCACTGCCGCTGCCAAGCCACACCAGATTGTCCGTGAAACTTTCGCCCATCACCGCGCGGCGGACCGGCCGTTGTTCGACCGGGACGGTGGTGGTCCGGTCCGCTTGGAACACCAGGAGCTGGGATTCGTTGGGGTCGCTGTTTCCCGCCGGCGTAGCGAGCCGGTGGTTTTCCCGTTGTTTGCGGTTCATCAGGATGTCGTGCCCGTCGGCATCGACGGCCAGGACGCCCATATGCACGGTTTCCAGCACAGAATTCAGCAGTTCCTCCTGCCGTTTGCTCTCTTTGAGCGTGACCCGCAGCTGAGCGTCCTTCTCTTCCAGGTCCCGTTGTTGCCGGACCATGCTGAGCGTCAAAACGCTCACTGATACGCCGATCCCCAACATCATCACCGGCAGCAGCAGCGTCCGCGCCAGGTCCTGCCCGGTGACGTCGCCGCGAAGGAACAACGGCACCCAGATAATGCCCAGGGGGCCGAGGAAAGAAACCAGGAGGGAAGTCCTGGGGTACAGCCCTGAGGCACACAGCCAGATGACGGGAAAGACGGCCAGCAGGCTGATACCCGTCAGGCTCTCCTGCCCGCCCTCCCTGCCCAGCGCGATCGAGATGAAGTCAAGGATGGGAATGATCAGGAAGCTGGTGAACGGCAACCTCTCCCAGGGCGTGAAGTAGCACAGTGCCAGGATCAGGACCTGCGTGGCCAGGAATGCGAGGAACAGGGGATTACCCAGCGTGACCGGAAAAAACAACATCATCAGGACGGCCGTAAGCGCTGCCGTGATGGACAGCGGCATTTGGCTCAAGGTGACCCGTCCCCGCAGCGAGTACTCGTGAAACGGCCGGCGGAAGAAGAGAATCCGGCCCGACTTGATGTCCCAGGTGAGGTTGCCGCTCATGGCCGGCTAGATTTCGACGTGCGGTTTACTGGACGCATACCCCCACGATATCCGGCGAGCGCTATACTTCTGACGGTATCGAGCGGACTGAGGGGGCTGCGATGAGTGAATCACGTGTGGGTCTGGTAATCGAGGACGATCACGACATCCGTGAACTGGTGCGGGTTGTGCTTGTCCAGGCCGGGTTCGATGTCCAAGTGGCCAGTAGCGGGGCTGCCGGCGTGGTTGCTGCCAAGGAACTTAATCCGGCAGTCATCACCTTGGACCTGGGCCTCCCTGATATCGACGGCTTTGAAGTCGCGCGCCAGATCAGGGAGTTTTCCGACGCGTATATTGTGATGCTGACCGCCCGCGCCGAGGAATTGGACACCCTCATCGGGCTGGAATCGGGGGCGGACGACTACTTGACGAAGCCCTTCCGTCCCCGCGAACTGCGCGCGCGAGTCGCCGCCATGATGCGCCGTCCGCGTTCGACGTCGGACTCCTCCTCCGGGGGCAAGGCACCTGCCGTCGTCGCCGGCAACGGCCGGACGCTGACGCACAACGGGCTCGAGTTCAGCTACGAAGCACGGACCGTGAGCGTGGACGGACGCGAATTGCACCTGACACGCACCGAGTTCGACCTGCTGCACGCCCTTCTCGAGGCGGGCCGCATGGTGCGCACCAAATCCGAACTGGTGAAGCGGCTGCGCGACGAACCGTACGATGTCGGGGGCTACATCTCCGAGGCGGACGAGCGGTCCGTGGAAGTGCACATGGGCAACCTACGCAAGAAGCTGGGCGATAGCCCGCAGAACCCCCGCTGGCTGCAGACTGTGCGCGGTGTGGGTTACCGGCTGGCTCCTGCCGAACGCTGAAACCCGGAGCTGAATCCGGGGGGCCCGGCTTGGTGGCGCCGCGGAGGGCTATTGGGCTGGGGCTAGGCCGCTGCGGCCGCCGAGAGGCCGGCCACGGTCTGGTCGGTGCACGCGTCCATGCTTTCCAGGAGCGCGAGCTGAATCCGTGGCGGCTGCGCTGGCACGGCTTCCGGATGGGATTCCAAATGCTTCAGGATGGTTTCGAGCTCATCCGCGAGCCTGCTCAGGTACGCCGCCCCCACCATCATGCTGGAGGTCTTCACGCTCAGCACCGCATCCATGGCTGCGTCGACGTCCATGGCCTCCACAGCGTGGCGGAGCCGGTCGAGCCGTCGGGGTAATTGCTGGATGTAGCTATTCACGAACACTGTGCAGTACTCGGCGTCGGGCTCAAGCTCACAGCGGAGTGTTTGCAGCACGGAGGGGTCCACGTACGGCTGGCCGGCGCCATCCTGTCCATCCATTGGACACCCCTTCCCTTGGGCCTGCACAACCGGGATAACGGGTGCGGACACATCCTTGCCTCTTTTACAGTAGGGCTCCCACGGAGGTGGAATGCGCTTTCCGGAAAAATTTGCGCCAATCTTGATCGGGGAAGGCCGGTTGAGCTTTAGGATCGGGACAAGTGTCTGCCGGCACTGAACTGACCTGTGGCTTCTCGGGCCACCAGCCGATTGCGGGGACCGCTGTGTTCAGGATCGTGAAAATGCTTGTTTCGGGGCTGGTGATGGGACTGGGCCTCAGCCTGGCGGCCATCCAGCCCGTCCAGGCAGCACCGGCTGCGGCCCAGGTGTACCTGAACCCGAATACCGGGCCCGTCGGCTCGGCGGTGACAGTCAGCGGAACCGGGTTCAAGGCGTCCACCACGGGAACCGTGATAGTTGGCTCCACCACGTTTTCGTTCAAGACTGCGGCATCCGGTACCTTCAGCGCCTCAATCACCATCCCCGCGGCGGTTGCCGGACCGTTGACCATCACGGCGAAAACCTCCTCCATTAAGTCCTCTTCTGTGTTTACCGTGACTTCTTCCGCCCCCGCGATCCCTCCGATCAGCACGGCGGCGCTCCGCTTTGGGGCGGCCACGCCGGGCGGCCCGCTGGCTGGTGCCGAGCTGGATGAAGTGGCGCGGATTTCGGGGGAGAGTCCGTCCACCGTGCTGTTCTACGAGGACTTCCAGCAGCCCCCGCCCCTCGCGGAGATGAATGCAGTGCGGGCACGCGGAGCCGTCCCCTTGATCACGTGGGAACCCTGGGCGTGGGGCGGCGGCCTGACGCAGCCCGCGTACGCCCTGGACAGGATCGCCGCGGGCGACTTTGATGCCTACATAACGCAGTGGGGGCAGGCGCTGGCGTCCTGGGGCCAGCCGGTCCAGCTCCGGTTCGCCCACGAGATGAACGGCAACTGGTACCCGTGGGCGGAGGGTGTGAACGGCAACCAGCCCGGCGACTACGTACAGGCGTGGCGGCATGTGCACGACGTCGTTGCAGCAACCGGCGCCAGCAACGTGGCCTGGGTTTGGAGCCCGAACGTTCCGTATTTTGGTTCCACTGATCTTGCCGGGCTGTTCCCGGGCGCCGCCTACGTGAACGTTGTTGCACTCGACGGATATAACTGGGGAACCTCGGCGTCGTGGAGTAGTTGGATGTCGCCGCAGGATCTATTTGCGCCCGGCATAGCGCAATTGCGGACACTTGCGCCCGGGCTCCCGATCCTGATCGCCGAGACCGCGTCTGCCGAGGCCGGCGGTTCCAAAGCGCAGTGGAATACGGATCTGGTGAGCTACCTCGCAGCCCAGCCGGACGTGGTGGGCTTCGTCTGGTTCCATCTGCAGAAGGAAACGGACTGGCGCATCAACAGCAGTGACACGTCGGCGGCAGCGTTCAACGCTGCATTGGCGGCCCGCCGCGCGTCGTAGTCCGGTTGCTGGGGCGGAGTGCGGCCCGCGTCAGGCGAGAAACTGCTCCAACTGTTCTTCCAAGGCAGAGGCGTCCTTGAGCTCGCACTCCCAAACAGTGAGTACTTTCCAGCCGGTAGCTTCCAAGAGCCGGCGCTGTTCGGCGTCGCGGTTCCTGGTGCGGGTTCGTTTCGCCTCCCAGAACTCCGCGTTTGCCTTGGGAGCGTGCTGCCCGGCCTTGCAGTCGTGGAAATGCCAGAAGCAGCCGTTGACAAAGATGACCTTGTGCCGTCCCGCGAACACCAGATCAGGATTGCCCGGGAGTTTGCCGCCGCGGGCGCTGCCGTGCAACCGGTATCGGTAGCCCTTGGCATGCAGCAGGCTCCGCACGAGCAACTCCGGCTTGGTGTTCTTGCCCCGGATCCTGGACATGTTCCAGCTGCGCCGTTCGGGAGTCAGCTGGTCAGCCATGAATTAAGTCTAGGCGGCCGCAGTCCCTAGATTTCGCGCTCCGGATGTTCCCCGAACTGGAAGTGCCGTCCGCTGACGGAAACCGGTTCGATCTCGACGTAGAAGTCCTTCAGCGTGGGCACCCAGGGCTTCAAGCCGAGCGATTCCGCCACCGCGATGTCGGCTGACTGGTCGAGGACCCGCGCTGTTCCGCGAAGCACCACGGACCAGGCCTCATCTGACATGATGCCGTCTGTCTCAAAGAGGACATTAGCGTTGATGGTCAGCTCTGCAAGCTTGTTTCCCGGAGCTGTCCGAAGATACAGTTTGCGGTTGCCCACGGCGTAGTTGACCGGGAAGATATCCGGTTCGCCGCTCACAGTCACGACCAGCCGGCCGTGTTTGGTGCCCTCCAGGAGCTTCCACGACTGGTCATCGTCAAGGTTCAGAATGGGGTTGCCGTCTTCGTGTGTGAACATCATGAGCCTTATTGTTCAGCCGGCGGCGGGCAAAGGCCAGTGTCTTAAGCACGCATTCTCGTTTCGGTGACACCGTGCCGGGAGCATTCGGCGCTCCAGCCGAGCGGTGTCACCTGGACCTTCATGCGGCGCCGGCAGGCGGCGCAGTAGCGCGGCGGCTCCAGCGTGAGTTGCTCGCCGCAGCGGAGGTGAACGCCCGACGGCGGACCGTCACCGCCGTCGGACGGCTCGCCGCAGTGGCCGCAAAACTTAGCGGTGGCTGCGTCCGCCGGGTTGCCGGCGGTTGAGCGGCCGGTGGATGAAACCCTGTTCATAGTGTCTTCTGGAGTTCCTTGATGGGCATGTTCAGCTCGACGAGGAGGTTGAGGTCGGCGGTGGCGGGGCGTCCGAGGGTGGTGAGGTAGTTGCCGACGATGACGGCGTTGATGCCGCCGAGGAGGCCTTCGCGGGTGCCGAGGTCGCCGAGCGTCAGTTCCCGGCCGCCGGCGTAGCGCAGGACGGTGCGGGGCATGGCGAGGCGGAACGCGGCGATGGCCCGGAGGGCGTCCTTGCCGTCCATGATGCCCTGGTTTTCGAGCGGGGTGCCGGGGCGGGGGTTGAGGAAG
>NZ_JBWKYC010000031.1:0-34405 GCF_059423525.1 Arthrobacter sp. GW460-12-1-14-TSB2
CCCTCAACCGGAAACTCCTCGCTGCTCTGGCCGCGGCCTGCGTCACGCCCCTCACCCTGGGCGGCCTTGCCCTCCCCGCCTTTGCGGACCACACCGCCGCTCCGTTGGCTGTGGCCCTCGTAGGGTCGCTGCAATCCGAGATCGGCTGCCCGGGCGACTGGCAGCCGGAATGTACAGCCAGCAGGCTGCTGCCGGTGGAGGGGTCCGCGACCCTCTACCGGGCCACGTTCGATGTCCCCGCCGGCACCTACGCCATGAAGGTCGCCCTCAACAATTCATGGGATGAGAACTACGGGGCCGGCGGAGCGGCGGGTGGCGGCGACATCGTGCTCAACGCGCCGGGAGGACCCGTGACATTCACGTACGACCACGCCAGCCACACCCTCACTGACGACGTGCCGGATGCGCTCGGAGCCGAAGCCGGCGCGCACTGGCTGACCGCAGACACCATCGCATGGAAGGCACCGGCGGCCGAAGGAACGGAGTACCGGCTTTACAGCGCGCCCGACGGCGGCCTGGCGGTCGCGGACGGACAGGTTACCGGCGGTTCCTCCCTTCGGCTCGAGCGGGATGCCGAAGGTCTGGACGCCGGGATTGCGGCCAAGTACCCGCATCTGGCAGGCCTTGCCTCCCTGCGGCTGACGGAAGCCGACGCGCTCCGGGCCAAGGAACTGCTCAAAGGCCAGCTGCTGGTGGCCGCCCTCGGGGCGGACGGCAAGGTCACAGCCGCTACCGGCGTCCAGGTCCCCGGCGTCCTGGACACCGTCTACCCCGAAGCGGCGGAGCAGGAACTTGGGCTGACCTGGAAGGGCAAGCGCCCGGAGCTTTCGCTGTGGGCCCCCACGGCCCGCAGCGTCACCGTCCACACCTACGCCTCCGGCTCCGGCGGCGAACCCGTGGCCAGCAGGGCCATGAAACCCGCCGGCGACGGCGTCTGGTCCATCACCGGGGACAAGGACTGGAATGGCGCCTACTACTTGTACGAGGTGGAGGTCTTCGTCCCGGAAACCGGCAAGGTTGAGCGCAACCTCGTCACCGACCCTTACAGCGTGGGTCTCTCCGCCAACTCAGAACGCAGCCTTTTCGTGGATCTGGATGACAAGTCGCTGGCGCCGGCCGGCTGGGCCAAGCTGCAGAAGCCGGCGCTCAGCAAGCCGGAGGACCTCTCCCTCTACGAGCTGCATGTGCGCGACTTTTCCATCACCGACGACTCCGTTCCGGCCGAGCACCGCGGCACTTACAAGGCGTTCACGGACGCCGGCAGCAACGGCATGAAGCGTATGCAGGAACTGGTGGACGCCGGGATGAACGCCGTCCACCTGCTGCCTGTCAACGACATCGGCACCATCGAGGAGCGCCGCAGCGAGCAGCGCGAACCGCTCTGTGACCTGGCCGCCCTTCCCGCCGATTCCGAGGAACAGCAGGCCTGCGTTGCCGGGACGGCGGCCAAGGACGGCTTTAACTGGGGCTATGATCCGCTGCACTACACCACGCCCGAAGGCTCCTACTCCACCAACCCGGACGGAGCCGCCAGGATCACGGAATTCCGTGAAATGGTGAGCGCCCTCAACACCACCGGCGCGAGGGTCATCCAGGACGTCGTCTACAACCACACGTCGAGTGCCGGCCAGTCCGGGAGCAACAACCTCGACCGGATTGTGCCGGGCTACTACCACCGCCTGAACGCCGTCACCGGATCCATGGAGACCTCCACCTGCTGCGCCAACACGGCCACCGAGAACGCCATGATGGGCAAACTCATGGTCGATTCGCTGGTGACGCTGGCCAGGACCTACAAGCTGGACGGCTTCCGCTTCGACCTCATGGGCCACCACTCCAGGCAAAACATGCTGGACGTCAGGGCGGCCCTCGATGAGCTGACCCTGCCCAAGGACGGCGTGGACGGCAAGAACATCGCCCTGTACGGCGAGGGCTGGAACTTCGGCGAGGTGGCCAACAACGCCAGGTTCGTCCAGGCAACCCAGGCAAACATGGCCGGGACAGGCATTGGCACGTTCAACGACCGCCTGCGCGACGCCGTCCGCGGCGGAGGCCCGTTCGATCCCGATCCGCGGGTCCAGGGGTTCGCTTCCGGCCTGTTCACGGATCCCAACGATTCGCCGGCCAACGGCACCCCGGATCAGCAGAAAGCCGCCCTCCTCCTCGCCCAGGACCTGGTGAAGGTGGGCCTCACCGGCAACCTCAAGGACTACTCCTTCATCGACCGCACCGGCGCCGCCGTCAAGGGTTCGGACGTGCCGTACAACGGCGCCCCCGCCGGGTACACCAGCGATCCGCAGGAGGCCATCACCTATGTGGAAGCCCACGACAACGAGACGCTGTTCGACGCCCTTGCCTTGAAACTCCCGCAGGACACGGCCATGGCCGACCGCACACGGATGCAGACCCTCGCGCTCAGCACCACCGCCTTCGGCCAGGGCATCTCCTTCTGGCACGCCGGAGGTGAGTCCCTGCGCAGCAAGTCCCTGGACCGCAACAGCTACGATTCCGGCGACTGGTTCAACGTCCTGGACCACACGGATGCCACCAACGGCTTCGGCCGCGGCCTGCCGGCCAAGGCTGACAACGAGGACAAGTACAGCTACCTGCGCCCGCTGCTGGCGGATCCGGCCCTGAAGCCGGCGTCCGCGGAGATCGCGGAAGCCCGCGGACGCGCCGCGGAACTGCTGCAGATCCGCAAGAGCACGCCGCTGTTCCACCTCGGCGAGGCCGCGTTGGTGCAGCAGAAGGTGTCGTTCCCTTCCGGCGGGCCGGAACAGACCCCGGGTGTGGTGGTGATGCGTGTTGACGACTCCGTCGGGACGGACGTGGACCGGAACCTGCGCGGACTCGTAGTGGTGTTCAACGCCTCGGATGAGGCCACCAGCCAGACGGTGGCCGCCACCGCAGGATCCACCTATGCCCTGCATCCGGTACAGGCCGGGGGCATCGATTCCGTGGTCAAGACGGCAACTCATGACGCGGCGTCCGGGACGTTTACCGTCCCTGCCCGCACCGTGGCGGTGTTCCAGGCAAAATAGCTTCGGATTAGGCTGGTGCCCATGGCATCTTCCCCGCCGGACGCGCTACGGCATCCCGACGTGACGGCGGCCGTGGCGGACCTGCGCGGCCGCCTGGCGTCGGGGAACCGGATACTGCTCGGCATCACGGGCTCGCCGGGGTCCGGGAAATCGACCTTTGCAGCCGCTCTGCATACCCTCTTTGGCCCGGACGTGGCTGTGGTGGTGCCGATGGACGGCTTCCATCTGGGCAACGCGATTATCGAGGGCACGCCGCTGCGGCAGCGCAAAGGGGCAATCGACACGTTCGACGTCGGCGGTTACCTCTCGCTGCTGCAGCGGCTCGCGCGTAGGGATGAGTCGGTGGTTTACGCGCCGGATTTCCGGCGCGAAATCGACGAACCGGTGGCAGCCTCCATTGCCGTGCCGGCCTCGGTCCCGCTGGTGATCACCGAAGGGAACTACCTCCTGGCGGACCACCCTGTGTGGCAACAGGTCCGGGCCCAGCTGGACGAGGTCTGGTTCATGGACACTTCCCCGGCTCTTCGCCTGGAGCGGCTGGTGGACCGGCATGTGCACTTCGGCATGGACCGGCCTGCCGCGGAGGAATGGGCCGCCTGTTCCGACGAGGCGAACGCCCGGCTGATCGAATCCACCCGCGACGCGGCGGACCGGGTCATCCCCTGGTCCTAGCCTCCCGGGGTGTTTACCGCCCGGTGCGCCGAAATTTCTCCTGCATTTTTTCGGCGACACAGGGCCATGGCACCGCAGCCCTGTTAGCCTGCTCCTAGGATCACCGGACCATCATCGGGTCTCAGCCGGTGGCTGGATCCCCCGTGGCTCCTGGACGCAGAGGACAACAGCACATGGATGCGCAAGTGCCGGGCACTGCTCCGGGGACGGCCGCCGCACCGCCGGCTGGCAGCCACCCAGGTGCGGCAGGATCCCCCGGCCCAGATGCGGCCGGGCCTGAACGCACGTGGAGCCTGCAGCGCGAATGGTCCCGGGCATTCCTGGTGATGCTCGCTGCGCTGTT
Source organism: Arthrobacter sp. GW460-12-1-14-TSB2 (assembly GCF_059423525.1). NCBI lineage: Bacteria > Bacillati > Actinomycetota > Actinomycetes > Micrococcales > Micrococcaceae > Arthrobacter > Arthrobacter sp. GW460-12-1-14-TSB2. The sequence continues at coordinate 4,057 of NZ_JBWKYC010000031.1, forward strand.
GATCGGCGCCGTCGTCACCATCGTGGGGGTGCGCGGCCTGATGAACCAGGTGGAGGAAACCTCCCACCGGCTGCAAGTGGAGCTCGAAAAGGTGGAGGTCCTCCGCTCGGCCCTTGACGCCCATGAGCAGCTGGGACACCAGCTGCTTGCCAACGCCCCCGCGGACCGTGCTGCCTTTGTCCGGCAGCAGGATGAGATCTCACGCCTGTTCGGGGAAACCGCCGCCGTTTTGCCGGGTGACACGGCAATGCGGGAAAAGCTTGACGCTGCGCGGCAGTCCTGGCAGGAAGCCTTGGCGGCCCATGGCCTGTGGGGCAGCCAGGTGCAGTCCCTCCAGGGCAGCCATATAGACCAGACCCCGGCGTTTGCCGCGTCCAGCGCCGCGATCCGAATGCAGCTGGCGGATATCCGGCGGTACTCCCTGGCGGAGATGGATGACGGGCTCGCGCACAGTGCCGAACTCGAACGGTTCTTGTTCATCGGGCGCAGCGCCTTGTTCGTGGCGGCATTGGGCGCCACCGCGTACTTCCGACGCAGGATGGTCAAGGACATCATTCGGCCGGTGGAAAGCATGCACCACGGCGTACGAAAGCTGCAGGCCGGGAACTACAACCACCGTATTGAAGTCTTCCGCCGCGACGAACTCGGCGAGCTGGCCGAGGCGTTCAACGGGATGGCCCTGGCTGTACGCAACAGCCACGAGGCGCTCACCCACCGCGCAACCCACGACCCCCTCACCGGCCTGGCGAACCGCGCGGCCCTGATGGAACACCTGACGGCATCGTTCGGGGCGGGCAGCACACGCAGGAACCGGAACGAGGGACTGCTGTTCATCGACATCGACGACTTCAAGGAGGTCAACGATTCGCTGGGCCATGAGCGCGGCGACGCCCTGCTCGTTCAGCTGGCCGCCCGGCTCAAGGCCTGCGTCCGCTCCGACGACATGGTTGCCCGCCTCGGCGGGGACGAGTTCGCGATTGTGGTGATGGACGACGACGCCGGCTCCGTCACCGCCGGGATCGCCGAACGGATCCACGAGGCACTGCGTGCGCCTTTCTTCGTCGGCGAGGACCGGCTGACTGTCACCGCGAGCATGGGCGCCGTGCAGCGCCGTCCGGACACCTCGGACGCCGCCGAGCTCCTGCGGCAGGCGGACTTTGCAATGTATCTGGCCAAACACGGCGGAAAGGCCCGGTTGCAGCTGTTCGACGCCGAAGGCTACGACCATATGACCTATCGCGCCGCCCTGAAGCGGGATCTGGCGGCGGCGGCGCCGGAGGGCCAGCTCAGGCTCGAATACCAGCCCATTGCGGACCTCACCAGCGGAGCCATCCTCGGCGTCGAAGCGCTGGTGCGCTGGCAGCACCCCACGCTGGGGCTGCTGGCCCCCTCGGAATTCATTCCCATTGCGGAAGAGACAGGGGACATCGACGCCGTCGGCTGCTGGGTGCTGGATACCGCCAGCCGCCAAGCTGCCGGCTGGCGGAAGGCCCTGCCCCAGTGCGCAAACCTCTGGGTTGCGGTCAACCTGTCCACCATCCAGCTCCCCAATCCGCGGAATCTGGCGGCCATCAAGCGCATCCTCGCCGATCCCGCGGCGCAGGCGGACAAGGTGGTGCTGGAAGTGACCGAGACAGCCCTCGCGGGCAGCACGGACGGCGGAATCGCGGCTCTCAAGACACTGAAGGAGACGGGCGTCCGGGTGGCAATCGACGATTTCGGGACGGGGTACTCCTCGCTGAGTTCGCTGGCGGTGCTGCCTGCGGACATCCTCAAGATCGACCGTTCATTCCTTGGCCGGCAAGCGTCCGAAGCGCAATCGGCAGCAATGCTCGAAGGAATCCTGGGCCTGGCCCGCATGCTCTCCCTCGAGGTGGTGGCCGAAGGAGTTGAGGACCGCCGCCAGCTGGAGCTGCTCCGGGCACTGGATTGCCACATGGGGCAAGGCTACTTCCTGGCCCGCCCGGCCCCCGCCGAAATGATCGTGGCGCTACTGGCAGCAGGAACCCCGCTTCAGCCCGGCCCCGCGGAGCTTGAGCAGGCCGTCGATTCATGAGGAATACTGGCCTTCCCGCGGGAGTTCTTGGCTAGGACGGCACTTCCCCGAATACGCAAAGCAGCGAATTGGAGACCCCTATGGCACCGGCATCCGCACCATTAGTCCACCTCGGCGACGGATTGAACGTCAGCCCTTTAGGGTTCGGCGGCATGGCCCTCACCCCGGTCTACGGCGAAGTGGACCAGGGTGAGGCCCTCCGCACCCTCCACCATGCCGTTGATGCGGGCGTCAGCTTCATCGACACTGCGGACATCTACGGTGGCGGCAGCAACGAGGAACTGATCGCCCAGCTGCTGAAGGAACGACGGGGCGAAGTGCAGCTGGCCACGAAGTTCGGGCTGGTGGGCACTCCCGCCACCGGTTACACCGACATCCGGGGAGACGCCGCCTACATCCGGCAGGCAGTGGAAGCCAGCCTCCGCCGCCTGGGCACCGACACCATAGACCTGTACTACATGCACCGCCGCGACCTCCGCGTTCCGATTGTGGAAACCGTGGAGGCCCTGGCGGCGCTGGCGCAGCAAGGCAAGGTGCGTCACCTCGGCCTGTCCGAGGTGACGGCCGAGGAGCTGCGGGAGGCCAGCAGCGTCCACCCGATCGCCGCGGTCCAGAGCGAATGGTCCATCTGGAGCCGCGATGTGGAACGCAACGTTGTTCCCGCGGCGGCCGCGCTTGGGGTGGGATTTGTGCCCTATTCGCCGCTGGGCCGGGGATTCCTCACCGGCACAGTGGACGCTTCGAAACTCGGGAGCGGCGACTTCCGCCGCAACATTCCCCGCTTCGCCGCTGATGCGGCGGATGCCAACCAGGGCGTGGTGGCCGCGGTGCAGGCCGTCGCCGGCGAGCTCACCATCGCCGGCAAGCCGGCAACTCCGGCCCAGGTGGCTCTCGCCTGGCTGTTTGCCCAGGGCAAACGGCTCGGCCTGCCCGTGGTTCCCATCCCGGGCACGCGCAAGGCGGAACGGATCGACGAGAACCTGGGTTCGCTGGCGCTGGACTTCACCCCCGGGCAACTGGAAATGCTCGACGCCGCCGCGGACGCCGTCGTCGGCTCCCGCTCAGCGGACCCCACCTGGGTGTCCCAGGGCCGTGAGTAGGGCCTCCGTAGACTGAAGCCCATGGATTCCCTCATTCACGACCTGCGTGACATCACCATCCGCCGGATTTCTGTCAGCGAGATGGACAACAACGTGTATCTGCTCACCAGCAAGGCGTCGGGTGCGCAGCTCCTGATCGATGCGGCCGATGATCTGGCCGCCATCCAGGGGCTGCTTGCCGACTCCGCCGCGGACACCTCCGCGACGCCGAAGCTGGCTTTGATTGCCACCACCCACCAGCACTGGGACCACGTCCGCGCGCTGCGGGCCCTGGTGGAGGCCACCGGGGTGAAGACGGCGGCCGGGACGGACGACGCCCCGGAGCTGCCCGTTCCGGTGGACGTACTGCTGGATCACGGGGACGTCGGCAACTTCGACGGCTTCGACGTGACGGCTGTGCACCTGCGCGGCCACACACCGGGGTCAGTGGCGCTGGTGTACCAGGACCCGGCAGGCCCTGCGCACATCTTTTCCGGCGATTCGCTGTTCCCCGGCGGCGTGGGCAACACGCAGAAGGATCCGGCACGCTTCAACCAGCTGATCACCGATGTCAGCGAGCGGCTGTTTGGTGTGTACCCGGATGACACCGTGGTGCACCCGGGTCACGGCAAGCCCACTACCCTCGGCGCGGAACGCCCGCACCTTGAGGAGTGGCGCGCCCGCGGCTGGTAGCTTTCGCTGCGCTTTGACGCTGGCGCTGCGCTGCGTGATTTGCGCTACGCAAAATGCCGGTCGCTGCGGATAAACCCGTCGCGTCCGGCATTTTGCGTAGCGCCAGCTACTTTACGTAGCGAAAACACGATCCTTAGCGGCTGCGGCGTTCATTCGACGCCGGAGCTGACGCACGGCGGGGGGCGCCGCTGCGTGCCGGACGGCCTTCGCCGGAACGGCCGTTGCCGCCGCCGGAGTAGGATCCGCCCGAGGTGCCGCCGGTGTTGGAGGACCAGACTGCTGCGTTGCCGCCGGCCGAGCCGGACTTGCTGCCGGCAGCGGCGCGCTGGCCCGTTGCCGGACGTCCGCTGCGCTGGCCGCCCGTTGCTCCGCCGGTGCGGGGAGCGCCGCCGGTGCGGGGAGCGCCACTTCGCGGTGCACTGGTGCGGGTTGCCCCGCCGCGGGCGTCGCCACGGCCGTCGGTTGCACGGGCGTCAGACCCGCGGCCGGCCGATGCACGGCCACCTGCTGCGGGAACGTCGTTGTGGTGCGAGTAAGCAGTGGCACGGCCACGGCCGCGGGCATTGCGGCGCTCGGCGCGCTCGGCGTCGGCGCGGTCCTGGTTCTTTTCCGCCACGCGCTCAGCGGCGTTGCGGGCAGCGGCCTGGCCTTCATAAGCCACGGCGCGTCGCTCGGAACGCGGAAGATCCGTACGGGGAGCCTCAGCCGAAACCCGGCCGCGTCCGCCACGTCCGCCGCGGCCGCCCGCGGTGGGTGCAGCCTGCGTAGTGCGGCGTGCGCGCTTGCGCTCCGCGTTTGCACCGGTGGAGGTGCCGCCGCCCTGGTTGGACTTGGCAGCCAGCAGTGCGGCGCGGGTGCGCGGGTCGATCTTGTCGGCCATTTCGCCCACCAGTTCTGCAACCAGCGGCGAGTTGGCGGTGACGCGCTCGAAGTTGACCTCGACGCCCGCAGCCTTCATGAGCTTCTTGACATCGGACTGCTGCTCCGGCAGGGTCAGCGTGACCACGGTGCCGTCGGAACCGGCGCGGGCCGTACGGCCTGAGCGGTGCAGGTATGCCTTGTGCTCCGTGGGCGGGTCAACGTGGATCACCAGTTCGACGTCGTCCACGTGGACGCCGCGGGCGGCGACGTCGGTGGCCACCAGGACGCGGACGTCGCCGGAGGAGAACTCGGCGAGGTTGCGGTCACGGGCGTTCTGCGACAGGTTGCCGTGCAGGTCGACGGCGGGGATGCCGGCGTCGGTCAGGGTCTTGGCAAGCTTGCGGGCGTGGTGCTTGGTGCGCATGAAGAGCACGCGGCGGCCGGCACCCGAGGCGAGCTCGACGATCAGCTGCTTCTTGACGGTCTGGTCGTTGACCACCAGTACGTGGTGTTCCATGGTGGTGACCGCGGCCTGCGGGTCGTCCACGGAGTGGGTCAGCGGGTTGGACAGGTAGCGCTGGACGATCTTGTCCACGCCGTTGTCCAGGGTGGCGGAGAACAGCAGGCGCTGGCCCTGGCTGGGGGTCATGTCCATGAGCTTCTTGACCACCGGCAGGAAGCCGAGGTCCGCCATGTGGTCTGCCTCGTCCAGCACGGTGACCTCAACGGCCTCGAGGGTCAGGATGCGCTGGCGGATCAGGTCCTCCAGGCGGCCCGGGCAGGCGATGACAATGTCGACGCCGGCGCGCAGCGCCTTTTCCTGGCGTGCCTGGGAGATGCCGCCGTAGATCACGGTGGTGTTCAGGCCCATGGCCTTGGCCATCGGCTCGATCGTGGCGTTGATCTGGGTGGCCAGCTCGCGGGTCGGCGCAAGGACCAGCCCCATCGGGCGGCCCGGCTTGCGGAAGTGCTTGGCTTCCCGCTCAGCGAGTCGTGCTACAAGCGGGATGGCGAAGGCAATGGTCTTGCCGGAGCCGGTGCGGCCGCGGCCCAGGACGTCGCGTCCGGCCAGGGTGTCCGGGAGGGTCTTGACCTGGATGGGGAACGGTTCAACGATTCCCTGGGCGGTCAGTGTGTCGGCGAGTGCTTTGGGCGTGCCGAGGGCAGCAAAAGTAGTCATGTGTTTCAAAGGTCTTTCAGGCGGTATCCGTGCGGATATCGGCCCCCGGTGCCGGTTGGCCCAGGGGTTCGCCGAAGAAAAGTCAGGTGATCAACCGGATTGCCGCCAACCTTGCGGTAGCGGCGGACGGGACCAAATAGAACGCGTTCATCGACGCAGGATGTGCCTCTCACATGAAAAAAACCCACTCCCTGCCGGACAAATCCTTCGGGGGATCCGGTTGATGAACCGAATCAAAGTGGGCATCACTGCACATCAAGTTCCACCAGTCTAGCATCCGGCGGGCTGCCCGCCCGAACGGGCACTGTTTCGGGGCGGGCAGCCGCCGCTCCGGCCCCACTTCTGCAAGTGCCACCATGGCGGACCCATCCGGATCCGGCCTGGCTCCGAACCAGCACGGGAAGATCTACCCGAAAGGACATGCCATGGAACTCGAAGACAAGGGCCGCAACGTCGTCATCCATCATCTCGGAGGGGCCAAGCGGCCAGGCCGGCTCACCGGCTATGGCGAGTCCAGACGGGAAGACCGGGCGGGCCAGATGGGGGCAGAGCCCGAGGAAGCTGCCGAATCAGGTCCAACAACGGACTACACTTGATGCCTTGAGGCTCGACGTTTGTCGAGGACCGAGCGACCCGGGCTGCGGCTGAACCGCGTTCCAGGAAGACGAAACCAGGGAGGCCCCGCGATCGCCGCCTAGCCCGGCACGAAGCGGGAGAATGCCCTTTCCCGCTCCGGAAGCCAGTTCAGGCGCAGCGACGCCCGCCGTCGTCATTGGAGCGTCCGGCCTGCCGGGACCGGCCCCAACTCCCCCGCCGAAGGGCTCAGAACCGGGCCTAGTCTTGATTCACCCCAACTGTTACCTACGTCACATTTGTGGCGGCTCCGTGCAGACGGCGGCGCGGCACCCCGCCTGCAGGGCAGTCCGCCTGCGACGCAGTCAGCCTGAGACAAGGAAAGAAGCACTGATGTCTGAACGCACCACCACGGTTGCCCGGAACACTGCAACGGAACCCACCAAGGGAGGGCACAGCCAGGAACCGCACCTTGCCCGCGCGCTGAGCAACCGGCACATCCAGCTGCTGGCCATCGGCGGCGCCATCGGCACCGGCCTGTTCATGGGATCCGGCAAGACCATCTCCCTCGCCGGCCCGTCCGTCATCTTCGTCTACATGATCATCGGCTTCATGCTGTTCTTCGTGATGCGGGCGATGGGCGAAATCCTGCTGTCCAACCTGAACTACAAGTCCTTCAGCGACTTCGCCGGAGACCTCCTGGGCCCCTGGGCCGGGTTCTTCACCGGCTGGTCCTACTGGTTCTTCTGGGTTGTTACCGGCGTCGCGGACATCGTGGCAATTGCCGGCTACGTGGACAAGCTGGCCCCCGGAACCCCGCTGTGGATCCCCGCGCTCATCACCCCCGTAGTGCTGATCCTGCTGAACCTCCCCACCGTCAAGGCCTTCGGGGAAGCCGAATTCTGGTTCGCCATCATCAAGGTGGTGGCCATCGTCGCACTGATCGGCACCGGCATCGTTATGATCGCCACGAACTTCACCTCCCCCAACGGCGCGGTGGCCAGCCTCGCCAACATCTGGAACGACGGCGGCATGTTCCCGCACGGCATGTTCGGCTTCATTCTCGGCTTCCAGATCGCCATCTTCGCCTTCGCCGGCATCGAACTGGTAGGCACTGCGGCGGCTGAAACCAAGGACCCGGAGAAGAACCTCCCCCGGGCCATCAACTCCATCCCCGTCCGCGTGCTGCTGTTCTACGTAGGCGCCCTGGTGGTCATCATGGCTGTCAACCCGTGGCGTACCATCGACGCCGCCAGCAGCCCGTTCATCGGCATGTTCACCCTCGCGGGCCTGGGCATCGCCGCCGTGGTGATCAACCTGGTGGTCCTTACCTCCGCGGCGTCCAGCGCCAACTCCGGCATCTACTCCACCTCGCGCATGGTCTACGGCCTGGCCCAGGACGGCAACGCCCCGAAAGCCTTCGGCAAGCTGAGCATCCGCAAGGTTCCGCAGAACGCCCTGCTGTTCTCCTGCATCTTCCTGCTCGCCGGCCTGGTGCTGCTCTACTCGGGCGACTCCGTCATCGGCGCGTTCACCGTGGTCACCTCGGTTGCGTCCGTGCTCACCATGTTTGTCTGGTCCATGATCCTGATCAGCTACATTGTGTTCCGCCGCCGCCGTCCCGAACTCCACGCAGCCTCCGCCTTCAAGATGCCCGGCGGCGCCTTCATGCCTTACGTGGTGCTGGCATTCTTCGTGTTCATGCTCGTGGCGCTCGCCCAGGCCGAGGACACCCGCCTCGCCCTGGTGGTTGCTCCCCTGTGGTTCCTGGTCCTTGGCGCGGCCTGGTACTTCAACCGCAAGACGCCGCTCCAGCAGGCACGGATCGTTGAGTGGAAGGCTGAGTCTGATTCGGACAGGGCAAAAGTCAACGCCCTGAACTAGGACGATTTCCGCGCCGCAACCCGCGGCGCAACGACCACAGCGACGACGGCGATGGCGACCGTGAGAGCGAAGACTCCCGCGAAGGAGGCGCCCGACACTCCGCCCGCCGTCGTCGTTGTGGTTCCCGCCGCCGTTCCCGCTAAGGCACTGAACACGATCCCGGTGGTGGCCAGGGCCAGCGCACCACCGAGCGAATCTGAAATGGACATGGCCGAGCTGTTGAAGCCCTCGGTGTCCGGAGTGGACATGGCCAGCGTCATCACGCTGAGGCGCGGATACATCAGGCCCATCCCGAAGCCGGCGGACATCCAGCCGGCAATCGCGACGCCGGCCGGCCAGCCCAGGACGGTGGTCACCAGGGCAAGGACGACGGCGGCAAGCACCATCGCCGACCCGGCCCTCATGGCCCGGAGATTGCTGAGCTTCGCGCCCATCCGGCCCTGCACGGCCGAGGCGCCGGCCCACGCCAGGGCGCCGCCGGTGAGGGTCAGCCCGGCAAAAGTGGGCGAAAAGGAGTACCGCTCCACCAGCAGGTACGGAAGATAGACCTCCGCTCCGAAAAACGCCGCGGAGACGAGCCCACGGGCCAGGATGACGCTCGGCAGCCCGCGCCGGGCAAGCAACGTGCCGCGGGGCACCAGCGGACGCACCGCCACGAACGCGATCACGACGGCGGCCGCCGCCAAGAAAGCTCCGGCGCCCGGAACCTGCGCGGAAAGGTTCAGGCCCAGCACGGCCAGCGCCGCAAGGGCGGCCCACGCGAGCCTGCCGTAGGACCAGCGCCCCGGCTCCGAACTTCCCTCCGGCGCGCCGCGGAGTCCGCGCAGCGCAGGCACGATCATCAGGAGGGCCGGAACCACCAGCCCCACCACGCCCAGGAACACCCAGTGCCAACTGGCCGCCTGCGCCACGATTCCGGCCGCGAAGGGTCCCACCAGCGAAGGAATAACCCACGCCGCGGAAAACGCGGCGAAAATCTTCGGGTGCAGCACGGGCGGATAAACGCGCGCCACCACAACGTACAGCGCAACGGTCATGGCGCCGCCGCCCAGTCCCTGCACCAGGCGCCCGGCCACCAGGACAGCCATGCTTCCTGCCGTCCCGGCGATCAGCAGCCCAAGGACGAACAGGGCCACTGAGGCGTACAGCGGTCCCACTGGGCCGCGCCGGTCGGACCAGTTGCCGGCCGCCACCATGCCGATCACGCCGGTAGCCAGCGGTCCGGCGAAGACCAGGGCGTACAGGCCGGCGCCCTCCAGTTCCCGGCTGACCAGGGGCATGATGGTGGTCACGGCCAGCGACTCAAAGGCAGCCAGGAACACCAGGGCACACGCGCCGGACGTCACGAGCAGGTAGTGGCGGTGCAGGATTCCTGCAGCCTCAGGGGCGGCGGCGGGGGCGCTACGTTGCACGGTGATGGCCTGATCAGTCGTTTCGGATGCGTGCCTGCCATTAAACACCCCAGGCCGTGATGTCCAGGGTCATCCTGAACATCACGGCCTGTGCTGCGTGCCGGGAACCCGGCCCGGCGGAGACTATTCCGACTGGCCTCCCGCCGTGTTGGCCTTCGTGGTGAACGGCAGGAGCAGGCGGGACTGGTGGGCGGCGTCGCGGTAAATCTTGTGGGTGACGGGCCGGCCCACCGGGAGGTGGAAGGCGTCCGGCGGGAGCAGCGAGTTGTGCTCATCTGCCAGCGGCTCGGCGTTGGACAGTTCCACCGTCAGCTTGTGGCCCGGCCTGAACGTGTTCGCGAACGGGTAGAGCCGCAGCACGTATTCCTCGATCTGCCCCGGCTCCACGGGCAGGGAACGGGTGTGCGGGTGGTAGGGGTTTCCCTCGGTGGTGCGCTCATCGAGCTCGCGGTGCGAGGCCTTGAGGTATCCGCTGGTGATGAGCTGGCGCTTGCCGTTCGGGGCGTAGTCCCACAGGCGCAGGATGAAGTTGGTATCCGGCTGGTCGATCTCGGCGAAGATGTGTGCTGCGCCGGTGCCGATCATTTCCGTGTCCTCTTCGAACGGCTCGGTGGACCAGCTGATGATCTGCACCTGGTCGGTGACCGTCAGCGGGGCCTGGTAGAAGCCGTCCGGCGCGGCATATTCGGTGCCCATCAGCTCGGGCTCACCGGAGAGCTTGTGGCGCGGGCGCAGGTACAGCGGCTTGTACTCGATGTCCTTCGGCGGCCACTGGTCCGCAGTCACCACCTGGCGGGAGCCCTCCACGAAAACGCTCACGGCAGGCTCATCCATCACGCCGTTGTCGATGCCCTTGATCCAGTAGTCGTACCACCGGAACATCTTGTCGTGCTCCTCGATGAAGGGACGCGACTGCATCGGCGGGTAGGGGCCGATGTCCAGTTTCTTCGGGCCATTCAGCTCGTTGAACAGCTCGATGGTGCCGTCCAGGGTCCAGCCGCGGCCCTGGTCCAGCTGCAGCCACACCGGGATGTCGATGTTCGGGGCCAGCGTGACGGGGTTGCGTTCCTCGTACCAGTCCCCGTCCAGTTCGTTCATCACGATGTCGAACCAGGCTTCGTGGTTTTTCGGGTAGTTCAGGACGTGGACCAGGTTGGGCCAGGCGGCGACGTCCGGGTCCTGGAGGCGCCTGGCGACGAGCTCCTTAAGCTCGCCGGGCGGGTACTTCTCGATCATCCGGGACTTCACGCCGTCGGTGAAGGCCCAGCCGGAATCGCCTCCCCGGCCTTCGCGGGCAGCGCGGGGCATGAACCACATGATGCCGCCGTGGTACGTGGTCTCGTAGAAGTCGTAGTGGCCGCCGGAGACGAAGATTGCCTTCAGGTGCGGCGGGCGCTCGGCGGCGGCCAGCACCTGCATGGAGCCGAAGTAGGAGATGCCCACCATGCCGACGTTCCCGTCACACCACGGCTGCTCCGCTACCCACTCGATGAAGTCGTAGGCGTCCTGGCCCAGCGACACCCCGCCGGCGTTGTAGTTGCCGATGTGCTCACCGCCGGAGTGGCCGGAGCCGCGCAGGTCGCCGATGACGTGGACGTAGTCCTCCTTGACGATGCGGGCAATGTCGCCGGCCTCGATGCAGCCGTCCCACATCGGGCTCGGGCGCCGCTGCGGCGGGGTGGTCAGCGCCAGCGCCTGCAGTTCCTTGCCGTAGGGGCTCAGTGCCACCAGTGCCGGGCGCGGCTTGTCCTCGGCGCCCTGGTAGGCGTCCGCGGCGAGCTCGACGCCGTCGCGCATCGGGACCCGCAGGTCCTTGCGCACGGCGATTTTCTCCCCGCCGGCATTCAGTAACTGGCAGTCATCCATGAGTGCTTATCTCCTCATCTTGGGTCAAGTGGTCCATCGTCGTGCGGTAGCCGTGGAGCGTCGTGAAGAACGGGGACGGCTCCAGGGTGGGGTCCCCCTGATACCCAAGGTCGTCGGCCACCCGGGCGAAGGGCGAATACGGTGAGTCTGTGTCCTGCAGTCCGGCAGCCAGGCAGCCGCAGGCCGCATCCTTGACGCGGGCTTCGATGTCCAGGCTCCCCTGGAGCGCTTCCCGAGCCTGCCCGGCGTCGAGCTCCACGCCGTAAGGTGTGCCGTCCGCGCGGCGGTACGGGTGCCCCAGGTAGAGGTGCTGCGGACGGATCTCGTCGCCGAGATACTGCAGGCTCCTGCGGTAGCCGGCGGGGTCCACAAAGCCGGGAAATCCGTTGGCCGCACCGTGGACCTGTACGGCGTCGCCGACGAACACGTCGTTTTGTCCGTCCAGGACGTACGCGACCGACCCGGCGGTGTGTCCCGGAATCGAGTGGACTGAAACGGTGACGTCGCCGCCGAGGGAGATGGTCTCGCCGCCGCGCACAAGGAGCGTCGGCTCCATCTCCCCCGAGATGACGGCGTTCGTTGCGGCGGTCAGCTTTGCCTCGCCGTCGGGGTCCTGCAGATACTGCGCCCGTCCGGCAAGGTATTCGTCCACGTGGGCCCGGCGAGAGCGGAGCATCGGCGCGTCAGCCTCGTGGATGACCACCTGCGCGCGCCGCCCGGTGAGCTCCCACAAGGCAAACGCACCCCCAATGTGGTCGATATGGCCGTGTGTCAGAAAGATCCAGCGGACGTCCTCGATCCGGCGGCCGATCGCCTCCAGTGCCGGCACCATACCTTCTGCGGGCGAGGAGGCGATTCCGGTGTCCACGATGGCGGGCTCCGGAGCGTCGATGAAGAAGCTGTAGAGGCCGAACCGCCCCCACGGCGAGACGATCGGATGAACGGCGACCGGCTTCGTCATTGCGCTGTGCTCGCGAAAGACGGTGTGCCCCCGTTGGACCCGGGCCCAGCGTTGAGGAATTCACCGGTCTCCTCGTACGCCCGGTAGAACTCCGGGATCCAGGCGAAGTTCTGGACGAATCCGTGGTTGGCGCCCTCATAGCGGCTGACTGTCGCGGCCACGCCGGCTTCCTTGAGGCGCCGGCCGTACAGTTCACCCTCGTCCCGCAGGGGGTCATGCTGGGCCGTGATGACCAGGGCTGCCGGCAGGCCGGCGAGGTCCTGGCGCTTGACGGGCGAGACGAGCGGGTCCGCCGGGTCGGCCCCGTTATTGAGGTAGAACGAGTTGAACGGTGCGAGGCCTGCAGTCTCCAGTCCGTACCCCTCGGCGTTCTCCCGCAGTGAGGGGTAACGGTCGACGTCGAAATCCAGGTCCAGCGACGGGTAGAACAGGATCTGGTGGGTGATCCGGTTGAACCCGTCGTCGTGGGCTTTCGCGGCGACGGCGGCGACGAAGTTGCCGCCCGAACTGTCGCCGGCGATGACGAGGTTCTTCCCGTCCCACTTCAGGTTTTCACCCTTTCCGGCCGCCCAGCGGACCACGCCGTAGCAGTCCTCAAGCCCCGCGGGGAACCTGGCCTCGGGCGCTAGCCGGTAGCCCACCGAGATGACCTTGTGGCCGGTTTCCTTGGCCAAGGCCCGCGCCACGTGGTCATGGGTGTCCAGGCTGCCCAGGAAGAACGCGCCGCCGTGGAAGTAGACCAGAAGGCCGTAGGCGTCCGTCTCCACGGGCGTGTAGATCCGCACCGGAACCTCGCCGGCCGGCGTCACGGCCGTGGCGTCCTCGACGGAGTGGAGCGGGAGGCGGCCCTCCAGCGGCGGGACCTGGGCGGCCGCGCCGGCACGCATGGCTTCGGGGCTCAGGGGGGAACCGTCGGGTGCCGGCAGGGTTGCCAGGATTTTGGCGATTTCAGGATGGATGGCCATGGCGTTCAGGCCCTTGCCGCCGCAGCAGCAGGCTTCTGGGACGCGGGCTTCTGCCCCGGAAAGACGTCATTGACCTCTTCCTCGCTCCAGCCCTGGCGCGAGATGCGCTGCAGCTCGTCCGTCACCGGCTTGCGGGTTGCCTGGAACAGGGCCAGCGCCTCCTTAACCGAACCGGCCCGGGACAGCGCATCGGCCAGTGCTCCGGCGTCTTCAATGGCAGAGTTCGCGCCCTGGCCCTGGTGGTGCAGCATGGAGTGCGCCGCATCGCCCATCAGGACCACCGAGTCGGTGTGCCAGATGTCCACGGGGTCGATGTCGTAAACGGCGCGGATGTTGACCAGGTCCATGTCGAGATCCCGGGCGATGCTCACGATCCGCTCGTCGAAGCCCTCCACAGTCTTCAGGAGTTCTTCCTTGGTGATGGCGGGCGCCCAGGTGCCGTCCGGGTTAAGTGCGGTGATATCGAAGGACATCTGGTTGCGGTGGCGCAGCGGCAGCAGGTAGACCTTCGTGCCCCTGCCCATGTACATCCGCAGATTGTCGTCAACCACCATCCCGTGGGCGTCGTCGGCGGAGATCACCACGCGGTAGGCGTGCTCGCCGGAGAACACCGGGCCCTTGTCGCTGAAGAGCTGCTCACGCACAGCGGACTTGATGCCGTCGGCGCCAACCACCAGGTCGGCCTCCACCGTCTCGCCGTTGGCAAAGGTCAGCACGGAGCGATCTCCCTTGTCCGCGATTGTCTCCAGCCGGTGGCCGAGCTGCACCATGCCATCGGGAAGAACGCCGAGGAGGGCCTCGATGAAGTCGCGGCGGTGGATGAGGTAGGTCTGCTTCTCTTCGCCGAACTCCGGCCAGGTGTCCTTCATGATGGGCTCACCGGTTGCGGTGAGGATTTCGAAGTAGTCGCTTGCCGAGCTCACCTTGGCGATCTCGTCGAAGATCCCCCACTGGCGGAACCGGGACATAGTGGCGGGGCGCAGGCCGATGCCGGCACCGACCTCGCCCATCTGGGGAGCCTGCTCGTAGACCGTGACGTCCGCACCGAGCAGGCTCAGGGCCTTCGCCGCCGCTGCGCCGCCGTAGCCTGCGCCGACGATGGCGATCTTGAGGTTCTTGATGTCTTCAGCCTTCATGGTTTCATCTCTTTCTTGACTGTGTAAGTTTGGGGTTTGTCCGGGGTCAGGCGGTCAGCGACAGGAAGTCGGCCGGGTTGTCCTCGAGCAGGAGTTTGAGGGTGGCGTCGTCGATGCCGGCCGCGCGCATGTCGGGGATCATGTCCTCGAAGATGTAGTTGATGGTGTGGCCCTTCACGCCTGGCCAGCCCAGCGGGCTGCAGTTTGCGTCGGCCGAGACGAGGAGCTTGTCCGCGTAGCCCTTGTTCACAAGCTTGACGAAGTGCTCCATACGTTCGGCGCGCTTGCGGCCCCAGAACGGCGGATCCGGCAGTTCGAGATCGTAGCCGAAGGTGTCGAAGCCGATCCGGCCGCCCTGCTCGTAGATCCAGTCGTGCGGGGTTATCGGAGCGTTCAGGCCGTCGTCGGCGTGGCCGAAGAGGACGCGGTCCAGCGAGAGGCCCTCTTCGTTGAAGATGGTCACGGCCGGTTCGGGGTCGATGGCCAGGTGGGTCAGGATCGGCGCACCGGTGACGACGGCGGCGCGGGCGGCGGCCCGGTAGATGCGCTTGTCCAGGTCCGTCATTCGTCCGCCCCGGCTCACGCCGACCTTGATGACGCCGGCCTTGGCACCCGTGCTGCCGATGCCGACGGTGATCTCGTGGATGAACACCTTGGTGAGGTAGTCCACGGTGGCGCGGGAGAAGTGCGGCAGGGCGGTATCGCCGCCGACGAAGCCGGTGCATGCCACGATGTGCACGCCCGTCTTCCGGGACAGGGACTTGTAGTAGTCCACGTCGCGGCCGTTGCAGATGCCTGTGGCGTCCACGAAGGTACCGCCGCCGTATTCACGGAACTTCCGCAGCTTCGGCACGGTTTCCTCGTACGCCTGCTCCGGCGACTTCCACCATTTTGTGTCCAGTTCAGACCCGGGCATGCCGTAGCCGATGTGTTCGTGGACCGCCACGATTTCCAGTTCTTCGGCCGGGATGGTTCCCAGCACGGTGTTGACCTTGGTCATTCGTTCACCTCAGGGTTTCGAAAGCTTGTTGGGTGGGGGCGGGCGCGTGTTTAGCGCACGGTCAGCAGGTTGCGGGGGTTGTCCACGAGGATGCGCTGCGCGTCTTCTTCGCCCAGGCCGCGGGCCTTGAGGAACGGCACAAACGTGGTCAGGATGTGGCTGTAAGGCAGGTTGTACTCCGGCAGTCCCTTTGCCACGCCGATCGAGTTGCCCGACAGGATGATCTTGTCGGCATGGCCGGCCTCGACGAGCTCGAGCACCATCTCGGCGCGGGCGCGGTCGCTGAGGTAGTCCGGGTGCTCATTCAGGCCCACGTGGTCGATCCCGACGAACGCTCCGCGGCCTGCCACCTCGACGGCGGAACCGGCAGCGTCCTTGCGGTCCAGATCGCCCACCAGTACCCGGTCAGCTCCGATCTGCTCGGCCAGCACGACGTCCAGGTCATGCAGGGCGTCGGCGCCGAAGCGGATGGAGACCGGGACGCCGGTGTTCTTTGCGGCGCGGGCTGAGCCGCGGAAGAGGCTTTCCTCGGTCGGCGTCATACCGGCACGGTCGGCGACGGTGGCGACGATACCGGCGGCGGCTCGGCGCTCGACCCGGGGAACCACCATCCCCTCAGTGACCTCCTTGCCAAAGAGATCACTGAACTTCTCTGCCGGCCACGGGGTGGGCGGGTTGGTCTGCGGCGTCAGGAAGTACCCGCCGAGCTCTTCCTCCGGGCCCAGGCCCGTGGAGGCGACGATATGGACGCCGGTGGAGCGTGACAGCGCCTCGTAGAGCTTGAGGTCTCGGCCGTGGAACATGCCGGTGCTATCGACGATGGTCTGGCCGCCGTGCTCGCGGAAGTCGGTGAGCTTGGCGGCCAGGACCTCGAAGATCTCCGCCCGGTCCATCGAGATGTCGGGGGCGTACTGGGCACCGGGGAGCACCGACAACAACGCCTCATGGACCGCGACAACGCCCAGTTCAGAAGCAGGTACGGGGCCCAGGACCGTGTTGACGGTTTGCCCGGCGGGGGCATCAATCGCGTCGGCGGTGCCGGCGGGGGTGGGGTGACTCACGGGGCTTCTCCCTTAAGGATCGGGTGCTGAATGCTGGGGCGCCGCGGAGTTGGATCGTGCCGTCGCCCCGTTGCGGTGTAGCCACCATCACACATTCCTTTACATCATGTCAAGGAAATAATCGCAACGTACGACTAACGACCGGGAAAGCCAGATGAACCCTCGTTGCGTAAGTGCTCTTGACATGATGTAAAGCTTCCAGACAAACTGTGGGGAGCGCCACATCCGGTTCGGAAACAAAGGAGTTTCATCGATGAGTCAGAACAACATTGCAGGGACGGGCACTGCACAGAAGGGCATGGGATCGAGCCGCGGCTCGGTACGAGCCACTTTCATCGCCGCCTACAGCGCCGTCACGCTCGCGCAGATCACCAACGCGCTGCCGGGTGCCCTCAGCGGCACCTTTGCGGTGGAATTCCACACCTCGGGCGCTGGCCTGACCTGGATTGCGGGCATGTTCCTGATGGGCATTGTGGTGTTTGAGCTCAGCTGGGGGCTGCTGGGCGATCTGTTCGGACGCAAGAAGCTGCTCTATGTCGGCGCTGCAGTCAGTGTTGTCGGCTCCGTTATGGCCGCGCTGGCGCCGACGACCGAGATGATGATTGCCGCGCAGGCTGTCGGCGGCATCGGGGCAGGCATCCTGTTCCCCATCTCGCTGTCCATGATCGCGGCGATCACCCCGGACCACCGGGCGCGGGCCCGGGTCATTGCCACGTGGGCAGGCTTTCTGTCGCTGGGCGCGGTGATCTCCCCGGTGCTCGCAGGCTTTACGGCGCAGTTCTTCACCGTGCCGGGCGTTGCGCCTGGCTCGCCGAACACATTCAGCGGCTGGCGGGTGGCCTACCTGGTTGCGGCCGGCGTTGCCGTGCTCGTTCTCCTCGTCGCGCTCCGGGCGAAGGACTCGGCGGCCGCCGAGGGACGCAAGCTGGACCTGCCCGGCCAGATCACCCTCGCGCTCGGCCTGATCGCCGCCCTCTACGCCACGGTGACCGCGGTGGACGCCGGATTCGGCAGCGTCCAGGTGATCGCCAGCTACGTCGTCGGCGGCATCCTTCTGGTCGCCTTCGTCGTCATCGAATCACGCACCGAGCAGCCACTCATCCACCTGTCCCTCTTCAAGAACAGCGCTTACTCGATCACCGGCATTGTGGCGGTCACGGGCATGTTCGCTTTCCTCGCGATCTGCTTCAGCACCAGCGTCGCCGTCAGCGGACTAGCCCTGGCCGAGACCTGGAAGGTCGGTGTGCTGTTCGTCTTCATCCAGGGTCCCGCATTCGCCTTCATCCCGGTGGTGGGGTGGCTCATCCACCACGTTGCCCCGCGTTGGGTGCTCACCGCGGGCTTCGCCCTCATGGCCGTCTCCGGTTTCTGGCTCTCCACCTTCGCCCTCGGCACTCCAGAGGCCTTCGGCGGCACCCCGTGGACGGCCTTCATTCCGCCGCTCCTGCTGCTGGGCATCGGATTCGCACTCACCGTCGGCTCTGTCACCGCTGTTGCCATCAATACCGTCCCGCCCCAGCAAATCGGCATGGCTTCCGCAACGACGAACCTCCTGCGCGACCTCGGCTTTGCCCTCGGACCCGTCATCGGATCAGCCATCGCTTTCGGCATCGGAGCCACGGCCTTCGCCGGTCCCCTCGCCGGAATCCTCGGCGGGGCAGGGCTGCCTGCAGAGGCCGCCGCCGGGCTGGCGAAGGTGCCGCCGCTGGGCTTCCTCGCCGGCTGGGACGGCGTGATCGCGCAGTTCACGGCCCAGGCAACGGCCGGCGGTGCACCCGCCCCTGCCGTTGACGTTATGGTCCAAGCCCTCAATGGCGCACAGCCGCAAATCATGGGAGTGGCCGGGACCTCGCTGGGCCAAGGGTTCCAGGCGGTCTACCTCACCGCGGGTATTGCGGCGATCCTGTCCGCCATTCTCACCCTCTTCATCTCCGCACGGTCCTCGGCACCTGCGTCCGATGCCATCGCGGAAACCCCCGACACCACTGCCGCAAACGCCGAGGCCGCCGTCTAACACTGACGGCCTCCGGCTTCGACCAACCACCTACCACCTACCACCTACCACCTACCACCCGCAAGGAGAACACCATGACTGCACCCCTCGAATCAGACATCGACATCTGGAATGACGACATCCTTGTCGACCCCTACCCCACCTATGCCGCGCTCCGCGAACAGGCCGCAGTTGTCCACCTTCCCAAGAACGACCTGTACGTCCTGACGCGCTACGACGCCATCCGCGATGCCCTCGGTGATCCGGAAACCTTCTCGTCCACCAGCATCGGTTTTAACCCCATGGTGAACGAGGCGCTGCAGGGCACCTCGCTTGCCTCTGATCCGCCCACGCACACGCAGCTCCGCGCCACGCTGTCACAGAACCTCACTCCCCGAGCACTCCGCGGATTGAAAGTCGTCATCGACGAAAAGGCCGACAAGCTCGTGGCAGAGCTCGCCGCCAGCGGCAGCTTCGAGGCCGTCGATGCCCTGGCCCGGGCGTTCCCGATCGAAATCGTTGCCGACCTCATCGGCTTCAGCGGACACGTCAAGGACAACATGCTGCGCTGGGGCCAGGCGGCGATGCAGGTCATCGGCCCGCTGAACCAGCGCACGCAGGAGAGCTTCCCGATCGCGGGCGAGCTATACGGCTGGTGCTCGTCGGTCACCGCCGAAGACCTCACGCCCGGCTCAATCGGCCGCGGAATTTTCGACGCCGAGACACGCGGCGACATCCCCCAAGGCTCTGCGGGGCACATCATCCACCAGTACCTGGGAGCGGGCGTCGACACGACGATCGCGTCTATCGGCAACATCATCGCGCTGTTCGGCCGCCACCCCGAGCAGTTCGAGCTGGTCCGGGAGAACCCTGAACTGGTCCCCGCGGCGTTCGCCGAGGTTCTGCGTTACTGGGCACCGGTCCACATCTGGGGCCGCAAGGCAACCCGCGACGTCGAAATCGACGGCGTCACGATTCCGGCGGGCGCCCAGGTGGGCATCCTGTTCGGTGCCGGCAACCGCGACCCGCGGCACTACGAGAATCCCGACACCTTTGATGTGCGGCGCAATCCGGTGGAACACCTCTCCTTCGGCTACGGGCCCCACGGCTGCGCCGGCCAGGGCCTGGCGAAACTTGAAGCGCACGCAATCATCGAAGCACTGGCCCGCAGGGTGAAAACGTTGACGATCTCCGATGAGGTCCGGGAGCCCAGCAACATCACGCGGAGTTTCGAATTGCTCCAGGTCGAAAAGGTAGTGGCAGCATGAGGATCGAACTGGACCGGCCGCGCTGCGAGGGACACGGCCTGTGCGAGGAAGCCGCGCCCAAGCTGATGCACCTCGATGACGACGGCGAACTGGTCATCGACGTCGCGGACGCCGAAGGGGCCGACCTGGACGCCGCGAAGGCGGCGGTCCGGGTCTGCCCGGTGGCCGCGCTGCGATTGGCCGCGGCATGACGATGCGAAGGATAGTGGTGGTCGGCAACGGCATTGCCGGACTGACGGCGTGCGACTCGTTGCGCTCGGCGGGCTTCGACGGTGAGCTCACCGTCGGCGCCGAGCGCCACCACCCTTACAGCCGCCCCGCCCTGTCCAAGGCGCTTCTGCACGGTGACGATGCCCTCCACGCGCATGAGCTCCCCGAGCCCACGCACGAAGCAACGGAACTGCTCGGCGTGGGCGCCGCGGGCCTGGACCCGGACGCCCGGCTGGTTCGCCTGGACGGAGGCGGCGAGCTGCCGTATGACGGCCTTGTCATCGCCTCCGGTTCCCGGGCGAAGCGCCTTGGTCCGGGT
The DNA here is from genome assembly GCF_059423525.1 of Arthrobacter sp. GW460-12-1-14-TSB2. Classification (NCBI taxonomy): domain Bacteria; kingdom Bacillati; phylum Actinomycetota; class Actinomycetes; order Micrococcales; family Micrococcaceae; genus Arthrobacter; species Arthrobacter sp. GW460-12-1-14-TSB2. The sequence goes on from NZ_JBWKYC010000031.1 coordinate 24,574, forward strand.
GCCCACCAGAGAGGAGCAGGCGGAGCGCAACAGGATGGCCCCGTCCGCGAGCTCACCCTGCGGACCATCGAGGACGCCATCCTCCTCAAGGAAAGCGTTGCATCACGCCCGTCGGTCATCGTGATCGGCGGCGGACCGCTCGGCATGGAGGTTGCGTCCGGTTGCCTGCACGTGGGCTGCGAGGTCACCCTCGTCTCCGACGGCACGCCGCTGTCGCACCAGCTGGGCGACCATCTGGCCGGCATCTTCACCTCCGCCGCCGTCGGGCGCGGACTGCGCGTGGTTGGCGGCGGGAAGGCCCGTCTTGCCGATCACGGCGACGGCGCAAAAGTTGTCCTGGCCGACGGCACCGAGCTCGAGGCGGATCTCGTCGTTACTGCAATCGGCGATGAGCCGAACGTTGACTGGCTGGCCGGCTCGGGACTCCTCACCGACGGATCGCTGCGCGTCGACTCCCGCGGCCGGATGCGGCCGGACATAGTGGCCGCCGGCGACGTGGCCTTTTTCCCCACCCTCCGCGGCGTGCAGCGGGTTCCGCTGTGGACGAGCGCCATCGACCAGGCCAAGGTCGCGGCCGTCGGCCTGCTGCAGGGCGACGCCGCACCCGAGTTCAACTTCCAGCCCTATTTCTGGACAGAGGGCTTCGGGTTGTCGCTCAAAGCGGTCGGCTTCACACCGGTGGCGGGTGAACCCGACTACTGCGAACCGGGAGCGGAGAGCGAGTCGCTGCTCCTGCGCTGGGACAATCCGGACGGTTCCGGGACCGCCGCCGCGGTCAACTACCGGATCCCGGTCCCCAAACTGCGCCGGCTGGCCGACGCCGGGCCGGACGCGCTGCGTTCGCCCGCACTGCGTCCGCCCGCGCCCGCACGGGTTTGACGCCGGCCGCCACGGTTAGGATTGATCCATGTCGTCGTTGCGAGAAGCCCACAAGAAGCTCACCCGCGACATGATCGTGGAACGGGCGCTTGAGCTCTTCACCGAGAAGGGTTACGCCGCGACCACCATCGACGAAATCGCCGCCGCGGCCGGCACCACCCGGGTCACCTTCTACGCCTACTACCCTTCACGTGTTGACCTGATGAAGGACTTCATGGCGCGCGTCAACGCGGTGCTGGACCGTGCGGACGGCCCGGAGAGCGGCTCCACCGCACCCGACCTTGTTGACGTGGTGCGTGCGGGCGAGCTGCCGGGCATCCTGGCCTGGCTGGAGTCGCGGGCGGCGCTCTGGCCGGTTTTCCGCCCGTACCTCGACGTGCTCGACGAGGCCGCCGCCGTCGACCGTGAGGTGCGCGCCATGGTCGAGGGATGGCATGAGGAAGTCATTTCCGACCTGGTCCGCGGAATGCAGCTGGCCGGGCGTTTCTCGGACGAGACGCACCACATCCGCGGAACCCTCGCCTTCACGTCACTCGACTATGTGGCCACCCTCTGGACACGACGCAAGTTCGAACCCAACCGCGAACACGCGCTGGAGGTCCTGGCGGACAACTGGTACCACCTGCTCTGCGACGAAGGCTGACCGGCAGCCACTCCCCGGGCAGCTAAGCGTCCAGCCCCAGGCCCGCTGACGGAACTACCGCTCCCGTGGCCGTCGAATCGGGGTTGAGCATCCAGCCCACCCGCTTGGCGGCACTCAGCACCACAACGCTTTCGGCCAGCTCGATCCCCGGGATGCGTTGCTGGAGTGCGAGTTCGGCGTTCATCACGTCCGCCAGGGAGTGCAGCCACATGACGATCACGAAGTTGGTCCGGCCGGTGGTGGAGGCGGCAAGCCGGACGTTGCGGAACCCCCGCAGCTCGGCCCCCGCGGTGTCGTGCTGGCCCGGCGGCACGTTGGCGAACCACTGGCACGTGACCGGGTAGCCGGAGTATTTTTGCGCGATTTCGCAGCGGAACGACAGCAGCTGGCTGGCCAGCACGCGGTTCAACTGCCGCTGGACGGTGGCCGGACTGCGCCCGAGGCCGCGGGCGATCTCCGCCGCGCTCGCCCTCCCGTCCTGTGCGAGGAACGGAATCAGGTCCAGATGGCTCTGCGGCAGCGGAGCACCCACGACCGCGGGCGGGGCCGAGCCCGACGCCTCGGGCCCGGCGAGCACCCTGAGGGCGTTCTGCTGCGCCTTGTCCAGGACATTGAGCCGCCAGGCATAGCCGCCCACGTGCAGCCGCGTGCAGAGCGCGGTCCGGTATTTGAGGAGGCCGGGGATGTCCTTGAACTGCGGCACCACGGTGTCACTGAAATGGGCAAGCGTGGGCGTGATGACCGTCAGCATCAGGTCGCGGTTGCTGGCCGCTTCCTCCACCGTGACCACTTCGGGCATGGCGGCGAGCGCGGCGGTGACGCCGGCGCGCTGCCGCATCTCACAGTCCACGTCCACCAGCGCCAGGCACATTTGTTTGGGATCGCCGATCAGGTGGGCGGTGGTCCAGGCGGCGCCGGCGTCCCTCAGCCGGTCCCAACGTGCCGCGAGCGTGGTGGCATGCACGCCCAGGACACCGGCGGCATCGGACCAGCTGATCCGCGGCGCTATCTGCAGCGCGTTGATGAGGCGGAGATCGTCCTCACTGACTTCCATCCGGACACCTCCTCTTCCGATCGCATGATTCCTGCACAAACCATCATAGTTTTGATTTTTTCCAGCTATTTTCCGCCTTGTGAACCAGCTCACTCCACAATGGGTAGCAGGTCACTAACCAATCGTTCGGGAAGCAGGAGAACATATGTCGATCACCGCCGATGCCAGGGAGCTACAGGGCGAAATCGCCCGGTTCCGCCACGAGCTGCATCGGGAGCCGGAGATCGGCCTGGATCTGCCCCGTACCCAGGAAAAGGTCCTCAAGGCGCTGGAAGGCCTGCCGTACGAGATCACCCTCGGTGAGAGCACGACGTCGGTCACTGCTGTTTTGCGCGGCGGCGCGCCGCACGCTTCAGCCGAGAAGCCGGCGGTCCTGCTCCGTGCGGACATGGACGGCCTGCCCGTCCAGGAACGCACCGGCGTCGACTTCACCTCACGCATCGACGGCGCCATGCACGCCTGCGGCCACGACCTCCACACCTCCATGCTTGCCGGCGCCGCCCGCCTCCTGGCCGACCGCCGCGACCAGCTGGCCGGGGACGTTGTCCTGATGTTCCAGCCGGGCGAGGAAGGCTTCGACGGCGCCTCCCACATGATCAGCGAAGGTGTGCTGGACGCGGCGGGCCGCCGTGTGGATGCCGCCTACGCCATGCACGTGTTCTCCGCCCTGGAACCGTACGCCCAGTTTTGCACCAAGCCGGGCGTCATCCTGAGCGCATCCGACGGACTGTTCGTCACCGTGCTGGGCGCCGGCGGCCACGGCTCCGCGCCGCACTCCGCAAAGGACCCCGTTACGGCGGTTGCCGAAATGGTGACAGCCCTGCAGGTGATGATCACACGCCAGTTCAACATGTTCGATCCCGTAGTCCTCACGGTCGGCCTCCTGCAGGCCGGCACCAAGCGCAACGTCATCCCTGAATCCGCGCGCTTCGAAGCCACCATCCGCACGTTCTCCGATGCATCCCGGGAACGGATGATGACGGCCATTCCGGTCCTCCTCAAAGGCATCGCCGCGGCCCACGGCCTCGAGGTGGACGTCGACTACCGCTCCGAGTACCCCCTCAGCGTCACGGATGAAGACGAGACACACACCGCCGAAAAGACCATCCAGAAGCTCTTTGGCGATTCGCGCCTGACCCGCTGGGCCACCCCGCTCAGCGGCTCCGAGGACTTCTCCCGGGTGATGGCCGAGGTGCCCGGCACATTCATCGGGCTCAGCGCCGTTGCCCCCGGCGCGGACCACACTTCCACCCCGTTCAACCACTCCCCCTACGCCACATTCGACGACGGCGTTCTCTCCGACGGCGCGGCGCTCTACGCAGAACTCGCCGTTTCCCGCATCGCAGCCCTCGCGGCTGCAGGCAACTGACCTTCCCTTCTCTTTTGGAGCCCCACATGACTTCCACCGTAGGCATGCCAGCCGAGGTCCAGGTTCACAAATCCCACGTCCGGACCCTCATCGGAACCGGCATCGGCAACGCCGTTGAATGGTACGACTGGGCCATCTACGCCACGTTCTCACCGTTCATCGCCAGCGCACTGTTCAGCAAGGCGGATCCGACGTCGGCCTTCCTGGCCACCCTGGCGATCTTCGCCGTCGGCTTCGTTGCCCGTCCGTTCGGCGGCTTTGTCTTCGGCTGGATCGGTGACCGGATCGGCCGCAAGACGTCCATGACATTCGCCGTCGGCCTCGCGGCCCTCGGCAGCCTGCTGATCGGCGTCGCCCCGACGTTCGAGGCTGTCGGCGCGTTCGCGTCCGTGATGCTGCTGGTGGCCCGCCTGATCCAGGGCCTGGCGCACGGCGGGGAGCTGCCGTCGTCGCAGACCTACCTTTCCGAAATGGCCCCCAAGGAAAAGCGCGGCTTCTGGGCAACCCTCATCTACACGTCCGGCACTGCCGGGATCCTGGCCGGCACGTTGCTCGGCGCCATCCTGTCCAACGTCCTGAGCACGGCCGACATGAATGCCTGGGGCTGGCGCATCCCGTTCCTGATCGGCGGCGCCCTGGGGGTCTACGCTCTGGTGATGCGTGCCCGGATGAAGGAAACCGAAGCCTTCGAAGCCGAGTCTCCCAAAGAGAAGCATGAGCCCATGTGGCCGCAGATCTGGCGGCACCGCAAGCAGGCCCTGCAGGTCATCGGCCTCACCGTCGGCCTCACCGTGAGCTACTACATCTGGGGCGTGGTGGCACCGAGCTACGCTGCCACCACCCTGAAGATGGACCGCGGCGAAGCCCTCTGGGCAGGCGTGATTGCCAACATCGTGTTCATCGCCGCCCTGCCGTTCTGGGGCAAGCTGTCGGACCGCATCGGCCGCAAACCGGTCCTGATCATGGGCTCTGCCGGTGCCGCCCTGCTGCACTTCCCCATGACCTGGCTGCTGAAGGACTCCCCCTGGCAGCTCGCCGTCACCATGTCCGTGATGCTCTTCTTCATCGCCGCCAGCGCCGCCATTGTCCCGGCTGTTTACGCCGAGCTCTTTCCCACCAAGATCCGCACGGTGGGAGTCGGCGTCCCCTACTCCATCTGTGTCGCTGCCTTCGGCGGCACGGCCCCGTACCTGCAGACCTGGCTTGGCACCATCGGACAGGCCAACCTGTTCAACGTTTATGCCGTGCTCCTGCTGCTGATCGGCATCGCATTCGTCTTCACCATCCCGGAGACCAAGGGCAAGGACCTGACGCACTGACCCTCCCGACGGCGGCATGGCCGCCCGACGGGTACCGGCGAAGGCCGGGCGGCCTGGCCGCCCGGCCTTCGGCATTGCCGCGTCTGGGAGAATGGGACCATGCGGGCAACCCAGGGACACCGCCGGAGAGCTGTCGCCGGCCGCGGCCGGGCATGCCCGACGCATCGCGGCATCGTAGCGGGATGCACAGCCCGATCTGCTTACAATCAACCGACAGTCATCTAACAAGGGAACCATGAAGAAACTCACCACGGCCCTGCTCGCCGCCGGGCTCATCATCTCCGCTTCAGCCTGTTCGGCACCCGAAAAACTGACCACAGCAGAAACCTGCGACCGGCTGAAGATCGTTGTGACGGATTCCAGTGCCAACGCCGGCAAGACCGGGATGGTCATCCTGGGCAACCGGCTTCGCCCGATCGTGGCTGGTGCCTCGGACGAGCTGAAGCCTGCGGTGCAGGCAATCCTGGACTATGCGGACGAGTCCGCGAAGGAGAACCCGGACGCCGACAAGGTCGCCGAGCTGCAGGCTGGCTACCAGAAGGCCGGCGCCACCTTCGGGCAGCTCTGCAGCTAAGCCCTGCCACGTAAGCCCTGTTCACGCCGGCCAGGCCGGTTGCACGTCCGGCAGGGCGCCGCTCCCTAGCCAAGGTGGACGGGAGCGCCGTCCGCGCCGGCGCCGCTGAACGTCTTCCGGTCGATGGTGATCAGCAGGAGTGCAACCGGCATGATCAGGATCGACACGGCCGCCGCCCACCAGAACACCTCCGCATAGCCGGCGGCCAACGCCGCCATCGGGGCTGTTCCTGCGGCGGCCGTGGCCGCCGCCGCGATGGTGCTGAAGAGGGCGATCCCCAGCGATCCGCCGATCTGCTGGGAGGCGTTCACTACGGCACTGGCAACACCGGCGTCGTCCTTGTCCACGCCGAAGAGGGCAAGGTTCTGCATGGGAACGAACACCATTCCCAGTCCCAGGCCCATCAGGATCAGTGCGGGCAGCATGTTCACTGCGTAACTGCCGTCCGCGCTCACCTGCGTCAGCCACAGCATGGCCGCCGCCATAAAGAACGGCCCTCCGGCGGTAGGGATCTTCGCCCCCAGCTTCGGCAGGTTCTTCGCCACGACCGCAGCGGTGACGATCAGCACCACGGTCATCGGCAGGGACGCAATTCCTGCCGGGAACGGGGCGAAGCCGAGCACAATCTGGATGTAGAAGTTGATGAACAGGATGCCGCCGATCAGGACGGCGCCTGAGAGGAATGAGGCGAGGAACGCCGCCGCGCGGTTGCGCTCCGTAGCGACCCGGAGCGGCAGCAGCGGGTGTTTCACCTTCTTCTCCACAGCCGCGAACAGCACCAGCAGCACCGCGCCGGCAAGGATGAACCCCCACGCTTCCGGGGCACCCCAGCCGTGTTCGGCGTTGGTGAAGCCGTACACCAGCGACCCCAGCCCGAGCGCAGCAAGCACGACGCCGGGCCAGTCGTATTTGGTTGAGCCTTCGGCTCTGCTCTCGCGGACCTGGATCCAGACGCCGATGAAGGCAACGATGGCGATGGGGATATTGACGAAGAAGCACCACCGCCAGGACGCGTAATCCGTCAGATAGCCGCCCAGGAGGACGCCGACGGCGGCGCCGACGCCGCTGATGGAGCCGAAGATCGCGAACGCTGTTCCGCGTTCCTTGCCGCCGGGGAACGCAACGGTAAGCAGCGCCAGCGCCGCGGGTGCCAGCAGCGCCGCGAAAACACCCTGCAAAGCGCGCGCGCCGATCAGTTCCCACGACTCCTGCGCGACGCCGCCGATGAACGATGCGGCGGCGAAACCTGCCGCGGCAACCATGAATGTCCGCTTGCGGCCCCAAAAGTCCGCAACACGACCGCCGAGCAGAAGAAATGCGCCAAAGGCGAGGGCGTAGGCCGTCACCACCCAGGAACGGGTCGAGTCGCTGATTCCCATTTCGGTCTGCAGCCGCGGGAGGGCCAGGTTCACGATCGTGCCGTCCAGGACCACCATGAGTTGCGCCAGGGCGAGGAAGATCAGTGCCCACCACGCCGCCTTCTGCGGCTTCTTCTCCTGCCGCACCTGCGCGGTTGCCGTATCCAATGCCATGCCTTCATACCTCCAATTAGTAATACTTATAAAAGTATAACTACCTCGGAAAGTCCGGTGTTTCCGGCGGCGCGTGATGGTGGCTACGCGGGTGCGTCGAGGATGGCAGCCAGTCGCTGGAGTGCCGGGAGGCTCGCCTCGATCTGCGCACGCTCGGCCGGAAGAAGCCTGGAGCTGGCCGCCGCGAGCGAATCCGCCCAGGCGCCTTCAAGCAGGGCCTTAATCCGCTGGGACTCGGCAGTGGGGTGGAGTGTGACGTACCGCTTGTCGGCGGCGTCGCGCGTGCGGGTTACCAGATTCCCGGTGACGAGTTCGCGCACCTGCACGCTCACGTTGCTGAACTGCCGCCCCAGCCTGTTTGCCACTTCAGCGACGGTGATCCCTGGATGGTTTTCGATCACGCGAAGGATCTCGAGGAGTCCGTTCGGCAGCGGGCGCACGCCGGTGTCTTCGTGCGACTTCCGCCGGACGTCGGCAGAGATATCGAGGATGGCAACGGCGAGGGCGCGGTGGTCAACAGCGGATGCCAACCCCTCGCCCGACCCAACAGATTCCATCCCACCAGCATAGGCGCGGCCCCGGCAGGCTAGTCCGAGGCGCCGATTTCGCGGTTCACGGCCGGCATGATTTCGGTGGCGAGGAGTTCGATGGAACGTGCGGTCTCGGCGAACGGCAGGCCGCCCAGGCCGATCTGCGCCATGTAGCGGCTGTTGCCGAGGGTTTCGTGTACTTCCAGGAGCTTCTCAGTGACCTGCTGCGGACTTCCGACCAGCAAACCGCCGCCCGGTTCGCTCCAGTCATCAAAAGTGGCGCGCGGGAAATGGTCCACGGGGCGGGGCATGTTCTGTTCGAAGTAGGCACGGTAATGCGGGTAGAAGGTGTCCCGTGCCTGCTGCGAGGTGGGGGCCGCGTAGAAGTGTCCACCCACGCCCACCGGCAGGGCGGCCGCATCATGGCCGGCGTCGGCGGCGCTCTGGCGGTACAGCTCCGCAAGGCGGCGGAACCGCTGCGGCCCGGACAGGAGCGCAATGAACAGGGGAAGGCCGAGTCTGCCCGCCCGGACAAAACTCGCCGGCGTCCCGCCCACACCAACCCAGACGGGGAGCTTTTCCTGGACCGGGCGCGGCGCAATGTCCATCCCGGGAATGCTCTGGGTGAGGGTGCCCCGCCAATCCAGGACGGCGTTGTCCCGCAACTCGAGCAGCATGCGCAGCTTTTCGTCGAAGAGCCCGTCATAGTCCTCCGTGCTGTGGCCAAACAGCGGATAGGACTCGATGAAGGCGCCGCGTCCGGCGATGATCTCGGCCCGCCCGTCGGAAATCAGGTCCAGGGTGGCGAACTGCTCAAAGAGCCGCACCGGGTCCTGGGTGGACAGGACGGTGACCGCGGTGCTGAGCCGGAGATTGGTGGTTTCGCGGGCGATGGCCGCCAGCACGATCTCGGGGGCGGAGAGGGCGAAATCCCGGCGGTGGTGCTCACCCAGGCCCAGGAAGCTGAGCCCTGCCTGGTCCGCAAGCTTGGCCAGCTCAATGATCTCGTGCAGCCGCTGCCGGGGTGAGAGTGCACTGCCGGTGTCGATGTTTCGGGAAAGCTCACCGAAAGTGAAAATGCCAAAGTCCATGCTTGGTTGAACATTCAAGTTCCTAATTTCATTCCAGTTACTCCCCGTGACGCCCCGTGACCTTCCCTTCCGCCGGGGCCGCCGGTTCGGGCTCCCGGATGACGCTTTGAGTCACTGCATTAACGCCGGTGAACGCGCGCGACACGGGCCATTGATACGGGCGCAGGCCGAACCGTAACCTCAATCCAAGCGCTGGAACCGGGGCACCGGACACGCTCCACAAGAGCAACAGGCCCAGCAATTGACCACGACGGAGGGCGGCAGAAATGCCGCCGCGAGCCTCCGTCCCCTCCACTCTCCGCACCCCCGACTCTTGTCCGGCGGCAAGGCCCTGTGCTGGCGCGCCGCAATCGTGAAGGAATCCCCATGTCATCGCATCAGAACCCCGAAGGATCCACCCGCATCGTTGCGGGACAAACCAACAAGCCGCAAGACTCCGCAGCAAAGCGTAAGCGCACCCTCGGAATCGGCATCGCCGCGGGCCTGGTTGTCCTCATTGCCGGCGGCGCGGCAGTGGCGTCGTCGCTTTCCAGCAATAGCGGCAATACCGAGGCGCAGCCGGCGGCCGCAGCCGTCGCCGGCACGCCTGCTGCTGAATTGAAGCTGGGCTATTTCGGCAACGTCACCCATGCCCCGGCGCTGGTGGGAGTGAAGCAGGGTTTCATTGCCAGGAGCCTGGGCGAGACCAAGCTCAGCACGCAGGTGTTCAACGCCGGCCCGGCCGCGATCGAGGCGCTGAACGCCGGCGCGATCGATGCCACGTACATCGGACCGAACCCGGCGATCAACTCGTTCGTGAAGAGCAAGGGCGAGTCCGTCAGCATCATCGCCGGCGCCGCTG